>NZ_KB905558.1:1079-118304 GCF_000380965.1 Paenibacillus ginsengihumi DSM 21568 | reverse complement strand
GCGCGGCAATGTGCCGCCGCATGCGGCCCGCGTCGCTCTGCGCGGCAATGTGCCGCCGCATGCGGCCCGCGTCGCTCTGCGCGGCAATGTGCCGCTCCGTGCGGCCGTGTCGCTCCGTTCGGCAACGCGCCGCTCCGTGCCATGTAGCTCCAACGCCGCCTCGTGCCGCTTATGCGGCTGCACATCGCCCCGCTCGGCAGTCGTGCCGCTCCAACACCGCATCGCGCCGCCCTTTGCTGCTTCCTGACTCACCGTGCCCCTCCGTTTCGTCTGCGCTGCAGATATTGAACAATCCTCATCTGCTTCTTAAATTTGAACTAAATCGTAACCTAAAATGTAATATATAATTACATTATGTAAAATAAAATTACACAAAAGGACTATTCAAATCCAAAAAGCGGTGCTATAATACGGTTTATCCGATTGGTCAGACCAATGATTTGGTTGATTTCATTACATTGTGTAACAATACATGACGCTAGCTATCAATCAATCGGTCTGATCAGAAGGGCGAAAGAGCGGTCTGCTGCATTGTCCAAATTATTTTTTTTGGCTATATTGGTCAGACCAATCCGCCGCTTCGCGCTGCGAATGTATGGGGAATGCGGCTCGAACCGGCTTCTTCGGCTCGGATTGGTCTGACCAATGGGCGGACTGCGATAAAACCGCAAGGGGGGGTCAAGCAGACGGGCTTAGCCGGCAGACGGCATACATTTCGGAAAGTAAGAAAGAGAGAGCGGCACATTCAGAAGGAGGAAGCAGATCGATGAAACGTTATTCGCAACTGGCTTGGACGAAGACTAGCAAACGACTCGCTGCAGTACTTATCCCGGCCGTGCTGGCGATCGCGGCGGCATGCGGCAATGCGGAGCCGGGAACCGCCGGTTCGGGCGGTAGTGGGGAGGGGCCGATCAAGGTCGGCGTGCTGGAGGACCGCTCCGGCGACTTCGCGCTCGTCGGCATTCAGAAGTATCACGCGGCGGAGCTCGCGATCGAAGAGATCAACGCGGGCGGCGGCCTGCTCGGCCGGCAGCTTGAGATGGTCGCCCCGGATACGCAGTCGGACAATCAGCGTTACCAGGAGATGGCGCGAAAGCTTATTCTGGACGATCAGGTCGACGTCGTCATGGGCGGATTTTCCAGCGCGTCCCGCGAGGCGATCCGTCCGATCATGGAGCAGAACAAAATGCTGTACTTCTATAACAACCAGTACGAAGGAGGCGTCGCCAGCAAATACACGTTCGCGACCGGCGCGGTGCCGGAGCATCAAGTCGTTCCGCTGATCAAATCGATGATCGAGCAGCACGGGCCGAAAATTTATACGATCGCGGCAGACTACAATTTCGGGCAAATTTCCGCGCAGTGGGTCCGCAAGGCTGCTCAGGACTTCGGCGGTGAAGTCGTCGGCGAAGAATTCATTCCGCTCAGCGTCTCACAGTTCAGCAGCACGATCAGCAAAATCCAGCAGGCGAAGCCGGACGTGCTCGTGACGCTGCTCGTCGGAACGCCGCAGTCCTCCTTTTACGAGCAGTGGGCCAAGTCAGGCATTAAGGGGCTGCCGATGGCGACCACGGTCAACATGGCGCAGGCGTACGAGCACAAGCGGTTCCAGCCGCCGGCGCTGGCGAATATGTACGTAACGGCCACGTTCATGGAGGAGCTCGATACACCGCAGGCCAAGAGCTTCGTCGAGAAGTGGCGCGCCAAATATCCTGACGAGCCCTATGTCGGCATGGAGGCGGAAGCGCAGTATACGGGCATTCATCTGTGGGCCGAAGCAGTCCGAAAAGCGGGCACCGTTGAGAAGGAAGCGGTCATCGCGGCGCTGGAGAGCGGCATTTCGTTTGACGGCCCGGCCGGCAAGGTGACGATCGATCCGAAGACGCATCATACGATTCGCGATGTCTATCTCGCCCATGCGGACGAGAAGCATACGATCACCTTCCCGGAAAAATACGATGCGATCGCGGCGGATTGGCTTTCCAGCGAGAAGGGTGTCGATCTGACCCAAAAGGCGGACAACAAACAGTACACTCCGCTGGAGTAGCAGCCAGGAGGCGAAGCTATGAATATCCTATCTGACGCGATGAACATCGCCTATCAACTGATGGACTCCTTTGCTTTTCTCGTCTTGTCGGCGCTGGGCCTGGCCATCATCTTCGGCATGATGGGCATCGTCAACCTGGCCCACGGCGAGTTCATCATGCTCGGCGCGTACATCACGACGCTGCTGGCGCGCGCTGGCGTACCGCTGCCGATCGCCATCGCCGGGGCGGCAGCTGCGGTCGGCGTATTCGGGCTCATCGTGGACCGGCTGATCGTCCGGCACCTGTACAACCGGCCGCTCGATTCGGTGGTAGCGACGTGGGGCATCAGCCTCATTCTTGGCCAAGGGATGCTTATTTTGATGGGGCCGTCGCTGCAGGGCGTCTCGACGCCCCTCGGCTCCTTCACTGTAGACGGCAGCGCCTACTCGTATTACCGCATCGTGCTGTTCGTCTGCGCCTTGGCGCTGCTGCTGATGATGTATTGGCTATTCATGCATACGAACTTTGGCCTTCGTTCGCGGGCCACGATGCAAAACCGCGCGGTGGCGCAAAGTCTCGGCACGAACACCTCCGGCATGTACACGATCACCTTCATGATCGGGTCGGCGTTCGCCGGCTTGACGGGAGGCTTGTTCGCGCCGACGATGTCGATTTCGCCGACCTTCGGCTCCAGCTTCATTATGCAAAGCTTCGTGACCGTCATCGTCGGCGGAGCGAACCCGCTGGTCGGCACGGTATTGTCGGGCGGCGCTTTATCGGCTGTCAACAGCACGCTGTCGATGCTGTACGGGACGCTCATCGGCAAGCTGGGGCTATTGCTTGTGGCCATTTTGTTCATTCGCGTATTCCCGCTCGGCTTCTCGGGACTCGTCGAGAAAAAATGGCTTCGGGGGAGGTAATCACATGAAGATCCGGTTCAATGCGGAAAATGCGACCGCCGTGCTGATGTTCGCCTTTCTGGCGTGCATTCCGCTCGTCGCGTCGGCTTACAAGGTCGTTAATGTCGCCAACTTCCTCGTCATGGTGTTTTTGTCGCTATCCTTGGCGCTTATTTGGGGCAAAACGGGCATCTTCAGCTTCGGCCAAACGATCTTTTTCGGCGTCGGGGGCTATACGTACGCGATTTTGTTTTTGAACGTCAACGAGCTGTCGTTAACGCTGCCCGCGATGCTCGCCGGGGTGGCGATCGGCGGATTGGTCGCCTGGATCTTGGGCTACCTGATGTTTTACGGCGGCGTCAATGATGTGTTCGTCGGCCTCATTACGCTGTGCGTGACGCTCGTGCTGGAGACGTTCATGGCGCAGACGGCTGGGGCGGAATGGAAGATCGGCTCCGTACCGCTCGGGGGGTATAACGGGATCAACGGCATTCCGACGCTCCACCTTGGCTTCGGGGACAATCTTGTGGCTTTCACCGGCAAAAGCTTCTACTACCTGGTATTCGTGCTGCTGCTCGTTACCTACTTGCTGCTCCGTTACCTCGTCGCCTCCAAATGGGGGTATGCGCTGCTGGCGGTTCGCGAGAATCGGGACCGCAGCCAAATGTTTGGGTACAACGTGCCGAAAATTCAGACGATGGTGTTCACGCTCAGCGGCATGATTGCCTCGCTCGGCGGCATCCTGTACGCCGCATGGGGCAATTACGTCACCCCGTCGACGATGGGACTGGCGGCGGCGACGCTGCCGGTCGTGCTGGTGGCGGCCGGCGGGCGCAAAAGCTTGACCGCCGCCATGCTGTTCACACTGCTGTACAGCTGGTTCTCCCAATACTTGTCGTCGAGCGGGAGCCAATACGCGCTTGTTATTTTAGGGGTGTGCCTGCTCCTCGTCGTCCGGTTCATGCCGCAGGGCGTCGTCGTGGCTTTGTTCGAGGGCATCGACCGGCTGCTGGAGCGCAAAAGCAAGCGGGCGGGCGAACCGATCGAGCTCGCGAAGGAGGGTCTGCATGGCAAATCTACGGTCTGAAGCGGCGGCGGTGGCGAAAGCGGCGCAGCCGGGCGGCGAACCGATCCTGGAGCTGCGGCAGGTCGTCAAGCAGTTCGGCGGCCTCAAAGCCGTGGACGGCGTCGACCTGACGGTTCGCCCGGGCGAGCTGAGATGCCTGATCGGCCCGAACGGCGCCGGCAAAAGCACGGTGTTCAAGCTGATCATGGGCATCTACGCGCCGACGCAAGGGCAAATTTGGTTCCGCGGCCAAGATATCACCAGGCTGAACACGTGGCGCAGAGCCCGCATGGGCATCGGAATCAAGATGCAGGTGCCCGGTGTATACGGGGAACTGACACTGCGGGAAAACATGCGCATCGCCATCCAAAACTTCGTCAAAGGCAAAGAGATCGAGACGGAAATCGACCGTCTGCTGTCGTTCGTCGGCATCGACAAGCTCGGCAATCCGCAGGTCGGCAATCTGTCGCACGGTCAGCAGCAGTGGCTGGAGATCGCCATGGCGCTCGCGGCCAAACCAAGCATCTTATTGCTCGACGAACCGGCGGCCGGGATGGGCCCGGAGGAGACGGAGTTTACGGCCGAGCTGGTCAAGCAGCTGAATGCTTCCGGCGTCACGATACTTTTCATCGACCACGACATGGAGTTTGTGCGGCGGATCGCGCAAAGCGTCTCCGTCCTGCATTACGGCAAGCCGTTCGCCGAAGGGACGCTGGAGGAAATCGAGGCGAACGAGGAAGTGGTGCGCATTTACCTCGGCAAAGTGTAATGCAATGTGAAGAAGACATATGGGCAAAAAGGAGGCGGAACGGTTGCTTACGGTCGAAAAGCTGACGTCGGGATACGGTAAAGTGACGGTCGTGCGGAATGTCGATATTCATGTGGGCCAAGGCGAGATCGTCTCGATCATCGGCCGCAACGGGGTCGGCAAAAGCACGTTCGTCAAGACGCTGATCGGCTTGAATCGGGCGACGTCCGGAGTCATTCATTTTAAGGGCGTGAACATCTCCGCGATGAAATCCCATGATAGAGCGCGCAGCGGCATCGGGTACGTTCCGCAGGGCCACGGCATTTTTCCGAAATTGACGGTGGAGGAAAATTTGAAAATGGGCCGGGACATCAACAAGTCGTCGCCCAATCTCGATTTCGGCGTCGTTTACGATTATTTTCCGCGACTGAGAGAGCGCCGCTTGCAGAGAGCGGGGACGCTCAGCGGAGGGGAGCAGGCGATGCTGGCGATCAGCCGGGCGCTGGTCGGCCGGCCGGAGCTGCTGCTTCTGGACGAGCCGTCGGAGGGCATCCAGCCAAGCATTATCGTTCACATCAGCGACATCTTGAAGCGGATCAACCGCGAAACGGGGCTGACCGTGCTGTTCGTCGAGCAGCATATCGGGCTGATCCAGCAGCTGTCGGGCCGCTGCTACGCGATGGATAAAGGAAGCATTGTCGGCGAGCTGACGGAGGGGGACATCGCCGATTACGACAGCATCAAGCAATATTTGGCGGTATAGACGTATGTATAGAATAGGCAAGCTGCGAACGGAAATGTCGAAAGGGGAGACCGAAGATGCAAGAAATTCGCCAGCCTGGAGCGCACAGCTACGTATTCAGCCGGTATTTGGAGCCGATCGCCAAGGTGAAGCCGGGCGAAGCCGTCGTCATTCATACGAAAGACGCGTTTGAAAATCGGATTACTAGCGATTCCGACGTTCCGTCCGAGCTGCTCGGGGACTATCTGAACCCGCAGACCGGGCCGATTTGGGTGGAAGGCGCCGAGCCGGGCGATACGCTGGCCGTTCATATTCTCGACATCGAGCCGGCGCGGGACTGGGCGGTCAGCGTCCATAAACCGGGCTTCGGCGGACTGACGGCCACCGCGGTCACGCGGATGCTGCATGAGCCGCTCCCGGAGAAAGTGTTCATCTACAAGCTGGAAAACGGCCGGCTCACGGCGAATCCCCGGCTGTCGTTCCCGTGGCGCCCGTTTCTCGGCACGATCGGCACCGCTCCCGAGCTTGAAGCGGTGTCCGCGCTGACGCCCGCCGATCACGGCGGCAACATGGACGTGCCGGATACAAAGCCGGGCAACATCGTCTATTTGCCCGTACGGGTTCCCGGCGCTTATTTTTTCACCGGGGACTGCCACGCCGGGCAGGGCGACGGGGAGCTGTGCGGAGTCGCGCTGGAAATATCGGCTAAGGTGACGCTGAAATTCGAGCTGATCAAAGGGAAGGCGATACGCTGGCCGCGCATCGAGAGCAAGGACGAGCTGATGGTCGTCGGCAGCGCCCGCCCGATGGAGGACGCCGCCCGAATCGCTTATGCGGAGTTGATCGACTGGATGATCGAGCTCGGTTGGGACAAGTGGGAGGCGTATCAAGCGTTGACGCAGATCGGCAAGCTGCACGTCGGCAACATGGTCGATACGTACTATTCGTTGGTGGCGAAGATTGAGAAGACGTACGCGTATATCGACGACAAGGGGGGATCGCCGGAATGAACAGCTTTTCGTTTCAAGCGGCGACCGTACAGTTCGAGCCGCGGCAGTTCGAGAAGGAGCGGAATATAAGCCGCTTGTGCGAGCTGGTCGAAGAGGCCGCCCGGAACGGAGCCAGGCTTATTGTCACGCCGGAGATGGGTACGACGGGCTATTGCTGGTACGACCGGGCCGAGGTGGCGCCGTTCGTCGAGCCGGTGCCGGGACCGACGACAGACCGTTTTGCCGGTTTGGCCGCCCGCTGCGATTGCTATATCGTCATCGGCATGCCCGAAGTCGATCCGGTGACGAACGTCTACTACAACACCGCCGTGCTGATCGGCCCTGAAGGCGTCGTCGGCAAACACCGCAAAACGCATCCGTACATTTCCGAACCGAAATGGGCGGCGTCAGGCGACCGGCACGACGTGTTCGATACGCCGATCGGCCGCATCGCGCTGCTCGTCTGCATGGACATTCATTACATTGAGACGGCGCGTCTCGCGGCGCTGCAGGGCGCCGACGTCATCTGCCATATCAGCAACTGGCTCGACGAGCGGACGCCGGCTCCGTACTGGATCACCCGCGCGTTCGAGAACGGCTGCTACGTCATCGAGAGCAATCGCTGGGGCTGGGAGAGAACCGTTCAATTCAGCGGCGGCAGCTGCATCATCGACCCGGACGGAAGCGTACAGGTGGCGATCGACGAAGGGGACGGCATCGCTTACGGGACGATCGATCCGGAACGTGCCCGGAACAAGCGGGCAGGGGAAGGAGATCGGCTTGCCGACCGGCGGCCGGAGCTGTACCAGCAGCTGCTGCTTGATTCCTATTTGTGGAATCCGCTTGATTTCTTCGGACTGTACGGAAAATCGCCGCTTCCGCCGGGCCGGGCTTCGCGCATTGCCGTCGTGCAGTGCGAGTCGTCCGATGACGTGCAGGCGAATTTGCAGACAATGGAGACATACCTCGCCGAAGCCGCTGGCCGTCAGGCGGAGCTGGTTGTCTTTCCCGAGCTGTCCGTGAGCGGCCCCTATGCGGGCCAAGGGGGTGAACCGGTGCCCGGCCCGTCGACCGAAGCGCTGATCGCGCTGTCGATCCGCTACCGGACGTACATTGTCGCCGGCCTAGTAGAATCGGACGGGGACCGGCTGTACAACACCGCCGTGCTGACAGGGCCGGAAGGGCTTGTCGGTACCTATCGGCAAATTCATGTAAGCGGCAAGGACCGGGCATGGGCGTCGGCCGGCAGCGATTGGGCCGTCTTCGACCTGCCGGTCGGCCGGGTTGGCCTGCTGATCGGCCGCGACGCCCTGTTCCCGGAAGCGGGCCGCGTGCTGGCGCTGCTCGGCTGCGACCTGATCGTCTGCCCGTCCATGGCGCGGGAGCCCGTCCCGCAAGGACATGCCGGAACCGGCATTCGGCACAATTACCCGATCCCGACGGGCGCCGACCCGCATCACTGGCATCTTCATCGGGCGAGAGCAGGCGAGAACAACGTCTATTGGGCATTTGCCAATCCAGAGAGCCCGCAGGCCGGCCTATTCGGCAAAAGCGGTATTTTCGGACCGGAGACATTCCGCTTCCCGCGCCGCGAGGCAATCGTGCCTGCCGGCTCCGGCATCGCCGTACTGGACATCGATACGTCGAACCTGGACACCCCGTATCCGACCAATCCCGTCCGGCGCAAGGACCTCGTGCTGATGCGCCAGCCGACGCTGTATTACGGGCTGATCGCAGACGGCGGCATGGGGCGTTGAAGGTCGCCAAGACGGCAAGCCGTAAGGCTGTATTGCTGCAAAGCTGTATTGCCGCAAAGCTGCCAACCCGCAAACCTGCAAACCCGCAATGTCATAAAGCCGCAAAACAAAGACCGGAGCGTCAGCTTCGGTCTTTTCCCCATAAATTGGGATATTATTATCTCCATCTCCAATTGAAAGAGCCATCTTCATAGACGGCGGGAACGATAATTCCTCTCTTTAATCCGGCGTTGTCAATGATGAACCAGTTATCCTCATTCAACCAATCTTCGTCATACCGGTCTTCCTGGAATTCATTTTCTTCGTCCACCAATGCATTAAAAAAGCTTCTGAATTTTTCGAGGTGATCGTTCGGTATAATCTCCCCGTACAACCAAAAGCCGTCGGCTGTATAGTCGTCTTTTATTTCGCCGAGGTTTTCGTCTTTATAGTATAAATGCAATAATTAGGACTCCTTCCTGGAATTTTACAGAACTTGCAATCAATGATGCACTTCCAAGCAAAGCGGTTCTCCCAGGTCGGCCGGAATTCCTTCTTCCCAAATCGAAAACGGGATCGAAACGATGCAGTTATCTTCTCTGGGAGCGGTCAGCTTTCTTTTGGATGACAAATCAATCATTCCCCAGCCTTCGCCGTCAACGATCAGGATAGCCTTTGAGGAGTCATCCGACCAGGCAATGCCCACTTCTTTACATTCTTGAATAGGCGGTAAAATTTGATTATAAATCCACAAGGCGTCGGCAATGCCTAACATATTTCCATCAGCGGACATCGGACAAAAATACAAGTACCCCGTCTCGCCGTCATCCTCAAACACGCAAGCCCATTTCCCGTCTGGCGAAATCCGATCAATCAAAAAGCGTTCGTCTTGTGCATTCAACGAAAGTCATCTCCATCCAAGCTATTATTTAGCCATGGTTCATTTATATCAGAATGGTCGTGCGGGATCAACAGATCGATATTTTCATCGAGCATTCCGTTCATTGCCAGCAGTTTCAGGAACAACAACGGCATGTGGTCGACCGACCGCCGTCATGCAGCGAAATCACCGCGCGCTGGGAGCCGCGCACGGTGCGAATTCGCCAAATGGCTGAACGGGGGCTGGAGCGAGCTTGCTTCCTGAGAGCAGGGGAGGTCCTCCCTCGCTACGGATAACGTCCTGCCGAGGCGCTAAACTCTCTATTCCGCGGCGAAATTTCGCGCAATAACGCCGTGGCAAGGCTTTATTTCACGGTCGGAGCCCGCAATTGGGGCCGAAACGAGCGATCGCGAGAAAATAACGCCCTGCCGAGGCGCTAAACTCAATTCCGTGGCGAAATTTCGCGTATTAGCGCCCCGTCAAGATCTTATCCCGCGATGGGGTCCCGCCAGAACGCGGCCGAAACAGGCGCTGACGGGAGCCTGCCCTGCGATCACAGCCCCAACCGCTAAAGCCCCTCGCAACCGCGAGCGGTCGAGAGGGGCTTGCCTAACGGCCTTGAGCGCTCAAGCGAGCTCTTGACTGCCCAGGCCTCACATTTTTATGTTATTTTTCCCGAATCATCGTCTGCCACAGCGCCGCCGAATCGTAGCCGAGCCTCCAGGCGGCGACGCCGGCAAGCTCGTATTTCTTGGCAATGGCGATGCGCTCCTTGACCGTTGTCTCATCCTCCAGCCAAAATACGTACGTGTAGCCGCCTTCCTGATACTCGACTTTATATTGATTGAAGCGGCTGTCCCACGTCTGCTTGGCGTTCTTCTCAAGAATGAGCGCCGGCAAATCCTTCATCAGCAGAGCGCGGTTGCTTACCAGCTTGCCGGACGAATCGATCTGCCATTCCCGCACGTAGAACGGGATGCCCATGATCAGCTTGTCGCGGGGGATGCCATATGCGAGAAACTCCCGCACGCCTTCCTCGACCCACTGCAGACCGGCGACTGGGCCTGCTTCCGCGCTGCCCTTCCAGTGCTGGTCGTACGTCATCGTGATGATATAATCCGCGATGCCGGCCAGCTTCTCGTGGTCGAACGCGGTTTTGGCGTTCCAGGCGGCGCTGCCGCGCGGCAAATCGACCGAGACCAGCAAGCCTTTGGCATGCGCCGCTGCGGCAAGTTCCTGCATGAACAGGGTGAAATTGGCGCGGTCGCTGCCCGCGACGCTTTCGAAATCGACATTGACGCCGTCTGCTCCGAGCTCTGTCAGCCGGCTGACGAGCGCTTCGACGAAACGCTTGCGCGCCTCGGCGTCCGCCAGAAACTGGGTCGTCAAGGCCGTATCGAACTGGTTGGCGACGAGCGGGTGCACCGCATATCCTTGCTGCTTCAGCCAAGCGACCGTTTCATGGCTGGAGCTGTCCTGAAGCGCGCCCGCAGCGTCGGCAAGCTGGAAATAAGTCGGCGACACGACGTCGAGTCCGGCCGTATTGGTTACTTGGCTGCGAATCATGGCGTCGCTGGAGCTGCCGTTCCAGCCCCAAAACTGCAGTTTGCGGATATTGTCCCATATGACAGACCCGCCGTCCAGCCGGCGAATGGAGGAATTCGCGTACTGCCTGGCGAATTTCAGCGCTCCCTCGATCGTCGTCGACTCTCCGATCAAAGTATCGTTCTGGTACACTTGATAATAAGGATAATTATTCCATATTTGATTGTAAGAGGAAGGGGCGCTGTCGTTAATAATTTTCGAATGCGCAAACCGCTCCGCATAACGAATCGCCTCATCGAGTGCGACGAAGCTGTCCAAATAATGATCGTGCTGATAAACCCGGTACTTCTTGACGTTCGAGAACACCTCTTGGCCGGAATCCGTGCGGACGATTCGGGAATTGCTCCAGCGCAACGCTTCGCCGACCGCTTCCTCCAAGGCGGCGAAGCTCCAGCCGTCCTGGGTATATGTACCTTGGTACACCTGATATATTTTGTTTCCGGAGGCGCGCTGCTTCGCCTTGACCTCTTGCGGGATGTTGTCCCATACCCAGCGGTTGTCCTTCAGATCGATGATATGCGCGTTGCTCCATTTGGCCGCTTCGCGCTTCGCCTGATCCAGTGTGGCGAACTCCCAGGAGGAGCCGAGCGTCACGTCGCCTTGATACAGCCGGTAGCGGGCGTAATTGTTCCACACCCAGCCGCCGCCCTGCAAATCTCGGACGCTGGCGTTGCTCCATTTGGAAGCCTCGCGGATCGCCTGATCCAGCGTGGCGAATTCCCACTTCGACGTGCTGTAGCCGTGCTGGTATACTTTGTAGCGGGGATAATTGTGCCACAGCCATTCCCGCGTGCCGATTTGCTCGACGTGACTGTTCGCGAACTGCTTCGCATACGCCTCGGCTGACTTGTAATCCTGCGTTTCGGTGAGCAGCTTGTTATCCTGATACACCCGATATTTCGTCGTTTTGTCAGCGGCCGCGACAGCGTCCGGCGATATCGACAATACGGCGGAAGAGACGAGCATGGCGAGCATAGACACGATGAGCGACTTTTTTCTTGTCAAATTGCGATCAACCTTCTTTCTCCCTAAAGTCTATTCTATTAAACGCAGGGAGAATAGCGAAGTTGCGATGGAATTTAATAGGAGGGGGCGATCGCGGCCCAAATAAGCCCTTGGCATTGGTACGCCAAGGGCTTTAAGCACGTCATTTTATTCGATATCTGCGATAATCTCGTCCTGCAGATCCAGACGAATCTGCGAGCGGAACACCCGCATTTGATGCTCTTTCAGCAAATAACGTTCGATCGCTTCAAGGATGCTTGCGGCGGAAATCTCCTGCATCTGCCCCTGCGCCGTAACTTCCGCGGCGAAGCCTTGCTCCTCGTCCCACAGCATCTCGACCTGAACCTGGGTCGGGAGAATCTGCTTCCGTTCGGCCATATGAAGGCAGATCGCGTTGACGATCTCTTGCTCTGATAGTCTCAAGTCGATGTCACTCCGTTTTCAGCGTTTAGTAACGGCGGGTATTGTCGTTCAACCGTTTGCGTTCGCGGAAAAAGACGAAAATTTTGCGGATCACCACGAACAGCACCACGATCGCCAGCACATTGACCAGGAGGCCCAAAATGTTGCCGAGGAAGCCCATGCCTCCGAACAGACCGCCGAACAGCAGCCCGGCCAGGCCGCCGAGCATCAGGCCCTTCATGAGGCCGCCGCCGAACCCGGAGCCGGTTCTTGTCTGGTTCGTCGCGGATGCCGGCGATTTGGAAGCGGCCGGATCGGCTTTGGTCGCATTGCTGGACGGGTTTTGCGTGTTCGTGTTGGTCGTATTCGACGTCGCGCCGGATTTGTAGCTCTTCGACGACGACCTATATTTTCTCGCGTCGGCGACGTCCGGCGACGAGAACGAGAAGACGATCATCCCCGCCAAAAGAACCATCGAAAGTTTTTTCCACATGCCCTTTCCTCCATACTCTATATAATATATTGAGCCTAGACGGCTCCGTAACTATACATACGAGAAAACTTTGCGGCGGTTTCATCTTTTTTTTCGGCACGGAAAGTTTAACTTCGCTAAAGCGATGATGCGAAGTGCGACTTTCTGTACCAAGAAAAACAACTGCTGGACCGAGGCCCGCTCATCCTTGAATAGACTTCGATAGACGTTTTTCTTATCAACAGGTTACAATAAAATTGCAAATCGATTTCATAGACCGCTATACTCATCATTGTTGCCACAAAGTGATCATTATAAAATCATTGCGAATCGAGGTTGCCGCCGCATGCTCAGCTATCCTGACGCTTATCTCGAATATTTGTTTCATTTTCACGGAAGCAGAGATTTTTTCGAATGTCATGAAATCATGGAGGAATACTGGAAGGAGCATCCGCGCGATCCGCATAGCCGCACGTACGTAGCGCTCATACAGATTGCCGTCGCGATGTATCATCACCGCAGGGGCAATGTAGCGGGAGCCGTCAAAATGGTGCAGGCGTCCCTTCGGAATTTGCAGGACGATGCCGCGGCTTCGCTGGGGCTGGACGCAGCCGGGCTGCGCCGCATGCTGCAGTGCCGGCTGGAGAGCCTTACGCGGGCAGAGGCGCCTTACGCGGACATGAATTTGCCGATAACCGATCCCGGCCTCATCCGGCAGGTTGCCGCCATATGCGAAGAACGCTCGGCGGCTTGGTGCCGCAGCAGCGACATGAGCGACCCCGAGCTGATCCACAGGCATCGCTTGCGCGACCGCAGCGGCGTGATTGAGGAACGGCAAAGAGCGATCAAAGAGCGTTCGCGGGCCAAAGGGCAGAGGGAGTGAAGGGGGAGGCCGCACTGCCACACCGCTGGCCTGCCGTCCCGCCGCCGGCCAAACGCCGCAGCGGCAGGAGCGCTCCGGCGGCTGCCTCTATGCGAAGCGTCGCCGCCCCGCCCATCGCGGCGCGCGGTAGCTTGCGGCGATCCGGTCTCAGCGGCACCTGGTCCGCCCTATCAGCGTCTGGTCTTGCCTTGTTCCCGGCTCGCGATATATTCGTAGCCGTCGGTGATAACGTCCAGTCGACCGGTTTCGGGGCTGATAATGAGGCCGTGGACAGGCAGATTGGCGGGCAGCAGCGGGTGATTGCGGATTACCTCGACGCTGTTCAGCACGCTGTCGTGGACGCGCTCGAAGCCGGTCAGGAACTTGTCCAGCTCGATGCCGGCATGCTCCAGCATGCGAATGAGCTTGTCCGGCACGCCTCTTTCGCGGGCCTTGGCCAGCACCTTCTCCGAGTTGAGGCCCGTCATGCCGCAATCGTAGTGGCCGACGACGAACACTTCTTCTGCCGACAGATCGTACACGGCGACGATCAGACTGCGCATGATGCTGCCGAACGGGTGCGAGACGAGCGCTCCGGCGTTTTTAATAATTTTGGCGTCGCCGTTGCGCAGATTCATCGCTCGCGGCAGCAGCTCCGTCAAGCGGGTGTCCATGCAGGTGAGAATGACCATCTTTTTATCCGGGAATTTCGAAGTCAGGAACTGCTCGTACTGCTTGTTCTCGACAAACTGTTCATTGTGCGAGACGATGTTGTCCAGCAAGCTCATATTCATCCACGTCCTACCAAAAGTTTTTTTATTGTTAGCAAGTCATAGCCCAACCTAAGCTTCCGATGAGGGGCGCTTGTCGATCAGGTTCATGTAGGCGCTATATATTTGGCTGCTGCTCTTCAGCACGTAGCGAAGGCCGTCCTCCATATAGTCGATCGTCATGCGGTCCTCGAAGAACACCTCGTCCTTCGTTTCAACCCACACCTCGAACGGCTCGCCTGAATAAACCGATTCGCGCCCGACGGGCTCGTCCACGATCCAGAGCGCCGGAACCCCGCTTACCGCGCAGCCGCAGCCTTCCGTATCGTATACCAGCTTAAGCCGGCCCTTCTTGGCGCGGCTCATCGCTTGGCCGATAGCATCGGCAGCCGCCGCGGTGAAAGCAATATGCATATCATTTACCTCTCTTCCTGAAAATTTGACGGTCATCCACGGTAAATGTTCAGCGGCCGCAGTCGGCGGCCGGGCGACGCAAAGATCGTTCGCTCGTCATAGACGTCTCATTTAATGTACACGATATTTGCTTCTCCGTTCAAGAAAAAGTATGATCGATATATGCTGACGGAAAGGGGAAAAGCGTATGAATGAGAAGCGTTTGGCCGAATTTCGCGCGTTTTTGAAAAAAATGAAAAGCTACGAGGAAGCGATCGGGCTCATCTATTGGGATATGCGCACGGGCGCGCCCAAAAAAGGCCTCGATGCCCGCTCGGAGGTTGTCGGCGTGCTGTCCGGAGAGCTGTTTCGGATGTCCGTCTCCGAGGAAATGGGCTCATTTTTGGAGGAATTCGGGTCGCCGGAAACGTTGTCCCAACTGTCCGTCATCGACCGGCGCATCGTCGAGGAATGCCGGAGGGAATACGATCGCAGCGTGAAAATACCGCCGAAGCGCTACCAGGAATACGTCGTGCTGACCTCGCAGGCCGAATCGGTCTGGGAGGAAGCGAAGGAGAAGGCGGACTTCGCCATGTTTCAGCCATACATAGAGAAAATCGTGGCAACCAATCTCGAATTTATCGATCTGTGGGGATGGGAAGGCCACAAATACAACACGCTGCTCGATATGTACGAGCCCGGCATGACGGTGTCAAAGCTCGACCAGGTGTTCGGCGCGCTGCGGGAGAAGGCGGTGCCGCTGCTCGCCGCCATCATGGAATCGGGCAACAAGCCGGATACGTCCTTCCTCAGACAGACGTTCGACAAGGAAAAACAGAAGCAGTTCAGCCTGTTTATTCTGGAACAGATGGGCTACGACTTCGCGGCAGGCCGGCTGGACGAGACGGTGCATCCGTTCGCGACAGGCCTGAATCCGGGCGATGTGCGGATTACGACGCGCTATCTTCCGGACGACGTCAACAGCGCCTTGTTCGGCACGATCCACGAGGGCGGCCACGCCTTGTACGAGCAGAACATCTCGAAGGAACTGATCGGCACGCCGCTGTGCACCGGCACATCGATGGGCATTCACGAGTCGCAGTCCCGCTTTTGGGAAAATATGATCGGCCGCAGCCGCGCCTTCTGGAACCGCTACTACCCGGATTTGCAGCGCAATTACCCGGGCCAATTCGATAGCGTGTCCGCGGAAGCCTTTTACCGGGCGACGAACGAGGTGAAGCCGTCGCTCATTCGCATCGAGGCCGATGAATTGACCTATAATCTGCATATCATGGTCCGCTACGAGATCGAGAAGGCGCTGATGAACGGCGACGTGAAGGCGTCCGAGCTGCCGAACGTATGGAACGAGAAATACCGCGAATATTTGGGCGTCGAGCCGTCCCACGACGGAGAAGGGGTGCTGCAGGACGTTCACTGGTCGGGCGGCGCCTTCGGCTACTTCCCGTCCTACGCGCTCGGCAACATGTATGCGGCCCAATTCTCCCGGACCATTCGCCGGGAGATGCCCGATGTTGACGCCAAGGTGGAGGCCGGGGAGCTGCTGCCGGTCAAGGATTGGCTCGCGGAGCGCATCTACCGGCACGGCAAGCTGCTGACGCCGAACGACATTGTGCTGCAGGTGACCGGAGAGGAACTGAATCCCGACTATTTGATGGACTATCTTACGGAGAAATATACCGATATTTATAAGCTGTAGCCGGCTTTAGTACGGCACGGTCCGGCTTCATGAACTGCTCCTCGGGCGAGGGGCGGTTTTTTTGTCTTTGAACTTCCCGGGCCCGGCAATGAATCTGTCCCAGGGTATTATGGACATGGAGCGCAGATTGCAGCCAGGTACGAAAAGCAGCTGAGGCTGAGTAGGATCAAGGGAGGCGTATCGTGAAGAAAGGCCCCAAGCCGCAGGTCCGCGAAGGAGACCGGCAAGAAAGAATCCAAGCCGCAGGTCCGCGAAGGAAACCGGCAAGAAGGGCCCCAAGCCGCAGGTCCGCGAAGGAGACCGGGAAGAAGGACCCCAAGCCGCAGGTCCGCGAAGGAGACCATGGAAGGAGGCACGACCTGCGGCTCGCTTCTGAATCGCTGCCAAGGCGGATTGCTTGCTTTACGTTCTCTGCCAGGGAACCGTCGCCAGCACTTGCGATCGGCGGACCCGAGCTTACGGGAATGGATTGCTTGCTTGGCTAGCCTCACGTTGCAAGCCTCGTTTGGCTTGCCTTACACTCCCGTTTTGCCGGGCAGACCTTAAGCTAACGCTAGCCACAGAGCTTATTTCGCTCAAAACGCTCGATTTGAAATTGTAACGCAAGTGAGCAGCCTTATTTCGCGTTTTCGGCTACCCGATTCAGCGTTTTTGACAAAATAGCGCTCCCTGGCCAGCGTTACATTTTAAACAGGGTACGATTCAGCAAAATAGCGTTTGTCACTTTCGTTAGAGAGGATATTGGTGGCCAGATAGGCGACCAGATAGGCGGGGCACCAGTGTCCCAGGTGGGTCCCGTGCCCCAATACGCTGTACGAGCCGATCCTGCGGGAAGAGACGCCTGTGACGAGCGATTCCTTTCGCCATTCGTCGTCACCTTCGGGATTGTCGGTGGTTACCGCCCAATTTTCAGTAGAGTCAGCAAATGTTGTATTTTGTACAACAAAAACGGGGAGATATCCTGCACTTGCCGCTCATTGTTGTAGAAAGTGCAACATTTCGGGTTATGCGCCTCGATTTGAAACCAATCTCGCCTAAATTGTTGCACAAAATACAACATTCCCCTGCTTCTTGCGCCGAAGATGCGGAAAATGTTGCATTTTTTGCAGGATTTGCCCGCCTCCGGGAAGGGGCAGCGCCAATGCGGAGTCTGCACGTTGACGTGGATTCCGCACGCCAATGCGGAGCTTGCATGTTTACGTGGATTCCGCACGCCAACGCGGAGTCTGCACGTTGACGTGGATTCCGCACGCCAATGCGGAGCTCGCATGTTTACGTGGATTCCGCACGCTAACGGAGAGTTCGCACGCTTACATGGAGTTCAAACGTAAACGCGGAGCTCGAGGGTCGCGGGCCGAGTATCTCCGTCGCAGCGAAGTTGCGCGCTAAAGGACCTTGCCGAAGGCAAGGTTCGGCAGTATCGCCGCGTGCGCGGTCTTGTCGCTAAAGCCGCCAGGGCGGGCGCGTATCCTTTCGCATCTTTGCGTCCTGCACGGCTGCAGCCCTCACCATTGTCTGGGCTCATGCATAGGATGACAGCAAGCGATCGCGACAAAGCTCGAACGTCGCGGGGGTGGGAGGGATTGCACATGAGTCAAAGGAGCAGCTGGATTGCCGCTGCGCTCGCGGTCTGCCTGACGCTCGCCGCCGCGCTGGCGGGATGCGGGGGGACGCAGAGCGGAGGGGCGGCAAAGGTGCGGGTCGGGGAAGTGACGCGCTCGATCTTTTATGCGCCGCAATATGCCGCGCTGCAAAAGGGCTTTTTTAAGGAAGAAGGGCTGGACGTGGAGTTGACGACGACCTTCGGCGGCGATAAGACGATGACGGCGTTGCTGTCCGGAGGGATCGACATCGCGCTCGTCGGGTCCGAAACATCCATTTATGTGCATCAGCAGGGGGCGGGCGATCCGGTCATCAATTTCGCCCAACTGACGCAGACGGACGGAACGTTTCTGGTCGCCCGCAAGCCGGCTGAGGGGCTTTTCGACTGGAGCCAGCTGAAGGGCTCGACCTTTCTCGGTCAGCGCAAAGGCGGAATGCCGCAAATGGCCGGCGAATTCACGCTCAAGAAGCACGGCATCGACCCGCAAGTCGATCTGAACCTGATTCAAAACGTCGATTTCGCCAATATTCCCGCCGCGTTTGCCTCGGGAACCGGCGAATATGTGCAGCTGTTCGAGCCGCAAGCGACGATGTTCGAGAAAGAGGGCAAAGGCCATGTCGTCGCCTCGTTCGGAATAGAAAGCGGCAAGCTGCCGTACACCGTGTTTATGGCCAAAAAGAGCTTTATCGGCAAAAACGGAGATATCGTGCAAAAATTCGCCAATGCGGTGCAGAAGGCGCAGCGATGGGTGCAGGCGGCCAGCGCGGAGGACATTGCGGAAGCGATCGCTCCGTTTTTCCAGGATACGGATAAAGGGGTGTTGACAGATTCCGTCAAGCGCTACAAGGAGCAAGGCTCGTTCGCCGCGGACGGCGTCGTCGACGAGCAGGAATGGAACAACTTGCAGGACGTCATGGAATCGGCCGGCGAACTGAAGCAGCGCGTCAGCCACGAGACGTTGGTGGATAACCGTTTTGCCGAGAAAGCGAAGCAGCACGCGAAGTAATCAGGAAAAATTCGGCGATGGGCGAAGGGGGCTATGCGCTTGCGGAGCGTTACCTCGCCCCTGTACGCCTTGCCGCCGTCGGGAGAGGGAGTGAATGAAGTCCGGATAAGAAGGAGGCGGATACGATGACTGCGATCGAACTTGCAGGTGTCTCTCATGTTTTTGTCAATGAGAAAGGCGCCTTTCTGGCGCTTCGGGATATCGATCTCCGCGTGAGGCGGGGGGAATTCGTCAGCCTGATCGGGCCGAGCGGCTGCGGCAAGACGACGCTGCTCTCGCTGATCAGCGGCTTGCTTGTGCCGACCTCGGGGACGGTGACGGCCTTCGGCGAACCGGTCGGCGGGCCGAGCGGCGCGCCGAAGGTCGGCTATATGCTGCAGCAGGATTATTTGTTCCCGTGGCGGTCGATTTTCGCCAATGCCGCCTTCGGGCTGGAGATGCTCGGGCGGCTGGACGGCAAGGGGAAGCAGGCCGTATCCGAGCTGCTCGCCGAGTTGGGGCTGGCAGCTCACGCGGAGAGGTATCCACACCAGCTTTCCGGCGGGATGAGGCAGCGGGTGGCGCTGGCCCGGACGCTGGCGACGGAGCCGGACATTTTGCTGCTCGACGAGCCGTTCTCGGCGCTCGATTACCAGACCAAGCTGCAGCTTGAGGACCTGGTGTGGGAGACGCTCAAATCGCGCGGCAAGACGGCGCTGCTCGTGACCCATGACATAACGGAGGCGATCGCGATGAGCGACCGTATTGTCGTGCTGGAGCCGAATCCGGGCCGCATTCGCAGCGAGGTGGAAGTGCCGGACGCCATCCGCCAGGCCGTGCCGTTCTCGGCGCGCGAGCGGGCCGGCTTTCAGGAGCTGTTCCACACGCTGTGGAAGCACTTTGAAGATATGGAAGCAGGCGGAGAAGGGGGGCGTGCCCGATGAAGCAAGAGAAGAGCATGACGGAAACAGTCTATCGCCAATACCGCGCGCAGGAGCGGGTGCGTACATTTTGGGTGCGGCTGACCCAGTTCAGCCTGCTCGCGCTCTTTTTCGCGCTTTGGGAGGCTGCCGCCCGGCTGCAGTGGATCGACGGTCTGCTGTTCAGCTCGCCCAGCCGCGTCGCGCAGCTGCTGCTGGAGAAGTGGCAGGACGGGACACTGCTCGTCCACATTCGGGTGACGCTGTGGGAGACGGTCGTCGGCTTCGTGCTGGGGACGCTGCTCGGCACAGCGATCGCGGCGCTGATCTGGTGGTCGCCGTTCCTGTCCCGCGTGCTCGACCCCTATATCGTCGTGCTGAACGCCTTGCCGAAGGTGGCGCTCGGGCCGCTCTTTATCGTCGCGCTCGGACCGGGCGTGCTGGCCATTATCGCCACGACGCTCTCGTTGACCGTAATTATAACGATCCTCGTCGTATACACCAGCTTTCGCGAGGTTGATCCGAACTACGTCAAAGTCGTGAGAATATTCGGCGGCAACCGCCGCGCAGTGTTCGTTAAAGCGATATTGCCCGCCTCGTACCCGACCATCGTCTCGACGCTCAAGGTGAACGTAGGGCTGTCGTGGGTCGGCGTCATCGTCGGCGAGTTCCTCGTATCGAAGGAAGGGCTGGGCTATCTCATTATTTACGGGTTCCAGGTATTCAATTTCACGCTCGTCATCGGCAGCGTGTTGATTATCGCCATCGCCGCAGCGCTGATGTATCAGGCCGTCGCCTATTTGGAGAAGCGTCTGGTCAGCCATCGCTTGTGAGGCAGTTTGGCTGCATGCGAGCGGCGCTCTCGCGATCAAGCAGCGAGGAGGCAGTCGTCTGCTGCCGCAGCAGGCAAGGGAACAAGGCTCCTCTAGCCTGTCCAGGCGTGCGGCGTCAGCGGAACGCACCGCTTTCCGAACGAGCGGAGCATAGAAGCGGTAGGGACGGGAAGCTGTGCTTAACGAGCGGAGCATAGAAGCGGTAGGGACGGGAAGCTGTGCTTGAAGGGCGCGGGCAGGCGCGCCAGGTTCCCGCGCTGCGGCTATCCAGCGCGCCTGCCCGCGCGTGCCAGTTGATGCGGCCGCTGAGCCTGCGCGCGTTAGATCCGATTGAGAAAAAAAGCTGGACAAGCTATGATGGGTGTACCGGAACGGCCGGCTTCATCTACGCTTCGGAGGGGCAACATTCATGGGATACCGCATATGGGGATTTCGCATTTGGAAAACGACGGCGGCGGTCGTCGCTGCGATGTATTTGGCCCAGGCGCTCGGGCTCGACTCCCCGCATTCCGCCGGGCTGCTCGCCATGCTGGGCATCGATGTGACGAAGAAGAAGGGCATCCGCACTTCCTTTCAGCGCATCGCTGCGTCCGTGCTCGGGCTTCTGATCGCCTTCGCCTTGTTCTGGGCGTGCGGCTTTCAGTATTGGACGGTCGGGCTGTTCGTGCTGCTGTTCATGCCGCTGCTGGTCAAGTGGCAGCTGAAGGAGGGCGCCGTGACCGGATCGGTTACGATGTTTCACGTGTTTGCCGCGGGCAAGCTGGAGGCCGGGCTGCTGCTGAACGAGATCGCGCTTCTTGTCGTAGGCCTTGGAACGGCGACGCTGATCAATATTGTTTATATGCCGAAGGAGGACGAGCGGCTGATGCGCTACAAGCAGCGGCTGGAGCACGATTTCTCCCGCATATTCAACGAAATCGCCATGCATCTGCGCGACAATGAGCACATCTGGAACGGTCAGGAGCTGCTGGACGCAGAGGATGCGCTAAACGGCGCGCTGGCGGCCGCGGACCGGGCCAGGGCCAACTCGCTGCGCGGCGGCGACGAGGGGTGGACCGCCTACTTTTATATGCGCAAGCAGCAGCTCGATTCCATCGACCGCATGGTGCGGCTCGTTGCCCGGGTGTACCGGACGCTGCCGCCCGGCGAGCTTCTGGCGTCCATCTTCGACAACTTGAGCGAGGATGTGAAAGCCGACTATTACACGGGGCGTTCCGAGCAAGGCTTGCACGAATTGGAGGAGCAGTTCCGGAGCATGGACCTACCTTCCACGCGGGAGGAATTCGAAGTGCGCGCGGCGCTCCTGCAGCTGGTGCTGGAGCTGAAATCGTATTTGGCGGTCGCCAAGCGGGAAAAAAAGCGCATTGCCGCCGCGAAGGCTCATTCCTGAAATCTTGCTGCGCTTTGAAAGAAAGAAACCAGAGGGCCTGTAAAAGTTTTTGTCACCCTAGACGAATGTCCTGCATACACATGTAATGAATGATTGTATGGAGGAGGTTCAGAGGATGTCATTAGATAAAGATCTGCAGTGCAGAGAGATCTATACAAAGGCTGTCTGCGGCAAAGGACGCAAATTCTCTCAGGTATCCAACACGGTCACTCCGCCTCATTCTCCGACTAGTATTTTGGGTGCGTGGATTATCAACAACCAGTACGAAGCGGTGAAATCGGGGGACAACGTGGAGGTGGTGGGTACTTACGACGTCAACATCTGGTATTCCTACGACAGGAACACCAAGACCGACGTCGCGAAAGAAACGATTTCATACGTAGAAGCCGTTCCGCTTTCTTATCTCGATAAGAAGCATCGGCCTTCTACGGCCGAAGTGTCGGCCATTGCCACCCAGGAACCGAACTGCGTCGAGGCGAGCATTTCTTCCAACGGCAGAGATGTCGTTATTCGCGTCGAGCGGGAGTACAAGGTCGAGATGATCGCAGAAACCAAGGTATGCGTGGTGGTGTGCCCAGGCGGTTGCGACGATCTCGACGACAAGCACATTGATTTCGACAGTATCGAGGAAGGCGACTTCGAAGACCTCGATCCGGATCTGTTCGACGATGAACTGAACTGATTCATTTGTTACCAGTATATGTCGGTAGTGGCATTTCGGCAGAGGGCGTTAGCCCTCTTTTTTGTTAAAAAGGTTAGTCCGCGGCCACAATGGGCGCGGCCGGACAAGGAGCGTCCGAAATCAGCCAGGTCCGATCAATTCGTGAGGGGGATCTTCATGCGCGCATTCCTGCTTCATTCGAACGAACCGACGCTCGAGCTGCTGCTGCCGTCGCTTACGGTCAGCCACGGCTCCTCCTTGCCCAAGGATGGCGGGGACGATCTGTATATTATTCACTGGGGCGCCTTCCACCCGGACCGGGGACGGTCCGAGGTCTTGCAGCCGGTCAAGAGCATCGTGCTGGCGCTGAATCCGCGGCGCGCTGCCCAGACGCTGCGGCTGCACGGCATCGACAGCGTCCTTGGCGCCGGGCAGGAGGAGGCAAGCGGGGACGTTCGCAGCGGCCGCGCCGCGGCGCAAGCGGCACTGGCCGCGCACGCCGGCCGGGCGGCGGAACGCAGGTCCACCGCATCTGCCGCCGCATCCGTCGCATCCGCCCCATCTGCCGCACCCGCAGCATCCGCTGCATCCGCCGCATCTGTCGCATCTGCCGCCGCATCCGTCGCAGCCGTTCGCGCAGGGCGCGGCGCCTCCGCGGCCCTCCTGGCGGACGAGCGCGGCGACGCGACCGGCGGCACGGGGCACCGCTGGACGCGGGAGTTTGTCGTGCCCGTCTTTCACCTGCAGGCGCTGACGCTGTATGAGCGGCGACAGCCGACGCTGTATATGGCCGGTTCCGCGTATTCCTCCGCTGCCGGCGGAGCCGGGGAGCTTGCGGAGCTCGGGACCGAGCAGCCGACCTATCACGGCGCGCGGGCGATGCGCGAAGCGGTCAAGGCCGTCTATGCGCTCGGGCTCGATTACGCGGTCGTGCGGATCGGCGTGCGGAGCGACGGCGCGCTGGCCGTGCTCGGCCTCGATCCCGTCCCCCGGCTCGACCCGCGGCTCGCCGAACTGTTCGCCGAAGCGATCCGGCGGTTCGACGTCGACATCGTCCGCAAGCGGAGCGAGCCCGTCAAGCATACAGCCATGCTCGGCGCCGATCCCGAATTCGTGCTGCGCAACGCCCGCGGCAAAATCGCCTTCGCCTCCAATTACGCGGACAAGGACGGGCCGTTCGGCTGCGACGCGATCGTGCTGCGCAGCTTCCGCAAAATATACCCGCTCGCCGAGCTTCGTCCGCGCCCGAGCACAGAGGTCCGGCAGCTCGTCGTCAACCTGCACCGGACGATGCAGCTGGCGGCCCGCCGCATCGCCGACGACAGCCTGGAGTGGCTGGCCGGAGGGATGCCGGTGCGCGGCTTTCCGCTGGGCGGCCACATTCACTTCAGCGGCGTGCCGCTGACCTCCGAGCTGCTTCGCGCGCTTGACAATTACGTGGCGCTGCCGCTCGTGCTGATCGAGGACGGGACGACGGGCAACCGCAAGCCGAAGTACGGATTTCTGGGCGATTTCCGGCGTCAGCGGCACGGCGGCTTCGAATATCGCGTGCTGCCGAGCTGGATGGTGTCGCCCGTCGTGGCGCGCGGCGTACTGGCGCTGGCCAAGCTGGTGTCCGAGCATTACCGCCTGCTGAGGCGCCGCCCGCTCGACGAGCCGGAGGTGGCGAGAGCCTATTACAGCGGCGACAAGGCGCGGATTCGCCCGCTGCTGCTCAAGCTGTGGCGGGATTTGGAGCGGCTGGACGATTACGGCAGGCACGAGAAGTATCTTATCCCGCTGCGCCGCAGGCTGATGCTCATGCAGCCGTGGAACGAGCAGCAGGATATTCGTCCGCGCTGGAAGGTGCCGCCTTTCTCTTAAAGGCGGGTTTTCTCTGGCGATTCATGTTATAATAGGTCATATTCTGCTAGAAGCGGGCATCGCACTCATGCGTTCGGCAGCATACATACGTTTATTCATATCGCGAGAAGCGATGCCCGCTGCTTATTGCAACAATCACTGAGAACAAGCCAGGGGATGAGCATGGCCAAATATACGCCGATGATCGAGCAATACCTCGCCATTAAGGCGGAGGTGCCCGACGCGTTTCTGTTTTTTCGGTTGGGCGATTTCTATGAAATGTTTTTCGAAGACGCGGTGGCGGCCGCGCGTGAACTGGAGATTACGCTGACGGGCCGGGACGGCGGGGGAAGCGAGCGCATTCCGATGTGCGGCGTCCCCTATCATTCCGCCGACAATTATATCGCCCGCCTCGTAGAGAAGGGCTTCAAGGTGGCCATCTGTGAGCAGGTGGAGGACCCGGCGGAGGCCAAAGGCGTCGTGCGGCGCGAGATCGTGCGCATCGTGACGCCGGGAACGGTCATGGATGCGCGAAGCTTAAGCGATGCCGGCAACAATTTTATCGCTGCCGTCGTCTGGTCAAGCGGGGGATATGCGCTGGCCGTGTGCGACATTTCAACCGGCGAGCTGTATGCGACGCGACTGGAAGGCGGCATCGAGCAGCTCGCCGACGAGCTGAACGTGTACGAGCCGTCCGAAGTGCTCGGGACAGCCGCGCTCCTTGAGCAGCTGGCGGCCGGCGCGCATTTTCGTCTGACGCAGGCGGTGCTGACACCGCGCAGCGAGGAGGACGAGAGCGCCGACTGGGCCGAACGCTTCGCCCCGGCCGAGCTGAATGCGCTCCCCGAGGGAGGGCGCGCGGCGATCGCCCTGCTGATGCGGTACCTGCAGGAGACGCAGAAACGGTCGCTGACGCATATCAAGCGCATTCGCGTGTACGAGCCGAACCAGTACATGATTATGGACCCGTTCACCCGCCGCAATCTGGAGCTCGTGGAGACGGTCAGGGACCGCTCCCGGCACGGGTCGCTGCTGTGGCTGCTGGACAAGACGGTGACCGCGATGGGCGGGCGGCTGCTGAAGCGGTGGATCGAGAAGCCGCTGATGAGCGCGGCGCTGATCCGCGACCGGCTGGAAGCCGTAGACCGGCTGTACAATCAACTGATGACGCGCGAGGAGCTGAAGGACGCGCTCAAGGAAGTGTACGATCTGGAGCGGCTCACGGCCCGCATCGCCTACGGCAGCGCTAACGCGCGCGATCTCGTCGCTCTGAAGGCATCGCTCGACCAGGTGCCGCGGCTTAAAGAACTGTGCGCGGCGAGCGGGTCGGAGACGCTGTCCCGGCTCGGGGAGCGGATGGACGACTGCGCCGACCTGGCCCGGCTGATCGGCAAGGCGATCGTGGACGAGCCTCCGGTGTCGGTGCGCGAGGGCGGCATGATCCGCGATGGCTATAGCGAGCGGCTCGATCGGCTGCGCGAGGCCAGCGCAAGCGGCAAGCAGTGGCTGGCCGAGCTGGAGCGCAGCGAACGGGAGCGGACCGGCATCAAGTCGCTGAAGATCGGCTACAACAAAGTGTTCGGCTACTTCATCGAAGTGACGAAGGCCAACCTGTCCATGCTCGAGGAAGGACGCTACGAGCGCAAGCAGACGCTGGCGAACGCGGAGCGTTACGTCACGCCGGAGCTGAAGGAGAAGGAGGCGCTCATCCTCGAGGCCGAGGAAGGCATGGTCGAGCTGGAATACCGCCTGTTCACGGAGCTGAGGGAGCAGCTGGCGGGGCAAGTATCGCGGCTGCAGCAGCTGGCGGAGCTGATCGCGACCTTGGACGTATACCAGTCGCTGGCCCGCGTCAGCGCCGAGAACCGGTACGTCCGCCCCGACATCGGGGAAGGGCTGGAGCTGAAGATCGAGGAGGGCCGGCATCCGGTCGTCGAGGCGGTGCTGGACGGCGGCGTCTTCATCGCCAACGATACGGCGATGACCCGCGCGGACGGCAGCATGCTGCTGATCACCGGCCCCAATATGGCCGGGAAGAGCACGTACATGCGGCAGGTGGCGATCATCTGCCTGATGGCGCAGATCGGCTGCTTCGTGCCCGCGCGGACCGCGTCGATGCCGATCATCGACCGCATCTTCACGCGCATCGGGGCTGCCGACGACCTGGTCGGAGGCCAGAGCACGTTCATGGTCGAGATGATGGACATCCGCATCATGACGGAGAAGGCGACCGAGCGCTCGCTCGTCATTATCGACGAGCTCGGACGCGGCACGTCGACGGGGGAAGGAATGGCGATCGCCCAGGCAGTCATCGAATATTTGCACGATCGGATCGGCTGCAAGACGCTCGTTTCGACGCATTTTCACGAGCTGGCGCATCTGGAGGACAGCCTTGCGAATTTGCGCAATTACTGCATGGCGGTCAAGGAAAGCGGCCGCGACGTCACGTTCCTGCGGCGGCTCGTTCGCGGCGCGGCGAGCACCAGCTACGGCATTTACTGCGCGCAGATCGCCGGCCTGCCGGGCGCCGTCATCGAGCGCTCGTACGAGCTGCTGAAGGCGTTCGAGACGCGGGCCGAGCTGCTCCAGGGCAGCCTGCAGCAGGCCGCCTCCGCCGAAGCGGCGGCTTCCCCCGCGGCGGAAGACCGGCGCGAGGATGCAAACGCGGCCGCTGCTGCCCCGGCAACCCAGCGGCCGGATGACGTGTCCGCGGTCGCTCCGCCTGCTGAACGGCCTGCTAACGATACCAGCGACGTCGGTGTGACAGACCGCGTCATGGAGAGCGGCGCCGCCGCGCCGGGCATCGTTCAGCTCAGCCTGTTCGACGAGCCGGCCGCAGGTGCAGACAAGCAGCGGCGCAAGGCCGAGGCCAAGGGCGAGCTGCTGCTGCAGAAGCTGCGCTCGGCCGATCTGATGAATATGACGCCGATGGATGCGATGAACTTTTTATATGAATTGAAGAAGCAGCTGCCGTAATCCGCGAAAATGGCGGCTTCGGCCCGAATCATGGCATTCTGGCCGCCGCCTCCGCTGCAGTTATCATACAGTGAAAGGAATGATCGCGATATGAAAATGAAACGTCTGCGCCCGCTGTTTTGGCGCAAGTCCGTTTCCGTCGTCCTGTCGCTGTCGCTGCTGCTTCCGGCGGCGTCGTCCGCTCTGGCCGACGAGATTCCGGCAGGGACGAGATCGGGAAAAGTTCAGGAAGTGATGGACCTGCTCGAGAAGCATCACGTCAGCGCGCCGTCCCGCAAAAAGCTGGAGGACGCCGCAGTGGAAGCGATGATCGCCGCGCTGGACGATCCGTATACAGACTATTTCACGCCGGAGGAGCTGCAGCAGTTCACCAGCTCCATCGAAAACAATTATGTCGGCATCGGCGTCCGAATCAGCGAAGACCCGCTCGGCATCTACATCGAGGAGGTGTTCGACGGTTCTCCGGCGAAATCGGCGGGCCTGATGCCCGGTGACATCATCGTGGCCGTGGAGGGCGAATCGGTGGCCGGCATGAAATCGACCGACGTCACTTCCAAAATCGTCGGCCCCGAAGGCACGAAGGTCAACGTGACGGTGCTGCGCGGCGAGGAGCGGTCGGACAAGCAGATGACTCGCCAGGCCGTTCATATCCCGCCGGTGTCGAGCCGCATGTTCAGCGGGGGCATCGGATATATCGAGGTCACGACCTTTTCCAGCGACGCCGACGAGATGATGGGCGAGCAGCTGGACGCTCTGAAGAGCCAGGGCTTGAAAAGCCTCGTCGTCGATCTGCGCGACAACCCCGGCGGACTGCTCGATACGGCGCAACAGATGGCGGCGATGTTCGTGGAGAAGGGCGTGCTCATTCATACCCGCAACCGCGATAATATCAACAATCAGGTCGAGATCAGCGGCGGCGAGAAGCAGCCGTTCCCGGTCTATTTCCTCGTCAACGAGATGAGCGCCAGCGCTTCGGAAGTGCTCACCGGCGCGCTGCAGGACTACGGCGTCGTTACCGTGATCGGCCAAAAGACGTTCGGCAAAGGCAGCGTGCAGAACATGCACGAGCTGTCCAGCGGCGGAGCGCTGAAAATTACGATCGAGGAATATTTGACGCCGAAGCTTCGCAAGGTAAACCAGGTTGGTCTGGAGCCGGATATCAAGGTGGAGGGCTCCGTGCCGCAGCTGCTTAAGGCGCTGCGCCTGGCCGGCATGAAGAGCTTTGACCTTACGCTGCGCGGACAGACGCTTGAGGTCGAAGGGCAGCTCGTCTCCGACTGGTTCGATGTCGTTCGCCAGGACGGCAAGCTGTACGTTCCGGCCCGGGTGCTGGCCGCGCTGGCGGACATCGGGGTGCTCTGGAACGAAGAGAAGCGGGCGGTCGAGCTGACGAGCAAGGACGGCAGCGTCTCCTTCGTGCCCGAAGGGCAGCAGGTGCAGCTGAAGGACGGCACGAGCTATGTGGATATTGCCGCATTTACCGCCAAGTTTCCGGGGATCTCCTGGACCGACGACGGCCGCAAGGCGACGTTCCGCACGTCCGGCGAGTAAGGGGCTTGGATTATGGGTAAAATTAACATTTTAGACGAGCATGTCGCTAACCAGATCGCCGCCGGGGAAGTCGTCGAGCGACCGTCCTCGGTCGTCAAGGAGCTGGTCGAGAACGCCGTCGACGCCGGCGCCAGCCGCATCGACGTGACGATCGAGGAGGGCGGGCTGCAGCTGATCCGCGTCGTCGACAACGGCAGCGGCATGGAGCCCGACGACTGCGAGCGAGCGTTCGAGCGCCATGCGACAAGCAAAATCGCCGGCTCGGCCGACCTGTTCGCAATCCGGACGCTCGGCTTCCGCGGCGAGGCGCTGCCCAGCATCGCCGCGGTTTCCAAGACGGAGCTCGTCAGCTGCGCCGATGGCAGCGGGCTCGGTCGCCGCATTGCGATCGAAGGCGGCGTCGTCAAGCAGCGGGCAGATACGGCCGCGCCGCGCGGCACCGACATCACTGTGCGCGAGCTGTTCTACAACACGCCGGCGCGCCTGAAGTACATGAAGACGATTCAGACGGAGCTCGGCCATGTGACGGATTATTTGTACCGTCTCGCGCTGGCCCATCCCGGCATCGCCTTCTCGCTGCGGCATAACGGCCACACGCTGCTGCAGACGCTCGGCAACGGCGACCTGCTTCAGGTGATCGCCGCCATCTACGGCACGGCCGCAGCCCGCAGCATGCTGCCGATCACCGGCGAATCGCTCGACTACAGGCTGCAAGGATACATATCGAAGCCGGAGCTGACCCGCGCCAACCGCAACGCGGTGTCGACGGTGATCAACGGGCGCTACATCCGCAATTATTCGCTGATTCACGCCCTGCTCCAGGGATACCATACGCTGCTGCCGATCAACCGCTATCCGCTGGCCGTGCTGCACATCGAGATGGATGCTACGCTGCTCGATGTCAACGTGCATCCGGCCAAGCTGGAGGTCCGCTTCAGCAAGGAGCAGGAGCTGCTCAAGTTCGTGGAAAGCCAGGTGCGCGAGACGCTGGGCCGGCAGGTGCTGATTCCTGGCGCGATGTCCGCCCGGAAGAAGCCGGAGGCGGTCGTGCAGGAGCAGCTTGAGCTGTACCGCCCGGGCGCCCCGACGCCGGCCGGGCAGGCGCCGCCGAGCTCGTCGGCGAGCCTGGCGGCGGAGCCGGAGGCGCGGCGCGGCGAGCAGCCGGCCGCGGCATGGCCCGGCGGCAGCGGGGGCGGCCCGCAGCGCGGCGCATCCGCCGGCGGGCTGCGCTCGGCCGCATCCGCCGGCGAGCCGCCCGCGGCCGCGGCTGCAGCGGCCGGCACGCGCGCCGGAGACGCCGGCCGTGGCATGGCGGCAAGCGCGCCGGCAGGCCGGGCCGCCCGCCGCGAAGCCGCGCCCGGCGCAGCGGCGCCAGGCGCGGCTGCCGCCCGCGGCTCGCTGCGGCAGGCCGCGGCGTCTGCGCCGGACCGGGCGGACGCCGCCGCGGCGGAAGCGCTAATGCGCTCGCTGTCGGCTGCGGCCGAGCAGGAGCCGCCGGCGCTGCCGGCATTTCCCAAGCTGTACCCGATCGGCCAAATGCACGGCACCTATATCGTCGCCCAGAACGAAGAGGGCCTGTTCCTGATCGACCAGCACGCCGCGCATGAGCGGATCAATTACGAGCGCTATTACGAGCTGTTCGGCCGCCCGGCCGAGGCGAGCCAGGAGCTGCTCGTGCCGATGACGCTCGAGTTCACCGCAGCCGAAGCGGCCAAGCTGGAAGGCCGCCTGCCGCAGCTGGCGCAGGTTGGCGTCCATCTGGAGCCGTTCGGGGGCACATCCTTCCTGGTGCGGGCGCATCCGCACTGGTTCCCTCCAGGGGAAGAGCAGGAGCTGGTCGAAGAAATGGTCGAATGGCTGCTGGCCGAGCATAAGCAGGTCGATCTGGCCAAGCTGCGGGAAAAGGCGGCGATCATGTGCTCGTGCAAGGCGTCCATCAAGGCCAACCAGTCGCTGAGCACGCTCGAGATCGAAGCGCTGCTGGATCGGCTGGCCGCCTGCCGGAATCCGTACACATGCCCGCACGGACGGCCGATCGTTGTCAGCTTCTCGACCTACGAGCTGGAAAAAATGTTTAAAAGGGTGATGTAGGCTTGTTGATCACCACGTCCTTCGATCCGGACGACATACTGTCAAGGAAAGCCGCTGCGGCAGCGGCGCATTTCGGACCGGACGCGCGTTTTGCGCCCCGCGGCCGAATGACGCTGGCGCAGCTTCGGGAGCGTTACGGAGACGAGGATATTCTGCTGTTTGCCAAGGGGCGGGTCGAATTTCACCGGGGAGCGCAGCCGCCGCTGTTCTTTCATCCCAGCATGTCGCTGATTCGCGTCAAAAGGTTGCGCAGCGGCGAGGAAGATCCGCTCGTCCGGCTCGCCGGCATACGCCCCGGCGACCGCATTATCGATTGCACGGCCGGGCTCGGCTCGGATGCGATCGTCTTTGCCTATGCCGCTGGCGAGCAAGGGAGCATCACGGCGCTGGAGAGCGCCGCGGTGCCCTGCTACCTGCTGCAGCAGGGGCTGGCAGCCTATGAATCGGACGTGCCCGGGCTGGAAGCGGCCATGCGCCGCATCGAGGTGCTGTGCTGCGACCACCTGTCCTATTTGCAGGCGCTGGAGGCGGGCAGCGCGGATGTCATATACTTCGATCCGATGTTCCGCAAGCCGATCCGCGAATCGTCCTCCATTCGCGCCATCCGCGGGCTCGCCGACGACCGGGCGCTGAGCGAGCAGGCGATCGCCGCCGCCCGCCGCGCTGCCCGCCGCGCCGTCATCCTGAAGGAGCACCGGGACAGCGGGGAATTCGCGAGGCTGGGCTTCGCGGAAATTCACCGTTCCTCGAGCAAAATCGCATACGGAGTGATACGATGCTGAAAGAGAAGCTGCTCGTGCTCGTCGGGCCGACGGCGGTGGGCAAAACGAAGCTCAGTCTGACGCTGGCGGAGCGGTATGACGCCGAGATCATTTCCGGCGACTCGATGCAGGTGTACCGGGGGATGGACATCGGCACCGCCAAGGCGACGACGGAAGAGCGGGCCCGGGTCCCGCATCATATGATCGATATCCACGATCCCGATTACCCCTTCTCCGTGGCCGAATTTCAGCAGCGGACCGAAGGGCTCATCCGCGACATCAACGGGCGCGGCAAGCTGCCTTTTATCGTAGGCGGCACCGGCTTGTACATCGAATCGGTCTGCTACAGGTTTCAGTTCGGCCAAGGCGGCTCGGACGAAGCTTTTCGCGCCGAGATGCAGGCTTACGCCGAAGCGCGGGGAGCCGAAGCGCTTCATGCGCGGCTCCGCGAGGTCGATCCGGAGATGGCGGAGAAGCTGCATCCGAACGATTTGCGCCGCGTCATCCGGGCGCTGGAGGTGCACCATTTGACCGGAGAACGGCTCAGCGAGCAGCTCAAAGGTCAAAAAAAACAGACTCCTTACGAATTGTGTATCATCGGGTTGACAATGGATAGAGCTTTACTATATAACCGTATTGAGAAGCGAATCGACCAAATGATTGAAGAAGGCTTGGTCGACGAGGTTCGCTCCTTGCTGAACCGGGGATACGGCAAGGATCTCGTCTCGATGCAGGGGCTGGGCTATAAGGAAATCGCCCTGTTCCTCGAGGGACGCTGCACGCTCGACGAAGCGGTCGAGCTGCTCAAGCGGAACACCCGCCGGTTTGCCAAACGGCAGCTGTCATGGTTTAGACATATGCAGGACATACAGTGGGTGGATGTGACCGATATGGAAAAAATTTCTGACCATTTGTCCGAGATTCATGCTATAATAGCAGGAAAGCTCACATTGGATCGTTAACCATTATGAGGGGGACCACGATGAACAAGTCGATTAATATTCAGGATACGTTTTTGAACCAATTGCGCAAGGAAAGTATTCCGGTCACCGTCTATTTGACGAACGGATTCCAGCTTCGCGGAGTGATTCGCGCCTTCGATAATTTCACGATCATCATTGACAGCGATGGACGCCAGCAGATGGTGTACAAGCACGCCATCTCCACGTTCACGCCGCAGCGCCCGGTCTCTTTGATGCAGCAGCAGGAAAGCGGAGAATAAGCGACGGGTAGCAACCTTTCGATTTGCCTTTACGTCTAATCGAATATAATCGATCGGAGCAACCCGGATTCGTCAGGGTTGCTCTTTGTTTGAGAGGCAACATCGAGCAGCACCCGAGACTAGATAGGGAAGGGAGTCGGTGGCATGGCGGAGAGAACCAGCAAGACTCAGGGAGCGTCGCGCAAACCTGCAGCCGGCAAAGCGGTAAAAGGCGGACAGAAGAAGAACAGGAAGAAGCGAAAAAAATTAACGGCGATGGCCGTCTTCGGCTGGGCGTTCGTCGCTGCGGTCCTGGCCGCGATTTGCGCCATGGGCGTCTATATTTTTGTCATTATTAACGGGAATATGATTTTGCAGCAAAATATGAACAAGCTCGATCTGGACGAGGTCACGCATATTTATGACGCCGCGGGCAACGAAGTCGGCATGCTGTACGCAGACGCCGTCCGGGAAAACGTCGAGTCTGAAGAAATTCCGCAGCTGCTGAAGAACGCCTTCATCGCGACCGAGGACAAGCGGTTCAACGAGCATCAGGGCATCGACCTGCTCGGCATCGGGCGGGCGCTGGTCAAAGATATCATCGCTCGCAAAATGGTGGAGGGCGGCAGCACGATCACCCAGCAGCTGGCCAAAAACTTGTTCCTCAACGCGGATAAAACGTTCTTCCGCAAGGCGACGGAAATGTCCATCGCCGTTGCGCTGGAGGATCAGTTGTCGAAGGAGGAAATTTTGGAGCTGTACTTGAACCGGATCTACTTCGGCAACGGGGCTTACGGCATCAAGGCAGCCTCGAAGGTATATTTCAATCAGCCCGACCTGAACAGGCTGGAGCTTTGGCAGATGGCTACGCTGGCGGCGATGCCGAAGGCGCCGAACCGCTACAACCCGATCAATAACCCGGAATTGTCGCTAGAGCGGCGCGGCGTCGTGCTCCGGCTCATGGCCGATCAGGGATATATCACCGAGGAGCAGCGGGCTGCTGCCGCCGCCGTCGAGTATGTGGCACCGCCCAAGACGGAGAAGGCCGATAAAGGCCGGAACCAGACGTACATCGATTATGTGCTGAGGGAAGCGCAGGAGAGGTACGGGCTGGAAGAGGACGATCTGCTGCGCAAAGGCTACCAGATTTACACGACGATCGATTTGAACGCGCAAAAAATATTGGAAGAAACCTATAAGAACGATAACTTTTTCCAGAAGGACGGCCCCGAGCAAAAAATGCAGAGCAGCATGGTCATCCTGAACAACGAGGACGGCGGCATCGTGGCGATGATCGGCGGCCGGGATTACGTCGTCCGCGGGCTGAACCGCGCGGCCGATCCGCGCGCGGCGCGCCAGCCGGGCTCCGCCTTCAAGCCGCTGATCGCTTACGCACCGGCCATCGAGAAGAACAACCTGAATCCGTACAGCATGCTGCCTGACGAAAGGCGCACTTACAACGGCTACAGCCCGCGCAACTACGACGGCGTCTATCGCGGCCAGGTGACGATGATGGAGGCGGTGCGCAAGTCGATCAACGCACCGGCTGTGTATTTGCTGAACGAAATCGGTCTCGGCACAGCCAAGTCGTTCGTCGGCAAGCTCGGCATCGAGCTCGATCCGAACGACAACAACCTGGCGATCGCGCTCGGCGGCCTGACCAAAGGCGTAACGCCGCTGCAGATGGCCCAGGCTTACACGGCCTTTCCGAACAATGGCAAGATGCAGACCGCGCATGCGATCACCAAAATCGTCGACTCCTCCGGGGCCACGGTGCACACCTACAAGCCGCCGGAGCAGCCGGAGGCGATGAGCCCGAAGACCGCCTGGTACATGACTCAGCTCATGCGCTCGGTCGTAGAGCCGGGGGGCACCGGTGCCAAGGCCCGCTTCGAGCGGCCGGTGGCCGGCAAGACGGGCTCGACGCAGGAGACGATCAAGGGGCTGGAGAAATACAACCGCGATCTGTGGTTCGTCGGCTACACGCCGGAGTGGACCGCGGCGGTATGGATGGGCTTCGAGAAGCCGGACGCCAAGCATTACGTCAATATGTCAAGCGGCGCGCCGGCGGCTATCTTCAAGGAAGTGATGCAGAAATCGCTGGCAGGCAAACCGGTGACTCAGTTCGAGCGCCCGAAAGGCGTGCCGGATGTGACGGCTCCGCCGAAGGGGATTTCCGATCTGAAGGCGGAATATACGGATCGCTCCGTCCGCCTGGCGTGGAGCTCTGTCGGCCACAATATCACGTATCAGCTGTATCGCAAGGACGGCGGAGCGGCGGAATTCCCGTCCGAGCCGCTGCTGTCGACGACGACGAATGAAGCCAGGGATATATCCGTCATGCCTGGCCAGACATACGATTATGCGGTCGTCCCGGTCAATCCGAACAACGGCTTGGCGGGGCAGCGCTCGAACACGGCGTCGGTAGAGATTCCGGCTGCGGAAGACGAACAGCAAAACCCGCTTGACCCGCTCGATCCGCTGCAGCCGGGCGACGGAGAAGACGGGGACGGCGAAGCGGATTCCGATCGGCCGGACGACGGGGAAGACCGGGGGACGGGCGGCGAGGATGGCTCCGAGGGAGACCGGAATGACCGTCCCGGCAGGCAGGCCGGCTCCGGCGACACGGACGGCGTCGGCACGGATCACGGCGATACGGACAGCGGTACAAGGACGAACGGCAGCGGCGGTCAAGGTTCGGGCCGTCCTGGCGGTTCCTCCGGCTCCGGCGATATAAGCGACGGCCATACAGGCAGCGGCACGGGGACGAACGGCGGCGGGGTTCAAGGTTCGGTTCGTCCCGGCGGCTCCTCTGGCGCCGGCGGCACGAGCGGCGGCAGAACCGGGACCAGCGAGACGAACGGAGGCAGATCAGGAGCCGGCGCCGGCACGGCTGCGCCTGGAGGCGCGGCTTCTGGCGGAGACGCCGCAGACGAATCGCCCGGCGGCGATCTTCCGGCCGATGACGGGGCCAATTAAACTGTTGGCTGCCGGCCAGCAGCGTCGAAACGGCTTTTTTCGGAGGGACATTTCATTTTTTGAATGTTCGGGTGGTATAATGTGGAAGGGGGATCGCACCCCGAATAACAGGGATCAGTATGAATAGATGGAGTTGAGACGAAGCAGTGAAACGAACGAATGGATGGAAAGCGGCAAAATGGATCTTCACGGTATCATTGTGCGCCGTCATGCTGACGGCTTGCGGCCAGAAACCGGTCGGGCAGGGGGGACAAGGCGCGGCGGCGGGCGGCAGCGGTTCCGGCTCCGGTGCGGAAGTCCAGAAATCGTGGTCCGAGCCTCCGGCGATGAGCATTGATCCGAACAAGACGTACCATGCGACCGTCAAGACCTCCAAGGGAACGTTCAAGATCGAATTGTTCGCCAAGGATGCGCCCAAGACGGTGAACAACTTCGTGTTTTTATCGAAAGAGAAATTTTACGACAATGTCAAGTTTCACCGGATCATGCAGTCGTTCATGATTCAGACGGGCGACCCGACAGGCACCGGCAGAGGCGGCCCGGGCTACAAGTTCGAGGATGAGCTGAACAACGGTCATAAGTATGAGCCGGGCATCGTGGCGATGGCCAATTCCGGACCGAATACGAACGGCAGCCAGTTTTTCATATGTACAGGCGAGGACAGCAAAAGGCTGAACGATTACCCGGATTACTCGATCTTCGGCAAAGTCGTCGAAGGCATGGAGACGGTGCAGAGCATCGCTGCGACACCGGTCGGACCGGACCCCCGCGGCGAGATGAGCGTGCCGTCGGAGACGGTTACGATCGAATCCGTTGAAATTACAGAGTCATAGGCAGGGAGGAGACAGCGTGGATACCACGCTGTTTTTTCGCAATCCATTCAACCGCGGGCACTTTTATGTCGTCCATAAGGGGAGGGGTACATATGTCGCTACAATCAATCGAACGATACCGCGGCTGCTTGTTGGGACTGGCGGCCGGGGATGCGCTGGGTACGACGCTGGAATTCAAGCCGCCGGGAACCTTCGGGGCGCTGACCGACATGGTGGGCGGCGGCCCGTTCGATCTCGAGGCGGGGCAATGGACCGACGATACGTCCATGGCACTGTGTCTTGCCGAAAGCTTGACGGAATGCGGCGGCTTCCATCCGCTCGACCAAATGCGCCGTTATGTGCGATGGTACAGGGAAGGATATTGGAGCAGCACCGGGGAGTGCTTCGATATCGGCGGAACCGTGCGCGACGCTTTGGAGCGGTTCGAACGGACCGGCGAGCCGTTCAGCGGCTCGATCCGCCGCTCCGCTTCGGGGAACGGCTCGCTGATGCGGCTTGCTCCCGTGCCGATGTTCTACGCCCGCCATCCCCGCGAAGCGATCGTCCGCTCCGGTGACAGCTCGCTGACGACGCACGGCTCGGTTATCGCCGTTGACGCTTGCCGCTATTACGGCGGTCTCCTGGTCGGAGCGCTCTCCGGCGCGGACAAAGAGGAACTGCTTAAGCCCCGTTATTCGCCCGAGCCCGGCTTCTGGGACCGCTATCCGCTCGTGCCGGAAATCGACGAGGTGGCGTCCGGCTCTTTCCGCCGCCGCCAGCCGCCGGAGATCGCCGGCACCGGCTACGTCGTTCGCTCGCTCGAAGCCGCGCTCTGGGCTTTCGAGCAAAGCGACAGCTTCGAGGAAGGCTGCTTTCTCGCCGCGAATCTGGGGGACGACGCCGATACGACGGCGGCCATATACGGGCAGCTCGCCGGCGCCTATTACGGCGAATCGGCCATCCCCGAGTCGTGGCGGGGCAAGCTCGCAAGGGGCGATGAGATTGCCGCGATGGCGGAACGGTTGCATGACTGCGCCTTAGAGGTGGTCGCGGAATGAGCGGAGCACGATGCCTGCTCCTGCACGGCTTTACGGGCGGGCCTTACGAAGTGATGCCGCTTGCGGAGCACCTCAGCCGCATCGGATACGAATGCCGCGTGCCGGAGCTGCCCGGCCACGACAAGGAGCTGCTTGGCCTCGGCCAGGTGACGTGGCACGATTGGCTGGATGCCGCCGCCGGGGAAGCTTACAGGCTATTGCGCGCGGGCGGCGGCTTCGATCTGGTCGGCTTCTCGATGGGCGGGCTCATCTCGGCCTATTTGGCGAACCGCTTTCCTGTCCGCCGGCTCGTGCTGCTCAATGCCGCGGCCATTTATGCCAGCCCCCGCCTGTTCGTCAAGGATGCGCTGCGGCGCATGCGGGCCGGGGATCGCAGGCAGTGGAACAAAATGACGCGGACGCCGCTGCCGGCGGCGGTGCAGTTCCTGAAGCTCGCCAGGCATGTGCGGCGCGAGGAGCTGCCCCGGGTGGCCGTGCCGACGCTGGTCGTGCAGAGCCAGCGCGACCACATTATCCATCCCCGCAGCGCAAATTATATTTATAGGCAGCTGAAGGGCGACAAACGGCTCGTTTGGTTTCCGCAATCGGGCCATATGATTTGCCACGAATCGGAAGCGGGCGAGATGTTTCATGCGGTAGAACAATTTTTGTGCGACGAAGCCTACATATACAAGATGGACGGTGAGAGGCTGACCTAATGAACATACAGGGCTTCAACCATGCGACGATTCGCGTGTCGGATTTGGAACGGCCAAAGTCGTTTGGCTGCGGCGTTCCGGGAATGCATCCCGTCCAGCGGGAACGGAAAGACGTTTATTTGTGCAGCGACCAATTTCCCGCCCCCGACGCCACGGAGCCGGAGCGCTTCACCGGCACTTTAGCCGGGCGGATGAAGGAGCGGGCATGACGGCGCGCGGCATCCGTTGGGCGCGTCCGGGATCGCGCCGCTTCTTCCGCCCCTTTCGTTTTCTGCTTCGCGGCTTGCTGTTCGCGCTCGTCGCGCTGATCGCGTGGACGCTATTCGTGCAGTCGCGGATGATTTGGCTGCCCGACCGGCCGCTCACGCCCCGCGATGCGGGCATCGTGCTCGGCGCCGCGCTGTGGCAGGACGAGCCGAGCCCCGCCTTGCGGGAGAGGCTGGACCGCGCCGCCGAGCTGTACGCATCGGGCACGATCCGCAAAATCGTCGTCTCCGGAGGCTACGATTATGCGGGAGCGAGGCTGACCGAAGCGGAAGGCATGCGCAATTATTTGATGGACCGGGGCATTCCCGAGAACGATATTTTGCTGGAAAACGATGCGACCAACACCTACGAGAACATGCTGTTCAGCCGCGGGATTATGGAGCAGAACGGTCTGAGCACGGCCGTCATCATCACGCACCGGTATCACGCGGTCAGGGCGCTGGACATTGCCGGTTTCCTCGGCTTCGAGGAGCCTGCCGCAAGTCCTGTCGATTCTCAAGTTTTAGCCATGTTCTGGCATCGGGGTAGGGAGACGCTGGCGCTGGCCAAGTGGCAGTGGGACAAGGTTCGGCTATCCATCGGCCAGCCCCCCGCGGCTTTGCCCGATTGGTAAAAAAGCGGTCGATAGTTTTCTTTCATTGGACTTGCTGTTATAATGGGTCATATTAGCTGATTATTTAAAGGAGTGGGCTCTCTTGCTACCGTTCGGGAATATCGGTGTTGGCGGCCTGATTCTCATCATTATTGTCGTCCTCTTATTGTTCGGCCCGTCCAAGTTGCCCGAGCTCGGCAGAGCTTTCGGCAGAACGCTCAGCGAGTTCAAGGATGCGACCCGCGGGCTCGTTTCCAGTGACAAGGATGAGAACAGACAGCAGGAAGAGAAAAAGTCATAAGCGGTGCCCGGCTTGCTGCCGTCCGATTTCGGACGGCAGCATTTTTTACATAGAATAAACCCTCTGTTAATACGGCGTTGATTTTCGGCCGCTAAGATTGTCCATGAGCAGGAAATGACTATGGACAAGGGGATGTTTTCGATGCAGACGATGACCAGAAGGAAGTTTTTGGCTTATCTCGGGACGGGTACGGCCGCATTGGCAGCGGCATCTGCCGGACTCGGGCCGCTTGCCGGAACGGCGCATGCCGGGAGAACGGCTGATCATATGTTCGGTTACAAGAGCAACAAGGTGTCGGGCTTTTTCGAGCCGATCGCCCCTTCCAGCGAAGATCAGCTGATTTTGCCGCGAGGTTATAAATACGACGTCGTCGCCGCTTACGAGGACGTCATCAACGAAGCGGGCGACACGTTCGGCTTCAACTGCGACTTCACGCTGTATTTTCCGATCAACGGTTCCAACACGCACGGCCTTCTGTGGGTGAACCACGAATACTCCAGCGATCTGTTCGTCACCGGCGCGCCGGCGGGCGCAGACGGCAAATATACGGCCGAGCAGATCCGCAAGCTGCTGTACGTGCAGGGCGGATCGATCATCGAGGTCGTCCGCGACGATAGCGGCGTATGGTCCATGAATCCGAAGTCCCCATACGCGCGCCGCATCACCGGCCTTACTCCGTTCCGGCTGGTCGGACCGGCTGCAGGCTCCACAGCCGTCAATGGCGCGACGACCGTGCAGGGCACTTTTGCCAACTGCTCCGGCGGGATGACGCTTTGGAACACGGTCTTGTCCTGTGAGGAGAACTTCGAATCGACCGCCGAGGACGCGGGGCTTAATCCGACCCATTATGGCTGGGTAGTGGAGGTCGATCCGTTCGATGCCGCCTTCGAGCCGCGCAAGCATACGGCGCTCGGGCGCTTCAACCATGAGAATACGGCCATGGGCCTCAGCAAGGACGGCCGCGTCGTCGTATATATGGGCGATGACAAGAAGGACGCCTGCATATACAAATTCATCTCCAGCAAGCAGTACTTGCCCGAGCTCGGCCGCGGCAATACCGTGCTGCTGCAGGAAGGCACGCTGTATGTAGCGGACATGAAGAAAGGCAAGTGGGTGGCGATGACGATCGAGGCCGTCACCAAGCGCTTGAACGACGCCAACTTTAAAATTCCTTCCAGCATCAAGCTGAAGCGGGAAGAGCTTCAGGCCAAGTTCCAGTCGCAGGCGGACATTCTCGTAAATACGCACGAAGCGGCCATGCTGCTCGGCGGCACGCCGACCGACCGTCCGGAGGACATCGAAATTTGCCCGTTCGACAACACCTTCTTCGTCGCGCATACGAATAATGACAGCCATGGCAACATTCATGGACATATTACCCGCTTCTTCGAGAAGGACAACGACCTCGGCGCGCTGGAATTCGATTTTGAAATCTTCGCCGCCGGCGGACGCCAGAGCGGCTTCAGCGCGCCGGACAACCTGTCGTTCGACAGCAGCGGCAATCTGTGGACCGTCACCGACATTTCGTCCGGTAGCTTGAACAAAGGCGTATTTGCGCATTTCGGCAACAACGGTCTGTTCGTCATTCCGACTCAAGGCCCGAACATGGGCGAGGCGCTGCAGTTCGCGTCCGGACCGGTCGAGGCGGAGATGACCGGACCTTGGTTCACTCCTGACGAAACGACGCTGTTCCTGGCCGTTCAGCATCCGGGCGAAAATACCGAGGACATCAGCAAGCCGACCAGCATGTGGCCGCACCGCCCGGGCGACACGATTCCGCGTCCGGCAGTCGTGGCGATCACCGGCTTCCGGTTCTCTTAAGAAGGGAGCAATGGCATCATGCCAATCGGAAATATTGGAATATCCGGACTCATATTGATTTTGGTCATTACGCTGCTGCTGTTCGGGCCTTCCAAGCTGCCCGAGCTCGGCCGGGCGGTCGGCCGCACGCTCAGCGAATTCAAGGGCGCGACCAGAGGCCTGATAGGCGGGGACGAGGACAAGCCCCGGGCGGAAGCGGAGCAAAAGAAATAACCGCATAGCTTGCGGTCTTCCCGAGAAGGCGGGAAGGCCGCTTTTTTTCTTATTATTTTGCGGAACGGGCGTCCGGCTTGTATACTATAGGGAGAAGAAGCGAGAGAGGAGTCGAATCGTTTTTGGCCACCATCATTTTAATGCTGTGCCTGGTTGTCTTGGGAGCGCTGTTCAGCGTGGCGTTCGTTCTTTTCTTTCAAGGAAAAAAGGCGCAGGGGACGCTGTGGATCGCGCTGTTCGCGCTGGCCATGGTACTATTCTACTGGTCCATCGCCCAAGGCTATCTCGTGTTGCCGGAGCAGGCTTGAAGCTGCCGGCTAGCCGCCCTTCAGCCTGAAGGGCGGCGTCATGGCGCGATGGCGCGGCGATCGGCGACCGCGCGCAAAGCCGTCCCGCTGCCAGCAGCCGGGCGGCTTCGCGTCTTCGGAGGAACCGGACCCGTTACCGCGTGCGGCCCCACCTGACCCGATCTTCGCTCGCACGTCAATATCGAACGCTGCGCGCGGGGCTCCTTGCCCGTTCATCCCGCACCTGCTTGAGATATGGATACCCAAGGCTCGTACATACATGCCGCAGCCGTCACATTCGATCCGGCTTTTGCACGTAAAATTTGCGCGGCGGCCGCTCGGAATTCGCATTTGACGTGAAGACGGCGATTCGTTACAATAAGGCTGTAAAGGCGATGGAGTTCGCCTGAATTGCCACATGGCTGATGACTCCTACCAGTAACTAATGTTGTCGCTGGTAGGAGTTTGTTTTTTGCGGAATGAGACGGATTGCGGAAGGTACGGCATAAATATATGAAGAGCGATAAAGATTCAAGGCGCCGTTCGTTCGCCGGCTTGCCGCATGCGGCGCTGCTCGGCGCTTTGCTGAAATGGATCTGGCTCGGCGGGCTGGTCGGGCTCGCCGCCGGAACGGCGTCCGCCCTGTTTTTGACTGCCCTTGGCTGGGCGACGGAGATGCAGCGGACGCATGCCTGGCTAATGTACTTGCTGCCGGCCGGCGGAGCGGCGGTAAGCTGGGTTTATGGCAAATACGGAAAGGAGAGCTTGCAGGGGAACAACCTCATCCTCGCGCAAATTCAGCGCGGCGACGGACGCATTCCGCTGCGCATGGCGCCGCTCGTGCTGGGTGGCACGATCGCGACCCATTTGTTCGGGGGTTCGGCCGGACGGGAAGGGACCGCGGTGCAGATGGGCGGCAGCTTGGCGGACTGGATTGCCCGCAGCGTGAAGGCCGACGCGGCGGACCGCCGCATCCTGCTGATGTGCGGCATCGCCGCAGGCTTCGGCTCCGTCTTCGGCACGCCGCTGGCCGGCACCGTGTTCGCCCTTGAGGTCGCCGTCATCGGGCTGGTCCGGTATGAGGCGTTAATGCCATGCTTCATCGCGGCCTATTCCGGCCATCTGACGACGACGCGGCTGTGGGGCGTGCCTCATCAGCACTGGTCCATCGGGGACGTTCCCGCCTTTTCCCCCGGATTGCTGCTTAAGATCGTCATCGCCTCGGCGCTGTTCGGGCTCGCCAGCCTCGCGTTCAGCGAGCTGACCCATGCGCTCAAGAGAGGGTTCGCCCGGTTAATCGGGAATGCGGCCATAAGGAGCGCCGCCGGCGGGCTGCTAATCATCGGCCTCGTCTTCGCGGCCGGCACGCGCAATTATTTGGGCCTCGGCCTCCCTTTGCTGGATGAAGCGTTCGCGGTAGACGGGAATGTTTCGCCGTTTGCATTTTTGTGGAAGCTTGTATTTACCTCCGTCACGCTTGGCGCCGGCTTTCAGGGAGGAGAAGTTACGCCGCTGTTCGTCATCGGAGCGCTGCTTGGCCACACCCTCGGCAGCGCGCTCGATGTGAGCGCTCCGTTCCTGGCGGCGCTCGGGATGGTGGCGGTGTTTTGCGGCGCGACCAATACGCCGCTCGCCTGCTTCATCCTGGGCGTGGAATTGTTCGGGGCGGTGGGGGCGGAATATTGGTTCATCGCCTGTCTCGTCAGCTATTTATTGTCCGGGCATACCGGCATTTACGGCGCGCAGCGCATCGGCATTCCCAAGAGCCGCAGGCTGCAGGTCCCGGAACTTTCTACGCTGCAATCCGTAAGAAAGGGTAGCGGCCATTCGCCGGAGGACGGCGAAATGACGGACAAAAGGCCGCCTGGCTGACGGCCGCATGAGCACAGGATGGAAGAATACAGACGCTTTGACGACGACCGATGCCATGCTTTTATGAGGAGGGGACCGGTTATGCGGATGATTGATATGATCAAGCAAGGCGCGGCCGTTGCCGCGGATAAAGCCCAGCAGGCTGTCGAGCTGACGAAGCTGGCTGCCCGGGTGCACAGCAAGAAGAAGCACCTGGAAGCCAATTTGACAAAAATCGGCGAAGCGGTGTACAGAGCCTACCAGTCGCGGAACCTGCCCTCTGCCGAACCGCTCATCAGCAGGCTGTCGAAGGAGAACGAAGCGATCGAAGCGGAGATTCAGGCGTTGGAGGAGAAGATGCGGCAGCTGCGCCAGCAGCAGGTATGCCGCTGCGGAGCCTCGGCCCCGCTTACGGCAGTATATTGTCCGCGGTGCGGGGTCCCTTTTGCCAGCCAGCGCATCATCGTAGAATCCGCGCCGAGACCTGCGGCAATCGATGAGCGGGATAAGGAAGGCGGCCTATGATCAAGGCGGCTGTTTTCGATTTTGACGGCTTGATTCTGGATACGGAAACGCCGGAATTTCAGTCTTTCGTCCAGGTGTTTCAAGAACACGGCGCGGAGCTGACGATGGAGGGGTGGGGGCGATGCATCGGCGCCGCCCCGGGCTCCTTCAATCCCTATGCGCACCTGGAGCAGTGCCCTGGCTTCGCTATCGATAAAACGGCAGTGAGAGCGCGGAGAAGAGCGATCTACGAGCAGCTGATGCAGGGCGCCGACGCCAGGCCCGGCGTGGCTCGACTCGATGGCGGCGCGGCCGCTGGACAAGGTGCTCGCCGGGCTGAACCGGGCATAGGCGGCGCAGCGCAGCGAGGAGCCCGCTAAAATTTTTATAACGAATTGTTATTTTGAAATATTGCCCCGGAAAAGCTACAATGGATTGCAGACCGCAAGAAAACTGACACAATCCGTTGGGCTGCTGCGTATACTCTAACACCAAGCAAAGAGGTGATACGCATGAGCGGTCGTTCGCAGCCGTCGGAACCGATCCGGATCACTAAAAACGACAGGCAAATCAGCGTGGTGCTGCGCAGTCACGACTCCGCCGCGCAGACGGCCCCGGCCGAACCGAGCGTCGCCGGCAAGCCGCAGTCCCAGCAGGGGCAATTCGCGGAAATCATGAAGGAATTGGACCGCATGGTCGGATTGGACAACGTCAAGGAGCTGGCCTTCGAAATCTACGCGCTGCTGCGCATAGCCGGCATGCGCGCCGAGGCCGGCCTGATGGCGAATACGCAGGTGTACCACATGGTGTTCAAGGGCAATCCCGGCACCGGCAAAACGACGGTCGCGCGCATTCTCGCCAAGCTGCTGCAAACGATGGGCGTGCTGAGCAAGGGGCACCTGGTCGAGGTGGAGCGGGCCGATCTGGTCGGCGAATACATAGGACATACGGCGCTGAAGACGAGGGAGATGGTCAAGAAGGCGCTCGGCGGCGTGCTGTTCATCGACGAGGCGTACAGCCTGGCCCGCGGCGGGGAGAAAGATTTCGGCAAGGAAGCGATCGACACGCTGGTCAAGGCGATGGAGGATCATAAAAACCAGTTCATCCTGATTCTGGCGGGCTATTCCGAGGAAATGGAGCTGTTCCTGCAGACGAATCCCGGGCTGCCGTCGCGGTTTCCGATCCAGCTCGATTTTCCCGATTACACAGTTGATGAGCTGATGCAGATCGCCGAGATGATGATCAGGGAACGCGAATATACGCTGACGCCGGCGACGGAGATGAAAATTCGCCAGCTGATTGTGAACGAGAAAAATAATCTGGAGGTTTCGTTCAGCAATGCCCGGTTCGTGCGCAATCTGATCGAGAAGGCGATGCGCAACCATGCCGTGCGCCTGCTCAATCAAGGGATCGCCCATCCGAGCCGCAACGAGCTGATGACGATCCGGCCGGAGGACGTGAAGCTTGACCGGAAGCCGGTCAAGGATGCCTATATTCCTTAAGCCAAAGGAGTACCATTGAAATCGATGAAAAATCACTTGCATGACATTCAACCTGATGCCTGCGACCGCGCCGTGCTGGTCAGTCTTGTCACGCCGCAGCTGAAGCGGCAGGACGATTACGATCCCGAGCAATCGCTGGCCGAGCTGGTCCGCCTGGCCGAAACGGCCGGCGTCGAGGTGCTTGACACGCTTACCCAGCACAAAGAGTATCAGGATTACCGCTGGTTTATCGGCAAAGGCAAGGCGGAGGAGCTGAAGCGGCTGATCGAGGCGCGCGAGGCGAACACGGCCATCTTCGACCAGGAGCTGTCCGGCGCCCAGGTGCGCAACCTGGAGCAGTTTCTCGACGTCAAGATCATCGACCGCACCCAGCTCATTCTCGATATTTTCGCCCAGCGCGCCAAGACGCGGGAAGGCATCATCCAGGTGGAGCTGGCGCAGCTGAGCTACCTGCTGCCGCGGCTGTCCGGCCACGGCAAAAACTTGTCGCGGCTTGGCGGCGGCATTGGGACGAGGGGGCCGGGGGAGAGTAAGCTCGAGACGGACCGGCGCCATATCCGCGGCCGCATCTCCGAGCTTAAGCGGCAGCTGCAGGAGGTGCTGAGACACCGCACGCTGCACCGCGAGCGCAGAAAGAAGAGCGGGGTATACCAGGTCGCGCTGGTCGGCTATACGAACGCCGGCAAATCGACCCTTTTGCGGCAATTGACGAGCGCGGATGTCTATGTCGAGAATCAGCTGTTCGCGACGCTGGACCCTACCTCCCGCAGCTTGCGACTGCCCGGCGGGCAGGATATCCTGCTGACGGATACGGTCGGCTTCATCCAGAACCTGCCTCACGATCTCGTCGCGGCTTTCCGGGCGACGCTGGAGGAGGTGTGCGAGGCCGATCTGATTTTGCACGTCGTGAATTGCTCGTCCCCGATGATGGATGTGCAGATGAAGGTGGTCGATTCGGTGCTGAAGGAGCTCGGCGCCCACGGGAAAGAGCGCATTACGCTGTTCAACAAGGCGGATGCGGTGCCCGCGGGCCGCGTGGAGATGCTGACAGCGGAAGGCCCAAGCCTGCGCATATCGGCGTATAACGACGAAGACCTGCTGCGGGTCAAGCAGGCGATCGAGGAAAGGATGACGGGCGGCAATCGTTCGTTCCGCATTCCTGCGGACAGAGGGGACATGATCTCGGTCGCTTACCGCATCGGGGAAGTCGTCGACAGCGCGGTCGAGGGCAGCGATATGCTGCTGACCGTGCGCATTAACAACAAAGAATATGAGAAGATCGGCCATATGCTGGCGGCTTACGCTATGTCGCATGCCGCCGAAGGAATGCACAGGGGAGAGAGTTCGGACCATGTTTGATGAACGGATCATGGGCTTGATGGAGGAAGCGGAGGCTTTGGCGGAGGACCGGCTGAAGCAGATCGACCGGATCGTCGATCGGAACCAATGGAAGGTTATTCGCGCGTTTCAACAGCACAAGGTCAGCGATTTTCATTTTGCCGGCTCGACCGGCTACGGCTATAACGACCGCGGGCGCGAGGTGCTCGATCTCGTCTACGCGGACGTGTTCGGCGCGGAGGCCGCCCTGGTGCGGCCGCATTTTGTTTCCGGCACGCATACGATCGGCACCGCTCTGTTCGGTGTGCTCCGTCCCGGCGACGAGCTGCTGATGCTGACCGGCCGCCCGTACGACACGCTGCACAAGGTGATCGGGGAGCCGGGCGACGGCAAGGGCTCGCTGCGGGACTGGGGCGTCGGATACCGTGAGGTGGCGCTGCTGGAGGACGGCTCTCCCGATTACGAGGCGATCGCCTCCGCCATCGCGCCCAGCACCAGGGTCGTCGGGATTCAGCGCTCCAGGGGCTACTCTTGGCGCCCGTCGCTGACGGTGGATCAGATCGGGCAGCTAACGCGGTTTGTCAAAGAGATCAAGCCGGATGTCATTGTCTTTGTCGACAACTGCTACGGGGAGTTCACCGAACTTAAGGAGCCGACGGAAGCGGGCGTCGATCTGATGGCCGGCTCGCTGATCAAAAACCCGGGCGGGGGCCTGGCTCCCACCGGCGGATACATCGCCGGCCGCCGCGAGCTGGTGGAGCTGGCCTCGTACCGCCTGACCGCCCCGGGATTAGGCGGGGAGGTCGGCGCCATGCTCGATACGCTGCGCCCGATGTTCCAAGGTTTCTTCCTGGCGCCTCATCTCGTTGGACAAGCCGTGAAAGGGGCGGTTTTCGCCGCCGCCGTCTTCGAGCGGCTCGGCTTCGTCACCCATCCGCAGTGGAACGATTCCCGCACGGATCTGATTCAGGCGATCCGCTTCACCGCGGCGGATCATCTCATCGCCTTCGTGCAGGGCATTCAGCAGGCTGCAGCAGTCGACTCGCATGTCGTGCCCGAGCCGTGGGACATGCCGGGCTACGAGCATCCGGTTATTATGGCCGCCGGCACGTTCGTTCAGGGCGGCAGTCTGGAGCTGTCGGCCGACGCGCCGATCCGCGAGCCCTATACGGCATATATGCAAGGGGGACTGACGTATTCCCACTGCAAGCTGGCGGTGATGACAGCGGTTCGGAATATGGCGGATCGCGGCCTTGTCGAGTGGCTCTTATAGCATAAACCTAACATAACTTGACAAGTTTATGTATGAAGGTTACAATACGAGTAAGGGTTCACAAGCAAGGAGTTGATGAATCATGGGTGATGATATCCGCAGAAACATGGCGCTTTTTCCGATCGGCATCGTGATGAAGCTGACGGATCTGACTGCGCGCCAGATTCGTTACTATGAACAGCATGAGCTGGTTATTCCGGCCAGAACCGGCGGCAATCAACGGATGTATTCGTTCAATGACGTTGAACGCCTGCTGCAGATCAAGGACTTGATCGAGAAGGGCGTCAATATCGCGGGCATCAAGCAAGTGCTGCTCCCGGTATCCAAAGATTCCGAGGATGCCACCATCTTCAACGAGCAGAGCGAAGTGAAGCGCCGCGAGCTGACCGATTCGCAGCTGCACAAGATGCTCAAGCAGCAGCTGCTCGGCGTGCGCCGTCCCGGTCAAGTGTCCCTGATTCAAGGCGAGCTGTCCCGGTTTTTCAACAAGTAATTCTCTGCCAGAGGCTGCCCTTTGGTACCGCTTACGGACAAGTGGCAGTCTCCGTATTATTGTTACATAATGTTATCCTATGACTTTAAGGAGGAATATTTCGTGACGGACAAAAGCTTTACGAAAGATGACATTTTGCGTATCGCCCGGGAACAAAACGTGAGATTTATTCGTCTGCAGTTCACCGACCTGCTCGGTACGATCAAGAATGTGGAGATTCCGGTCAGCCAGCTGGAGAAGGCCCTCGACAACAAGATGATGTTCGACGGTTCCTCGATTGAAGGCTATGTGCGCATCGAAGAATCCGATATGTACTTATACCCCGACCTCGATACTTGGGTTATTTTCCCATGGGTCACGGAAGACCGTGTCGCACGGCTGATCTGCGACGTTTACTTGCCGGACGGCCGCCCGTTCCCCGGCGATCCCCGCGGCATTCTCAAGAGGGTGCTGAAGGAAGCGGAGGAGATGGGCTATACGGCGATGAACGTCGGGCCGGAGCCGGAGTTCTTCCTGTTCAAGACGGACGAGAAGGGCAGCCCGACGCTGGAGCTGAACGATCAGGGCGGCTACTTCGACCTGGCGCCGACCGACCTCGGCGAGAACTGCCGCCGCGAGATCGTGCTGACGCTGGAGGAGATGGGCTTCGAGATCGAAGCGTCTCACCATGAGGTAGCTCCGGGGCAGCACGAGATCGACTTCAAATATGCGGATGCCATTAAAGCAGCCGATCAGATTCAAACGTTCAAGCTGGTCGTGAAGACGATAGCCCGTCAGCACGGGCTGCACGCTACCTTCATGCCGAAGCCGCTGTTCGGCGTGAACGGCTCCGGCATGCATTGCCATCAATCGCTCTTCAGCGGCAAGGAGAACGTCTTCTACGATGAGAATGACAAGCTCGGCCTGAGCGCGGCGGCGCGCCACTACATGGCCGGCATCCTGAAGCACGCCCGCGCGTTCGCGGCCGTGACGAACCCGACGGTCAACTCCTACAAGCGTCTGGTGCCCGGTTACGAGGCGCCGTGCTACGTAGCCTGGTCGGCCAGCAACCGCAGCCCGATGATCCGCATCCCGGCGTCCCGCGGCCTCAGCACTCGCGTGGAGGTGCGCAATCCGGACCCGGCAGCCAACCCGTATCTGGCGCTGGCCGTCATGCTGAAGGCGGGCCTCGACGGCATCAAGCACAAGATGACACTGCCGCCGCCTACCGACCGCAACATTTATATTATGACCGACGAAGAGCGCGAGGAGCAGGGCATTCCGAGTTTGCCCGTCGATCTCAAGCAGGCGATTGACGAGCTGCTGCGCGACGATGTCATTTGCGACGCGCTCGGCGAACATGCGCTCGCCCATTTTGTCGAGCTTAAGGAGATCGAGTGGGATATCTACCGCACGCAAGTGCACAACTGGGAGCGGGACCAGTATATGACGCTGTACTGATCCTAAAGTACAACGAAAAAGCCATGAATACGGCGCAATGCCGGTTCATGGCTTTCTTTGTTTGTGCAATATTTCTTAAAAAAACTCCCCGCGCAGGCGCGAACAGGGGAGAGGGGATATATTCCGGCATACGCTTTAAATTCATTAATGGATGTCGCGGAAGACGCCGATGACTTTGCCGAGGATCGTCACATGCTTCAGGCGAAGCGGTTCCATCGTCTCGTTCTCCGGCTGCAGGCGAATGTGATCCTTCTCTTTATAGAAACGCTTCACGGTCGCTTCATCGTCGGCCGTCATCGCCACGACAATGTCGCCGTTGTTCGCCGTCTGCTGCTGGCGGACGATGACATAATCGCCGTTGTGAATGCCCGCGTTGATCATGCTCTCGCCGACGACGCTGAGCATGAACACCGTATGGTCGCCGACAAAATGGCTTGGCAAAGGAAAGTAATCCTCGATATTCTCGGTTGCCGTGATCGGCATGCCCGCCGTGACGCGGCCGATGAGCGGCACGCGGGCTATGGAGACGGAATAGGCGCCGTTGTCGCCGGCCGTCCCGTCGGTAATCTCGATCGCGCGCGGCTTGGTCGGGTCCCGCCGGATCAAGCCTTTCTTCTCCAGACGCTCAAGATGGCCATGCACGGTCGAGCTGGAGGCGAGGCCTACCGCTTCGCCGATCTCGCGAACGGAGGGGGGATATCCTTTGTCTCTGACTTCGTTCTTAATAAATTCCAGAATCGCTTGCTGGCGATTGGAAATCTTCCGCATGAACATCACTCCGTTATTGGTAATTCATTACTGAAAAGTATAACACAGAACCGGAGTTCGCACAAACATAAGTTCGAAATAAGGATTGACACAAACGTTTGTTCGTGTTATTTTAAATACCAGAACAAACGTTTGGAGGTTGTGCATCGTGTTCCAGAACACTGCATTGCTTGCGAAATCCCACGCCAATTATGACGCGACAAACCATACGTCCGGCAGAAGCGCCGAACAAGCCGAACAAGCTGGAAGACTCCGCCGTCAAAACAATAATAATAAGCGAACATACGATCGGTTGATGCTGCTTGCTTTGTCTCTCGTCATGGTGATGTTCTTTTGCGCTTTCGTCACGCATCTGTTCGGCGAACGCGGCGTCCAGGCGTCGGAACACAAGGCTGGCGAGCCTGCCTATGTTTATGTAGAAGTCGGCGACAGCCTGTGGAGCATTGCAGCCGAGCATGCAGGGGAAAGCAGAGACCTGCGGAAATACGTTTACGAGATGCAACGGATCAACGGTTTGCGCTCAGCTACCATCTACGAAGGCCAGAAGCTGCTGCTGCCGGATTGATGCGTATCGATAATCTATAGCGGTTTTCATCGTTTTGTCCTATCCATATCGGCTTCACTCTATTATTCCTTTGTTTCCCGCAGGGCGAATTCCGAGCCGTGAATCGTTCGGCAAGCGGCGGGAAAACGGAGGTTTTTTTGTTTTACAGGAAAGGATGCTGAGCAATTACGGGGCTAACGGAAATGGCAGCTCCCCCGAAAATCATCGGAACAAGCTGCGAACAGTCGCCTCATTGCGGGGGCATGTTCGCTGGATAGCGAATCGACCGGAGAATGGCGGCTGCCGGGTCTCAAATGCTTGACAACAGAACATCGGGATGTCAAAGTATATTTGTTACTGAAGACAGGAGGATTGACATGAACGAAAGCGATCACGAAGCAAGCGTGCGGCGGATCAACGAGCTGGCGCGCAAAGCCAAGAGCGAAGGGCTGACAGCGGCGGAGAAGGAAGAGCAAAGCCTGCTTCGCCGGAAGTATATCGACGCGTTCAGGGCTTCGCTCCGTTCGCAGCTGGACAATATCAAGCTGGTGGACAAGGATTAAGGAAATCATCGATGCGAGGGGTTTGAGACATGTCGCGCAAGTGGGAACGCATGGTTCGCAGAAATACGAAAGCGGTCAACAATTACCGTAAAAAAACGGGAAAACCGACCATTCATGAAGCGGCCGCAGAGGACGGGGCGGTCGTCTATCGCGGACGAAGCTGGTTTTTTCCGATGCTGCTTGTCATGACCGGCGTCTTCTGCTTTATTGCCTTTCGCGGACAAGCCGGGTCCGATGCGATGTATTGGGTTACGGGAGCGAGCTATCTGCTGCTGGCCGTTCTCATTTTTTACGGACGCCGGCCGTATTTGAAAATCGGGCGTCAGGCGCTCACTTCGCGGCGGTTTGGCGGCGACCGGACGATGGAAGCGTCGCAGATCGGGAGCATCGAAGTGAGCAAGGATGCCGTCGTCATCACCTTGAAACCGAAAAACAGCCGCTGGGTATTCACGAAGCAGTATCATTTGTTCCCGGTTGCGGAGGCGGGCGAAAGCCTGAAGGTGTTTGCCGACCGGCACTCCATCGCATACAGCGAAAAGTAGTTCACGCCGACAGATGAGGAGAGAGGATAACATGGGAATTCAAGCCGTACTGTTTGATCTGGACGATACGCTGCTGTGGGACGAGCGCAGCGTCAAGGAAGCGTTCGAGGCTACCTGCCGGGCGGCGGCGGAGCGCTATGCTGCCATCGATCCGGCTGAGCTGGAGCAGGCTGTTCGCCGGGAGGCGAGAGCGTTGTACGAATCGTTCGAGACGTTTCCGTTTACGAAGATGATCGGCATCAATCCGTTCGAAGGCTTGTGGGCCCGCTTCAGCCAAGGGGAGCACCCGTCTTTTCGCAAGCTGGAGGCGCTCGCGCCCGAGTACCGCACCGCATCGTGGACCCGCGGCTTAAAGGCGCTCGGTATTGACGATCCGGAGCTCGGGTACGAGCTTGGCGAGCGGTTCCCGGCGGAAAGGCGCAGCCGCCCGATCGTCTATGAGGAGACGTTCGAGGTGCTGGAGCAGCTTAAGGGCAAGTACCGGCTGCTGCTGCTGACCAACGGTTCGCCGGACCTGCAGAAGGAGAAGCTGGCAGGCGTGCCGCAGCTGGCGCCGTATTTCGATCATATCATCATTTCCGGCGAGTTCGGGGAAGGCAAGCCGGCCGCTTCGATTTTCCGCCATGCGATGGAGCTGCTGAAGATCGGGCCGGACGAAGGCGTCATGATCGGGGACAAGCTGACTACCGATATTTTGGGCTCGAACGGCGTCGGCATGCGCAATATGTGGATAAACCGCCATGGAATCAGCCGCACCGACGAAATCGTTCCTTCCTTTGAAATCGCCAGCCTTCGCGATATTCAAGGCATTATTGAGCAATTATAAGATCGACGCCAATGACAAGCGATTCCTTCGTCATCGGTCGTTACCTGCGGTAATGAAAATTCAGCGTGTGAATACCGCCGAATCAGCAAGCCTAAAAGGACCGCCCATATCGGGCGGTCCTCCGCGTAGCAAAGCATATGAAAAATTCTGCTGTCATACAGGACGCAGTATATTTTCGTTACGCCTTCTGAAACGCCGGGTCGTCGAACGGATGGGCGATCCAGCCTTCCGTTTCGATGAACAGCCGCACAGCGACGATTTGGCGATTCTCCATCAGCGTGAAGAAGTGCGGTTTGTTCTCCGGCACGGAGATGACGTCGCCGGCCTCCAGCTCGACGTCGAAATAGCCCACGTCGTCGCTGCCTTTGATGACAAAGATGCCTTTGCCGGCTGTGATGGCGCGAACTTCGTCCTCCGTATGGGTATGCACCTGCTCGAATTTTTTCAGCAGTTCCTCCAGATTCGGGGTTGCATCGGACAATGCGACGATGTCCCACGTTTTGTACCCGCGCCGCTTGGCCAAGTCGCGGATCTCCGCATCGAACGTCTCCAAAATTTTATTTTTCTCGTCGTCGGTCAGAACGAACTTATTTTGCAGCTCAGCCGGAAGCTTGTCCGGATTCCAATGCTCGTAGAGCACTTCCTGCCGATCCAGAAAAGCCTTCACATTCTCTTCGCCCGAGATGCGTTCATTCGTATTGCGTATGCGAATTTCCGCCATGTTCATCCCTCTTTCCCCAAGTTCAATGCTTCACACACTTATTATAGTCAAACGGAAACGGGATGTCGATGGATTCGCCTCAAAAAACATAAAACCTATGGGATTAATTGAATTTAATATGAATTTGGCCATTTTGGGCGGATTGCAAGCGCTTGAAACAAAGATTGTCGCTTTTCATTGCATACGGTTTCTGATAAACTAAGCCTTAAAACGCTTAAAGCGGACGCCGCAGGGCGCCGCCCTCATGAATCGGCCGCAGCCCAATCATGACGAGGGGCTTCATCGTCGCGCTCCCCGGCTCACGTCGGCCGAAGTCGGGGGAAAGGGGAATGTTGGAATGACCAAGCCATCGTTACAGGAACAATTGAAACGTAAAATATTGATTTTGGACGGAGCCATGGGCACGATGCTGCAGCAGGCGAACCTGACGCCGGACGATTTCGGCGGCGAAGAGCTGGACGGGTGCAACGAGAATCTCGTGCTGACCCGGCCCGATGTGATCGCCCGCATCCATGAGGCGTATCTGGAAGCCGGCTCCGATATTATAGAGACGAATACGTTCGGAGCGACCAGCGTCGTGCTGGCAGAATACGGGCTTCAGAGCAAGGCCAGAGAGATCAACCTTGCCGCGGCGCGAATTGCCGTGGAGGCCGCGAATAAATACAGCACGCCGGAGCGGCCCCGCTATGTCGCCGGAGCGATGGGGCCGACGACCAAGACGCTGTCGGTTACCGGCGGCGTCACGTTCGACGAGCTGGTCGACAGCTACCGCGAGCAGGCGGCCGCGCTGATCGAGGCCGGGGTCGATGCGCTGCTGCTTGAGACGTCGCAGGACACGCTGAACGTCAAGGCCGGCAGCATCGGCATACGCCAGGCGTTCGAGGAGACGGGACGGAAGCTGCCGATCATGATCTCCGGCACGATCGAGCCGATGGGCACGACGCTTGCCGGGCAAAATATCGAGTCGTTCTACATTTCGCTCGAGCATCTCGAGCCGATATCCATCGGCCTCAACTGCGCTACCGGACCGGAATTCATGCGCGATCATATTCGCACGTTGTCCGATATTTCCTGCACTTATATCAGCTGCTATCCGAACGCCGGCTTGCCTGACGAGAACGGCAAATACCACGAGTCGCCGGACTCGCTCGCCAAGAAGCTGGCCGGCTTCGCCGAGCAGGGCTGGCTCAATATCGCCGGCGGCTGCTGCGGCACGACGCCGGACCATATCCGGGCCATGTCCGAGATTCTTGCCGGGTACGAGCCGAGACAGCCGCAGGGCTCGCATCCGCCGGCCGTATCCGGCATCGAGACCGTCTACATCGAGGACGCCAACCGGCCGTACTTGGTCGGCGAACGGACGAACGTGCTCGGCTCGCGGGCGTTCAAGCGGCTTATTGCCGAAGGGAAATACGAGGAGGCGTCGGAAATCGCGCGAGCCCAGGTCAAAGGCGGGGCGCACGTCATCGACGTCTGTCTGCAGGACCCGGACCGCGACGAGCTGGCGGACATGCAGCGCTTCCTTGAGCTGGTCGTCAAGAAGATCAAGGCGCCGCTCATGATCGATTCGACCGACCATCGCGTGATCGAGCTCGGACTGAAGTATTCGCAAGGCAAAGCGATCATCAACTCGATCAACCTCGAGGACGGCGAAGAGAAATTCGAGCGGGTCGTGCCGCTTATCCACAAATACGGCGCGTCGGCGGTCGTCGGCACAATCGACGAGCGCGGGCAGGCGATCAAGGCCCAGGATAAGCTGGAGGTGGCCCGACGCTCCTACGATTTGCTAGTCGGCAAGTATGGGATGAGGCCGCAGGACATCATCTTCGATCCGCTCGTGTTCCCGGTCGGCACGGGAGATCAGCAGTACATTGGCTCGGCGAAGGAGACGATCGAGGGCATTCGTCTGATCAAGCAGGCGATGCCGGAGACGCAGACGGTGCTCGGCCTGAGCAACGTGTCGTTCGGACTGCCGCCGGCGGGCCGCGAGGTGCTCAACGCCGTCTATTTGTACCACTGCACGAAAGCCGGTCTTGATTTTGCCATCGTCAACACCGAGAAGCTGGAGCGTTATGCGTCCATTCCGGAGGAAGAGCGCAGGCTTGCCGAGGATTTGATCTACGATACGAATGACGATACGCTCGCCGCGTTCGTGGCCCATTTCCGCGCCAAGAAGGTGGAGAAGAAGGAGACGGCCTCGAGCCTGTCGCTGGAGGAGCGGCTCGCTGCGTATGTGGTGGAAGGGTCGAAGGACGGGCTGTACGCCGATCTGGACGAAGCGCTCAAGAAGTACACGCCGCTCGACATCATCAACGGCCCGTTGATGGCAGGCATGGCCGAGGTCGGCCGTCTGTTCAACAACAACGAGCTGATTGTCGCCGAGGTGCTGCAGAGCGCGGAAGTCATGAAGTCGTCCGTCTCTTATCTGGAGCCTCATATGGAGAAGGCCGACAGCGCCGTGAAGGGGAAAATTTTGCTCGCCACCGTCAAGGGGGACGTGCACGATATCGGCAAAAACTTGGTCGAGATCATTCTCTCGAACAACGGATACCAGATCGTCAACCTCGGCATCAAGGTGCCGCCGGAGCAGTTGATCGAGGCTTACCGCAAGGAGAAGCCGGATGCCATCGGCCTGTCCGGGCTGCTTGTTAAATCCGCGCAGCAGATGGTCGTCACCGCGCAGGATTTGAAAAACGCCGGCATCGACGTGCCGATTCTCGTCGGCGGCGCGGCGCTCACCCGGAAGTTCACCAAGACGCGGATCGCTCCCGAGTACGGAGGCATCGTGCTGTACGCGAAGGATGCGATGGACGGCCTCGATCTCGCCAACAAGCTGAGCGATCCGCAGCAGCGCCAGCAGCTGATCAAGGAGCTGCGGGAGAGCATGGATTCGGATGTGATGGAAGCCGGCCGAAAGGATAACGCCTTGCCGCCGCTGACGCGCGTCCGCACCTCGCAGGTCGACCGGACCGTGCCCGTGCAGACGCCGCCCGATTTCGAGCGGCATGTGCTGCGCGACTATCCGATCAGCCATCTAGTGCCGTATGTGAATATGCAGATGCTGCTTGGACATCACCTCGGCCTGAAAGGCAAGGTTGAGAAGCTGCTGGCCGACCGGGACGCCAAAGCGCTGCAGCTGAAGGAGACGGTTGACGGTATTTTGGTTGAAGCGCAGCAGGAAGGCATTATCCAGGCGCATGGCATGTACCGCTTTTTCCCGGCGCAGGCCGACGGCAACGACGTGCTGATCTACGATCCGGCCGACCGGAAGACCGTGCTGCAGCGCTTCTCGTTCCCGCGTCAGGAGACCGAGCCGTTCCTCTGCTTGGCCGATTACCTCAGGCCGGTAGATAGCGGCGAGATGGATTATGTCGGCTTCCTCGTCGTGACCGCGGGCAAGGGCATTGGCGAGAAAGCCGCAGAGTGGCGGGAAAAAGGCGATTACCTGCGCTCGCACGCCCTGCAGGCAACGGCGCTGGAGCTGGCCGAAGGCTTCGCCGAGCGCGTGCATCAGATGATGCGGGATGTGTGGGGCTTCCCCGATCCTGCAGAGATGACGATGCAGGAGCGCTTCGGGGCGAAGTATCGTGGCCAGCGCTTCTCGTTCGGCTACCCGGCCTGCCCGGATCTCGAGGATCAGGAGAAGCTGTTCGCGCTGATGAAGCCTGAAGATATCGGCGTACAGCTGACGGAAGGCTTCATGATGGAGCCGGAGGCTTCCGTATCGGCGATCGTTTTCGCACACCCGCAAGCGAGATATTTTAACGTGGACAAAATGTAGCCGGAGGCCGGCGAACGGTTTCAAGATCGGCGCTTTTGCTGACATCAACAGCAAAAGATAGGGTATAATAGGGTGGAGCTTAAGCGGGGCTCCACTCTTTATCTTTACGCGATTACGCAAATGGAGACGATGGACACGTGGAGTTATATTTTCTTGGCACGGGAGCCGGCATGCCTTCGAAGGAACGGAACGTCACCTCGCTCGTGCTGAATTTGATGGCGGAACGCAATGCCATCTGGATGTTCGACTGCGGGGAAGCGACGCAGCATCAGGTGCTGCGGGCTCCCGTGCGCATCGGCAAGCTGGAGCGGCTGTTCGTCACGCATTTGCACGGCGATCATCTGTACGGGCTGCCAGGCTTATTGACAAGCCGGTCCTATCAAGGGGGCGACACGCCCTTCACGCTGCACGGCCCTGTCGGCTTGAAGCGCTTCATTCACACCGCGCTGGAGGTCAGCCAGGCGCACCTGGCTTATCCGCTAGAGATCGAAGAATTCGAGCCGGATTTTGAGGGCGTCGTATTCGAGGATGAGCAGTTTCGCGTCACGACAGCGCCGCTCGTCCACCGCATCGACAGCCATGGCTATCGCATCGAGGAGAAGCCGCAAAAGGGTCGCCTGCAAGCAGAGCGGCTGAAGGAGCTGGGGATTGCCTCAGGGCCGCTGTACGGCAAAATCAAGCGCGGCGAAGATGTGGTGCTGGAGGACGGGACGGTGCTGCGGGCTGCCGATTTCGTCGGTCCGTCCATCCGCGGCAGAACGGTGACGATTCTCGGCGACACCCAGCCTTGCCCCGGCAGCCTGATGCTGTCGCGCGGCGCCGATGTCCTGGTGCATGAGGCGACGTTCATGGAGAACCGGAAGGAGCTGGCCGTAAAGTACGACCATTCGACGGCCGCGGACGCGGCCAAAACCGCTCGCGAGGCGGGGGCGGGCGTGCTGATTTTGACGCATATCAGTTCCCGATACCAGGGCGAAGAGACCGAGCGGCTGCTTGCGGAAGCGAAGGCGATCCACGGCAACACGCTGCTGGCATACGACCACTTCCGCTTTGAGCTGGCCGCGCCTGGGCGGGGCGGAGGCGGGGCATGACAATTTGCCGTCACGTCTCCCGTTTCCGGCAACGGCTTCTATATGGTCGAAAATAAACCCCGCCTTCGGAGGAAAGGCGGGGCTTGCCCTCGCGCAAACAGCTGGCGCGATTACTCGTTATGCTGATGCCGGGCTTCGTCGCGAATTTCGCTGCGGAACGAATCCAGGCTTTCCCGCCGGCGGGCGTTCTTTTCCCGAATTTGCTCCTGCTCCTGCGGGCTGATTTCTTCCGCATGCTCGGCCAAATACGCTTCGGCTTCCTCGATGTTTTCAATCGTATGGTTAATATTGTTCTGCAAATGCTCGACATTGTCGGCGCGGTTATCCGGCTTTGCCATAGTTCGCTGCAGCTCCTTGTCGTATAGTGGAATCGGCCGGCCTGAAAGACCGCCAACCATTAATGTGTCACCGAAGGGAAGGAAATATGCAGGGGAGCGCCGTTCGCCAGGCAGGCGAGAGCCGCAGCCCAGATGCGATGCGCAGTAAACAGCAAGCGCTGTCATGCGGGAGAGGGGGAATGGACGTGACCGGATTCGCGCTGCTGCTTGGTTTTTATTTGCTCGGATATGCGCTGCAATCCGGACTGCAATTGCCGATTCCGGCCAATGTGCTCGGAATGCTGCTGTTTACGGCGGCTTTGTTCTTGAAATGGGTCAAGCTGGAATGGGTGGAGGAGGCCAGCGCTTTTCTCATCCGGCACATGCTGTTGTTTTTTGCGCCTTTTGTTGTCGGCACGATGGTATTTTTTCCTTATATCGGCGAGCATGCGCTGCAAATCATCGCTTCCTTGCTGTTGAGCACCTTCGGGGTGTTGCTTACGACAGGCTGGTCGGCTAAAGCTGTCGACGCCGCATTCGGCAAGCGGCGGCCCGGGAAAAATACAGGGGCGAAGGAGGATATTTCGGGATGAGCTTATCCGAGCTGGTGCATGAGCCGCTGTTCGGCGTGACGTTGACCGTAGCGGCATACGCCGCGGCGCTGAAGCTGCATGAACGATGGCCGCGCATTCATCCGCTGTTTGCCGCCTCCGCCGCCATCGTCGTCCTTTTGCTGGCGAGCGGAATTCCCTACGAATCATACCGGATCGGCGGAGATTATATCACCTTTATGCTCGGTCCGGCGACAGTGGCGCTGGGCGTGCCGCTGTACAAAAACGCCGCCCGCGTCCGCTGCCACGCTGCGGCTATTCTTGCCGCCGTCACGACCGGATCGGTCAGCGCGATCTTGCTGTCGGCCGCTCTCGTCTGGAGCCTCGGCGGCTCTATGGAGCTGATCATCACGATGATGCCGAAATCGGTCACTTCGCCCATCGCCCTCGAAATTTCGCGTCAGGCCGGCGGCATTCCCGAGCTGACGGCTGTGTTGACCGTGCTGACCGGACTGATCGGCAGCATGTTCGGGCCGGCGCTGCTGAGAGCGGCCGGCGTCCGCGACGATATCGCGCTTGGGGCGGCGATCGGCACTGCCGCGCACGGTATCGGCACCGCCCGCATCATGCGCGACTCGGAGCAGGCCGGAAGCGTCGGCGGCTTTGCGATGGGCGTCGCGGCCATCGTCACTTCGCTGCTCTTCATTCCGCTGTATGCTTGGCTGCAATAAGCCCTAAGCCCCGCAAGGCTTGCTCCCTCTCCAAAGGCAGGCCATGCATGAAACGGAACGAAACAGGCAATGATACAATCCGTGTTTCATAGCAGGCACAGGAGGGATCGGCATGGATTTCACCAGTCAGGATATCGCCGTCATTGAGCAAGCTTTGCAAATGGCCGCACGATCGATGGGTGACGAGTCTAAGGCGCGTCCGTTTTGTGAGGTACTATTGAAACTGAAGGCGAAGGCCGCGGCCGCAGAGGCTCTGTTCGACAAGTCGGCCGAGCGCGACGGCTTTCGTTTCGATTATGACGATTCAGCAGTCATCTACTAACAGACAGTCCGAACAACTGCAATGCCAGCCTTTTGGCAGCCGAACGAGACCCGGCTCCAGGCCTGAAGAGGAGCCGAACGGGTCTTGTTCGCGTTTGCGGCTATTTCCGGATTTAACGCGGTCGCGGCCGGGCGCCGCGGGCTTCGCTTCGCACCGACCGGCGTTTCCACAGAAACAGCAGCGCGAGCAAGGCGGCGTTCAGCGCGGCCGCCCCCCACAGTCCCGAACGAAGAGCCAATGTCAAAAACATCGATTCGGCCGTAACCAGAAGCAGCGATGGAATCAAGGGCGTTCCTGTCGCAGCGCGCTTCCCGGCTTCGAAATATTCGTCATGCACATAGTTGACGATGCTCAAAATTAGCAGGGCGGCAATCCACCAGCACACCAAATTGCTGATCGGAATCGCATACGAAGCCGCGGCCCCTTCCGCGCTTCCGCCGGCCGGCAGCTGAGACAAGGTCTCGCGCCGCTTCTGGCCTGCCGCCGGAGCGAGCAGCAAAGCGAGCGCTACCGCCATCGTCGCTCCCCACAGCGCGGGCAGCAGAAACAGCCGCGTTCTGCGGTTGCGGCGCTCGCGCAGCATGCGCCGCTTGTCCGGCGATTGCGACTGCGCCAGCGTCATGCCTTGCCACAGCGAAGGATCGGAGCGGACCGGGGCCAGCGCTTTGGCGATGACTAGCAGCATGCACCAGGCAAGCGGAACTGCCAGCGGCACGCCGAAGACGAGCGGCGCGAACGAGGGACTGTAGCCGTAAGGGCCGAAGCCGTATCCTGTATGAACGCCGATCCACTCTGCCGCATACGACAAGCTGCCGCAGACGACGAATAAGACGAGCGCCTGCCGGATGCCGTACTGCGATACATACCAGAGCAGCGCCGTTACGCCTCCCAAAATAAAGCAAACGCTGCTGGCCCACTCCAGCCACAATGCCGCGTGGATGACGGCCGCCAGGGCGAAGCCGCCTACGAACGAGAACGAATACAGGACGGTCAGCGGCGAAAGCCAGCGGATCAGCATGGCGCATGCCGCTCGTCTGCGCCAAGCGGTTTCAAGCCGGTGCCAAGCGGCGCCGATTCGGCGCCGAGCCGGACGAGGCCGCATGGCTTGGCCTGTCTGCCGCTTCGGGCGGTTCGCTTCCGGGGAACAGTCATACAGATCACCTCGACGAATGGGGTAGTCGATGAGCCGGCCGCACCTTCCGCCTGTTAATCGCCCAACCGTTACCGTTATTGCAGGCGCTTTTCGGCCGGCCCGTCTGGCAGAACTTGTACGGAAATGCCGTCAATCTATGTATATAGGCCATCCGGACGAATGATACGAAAATTATCGTAAAAAAGACCTTGCCTTCGGCAAGATCCTTTAATGGTGCAAACCTAAACATTGCTGCAGGGGGAAGCTTAGCCGGCGGCCCCGTGCTTCGTGTTAACGCAGCCCCTCCCCGGGCACATGGGCCGGCCCGCTCTCCGATCATCTGGTTGGCCGCCTCTCCCCGGGCTCAACCCTCTCGTTTTAGACCTGTAAAGGATTTAAACTTTCTGATATTGAAAGAAAAACGTCTATCGAAGTCCATTCAAGGATGAGCGACCGCGGCTTAGCGGTTGTTTTTCTTGGTACAGCAAGTCGCACTTCGCTTTATCGCTTTAGCGAAGTTAAACTTTCAGTAACGAACAAATAGCCGGGGGCTTTATTAATCCGCGCTTGAAGTTTATAATGGGGGGAACAGCAGTTCTCAGTTTGGTTTTCGCAGTTTGGAGAGGATACGATGTTTCGCAAAAAGTCGTTAGCCCAATTCATCGAAGAGTTGAAAGGGCATGAGCATATCGTGCATTGGCACGAGGTTGAACCCCGGGAGGCGAGGTTGCGGCCGATGCCGGACAGCGTGGACGGGCGCATTCAAGCGGCTCTGTCCAAGCGCGGCATCAAGCAGCTGTACACCCATCAATATTCCGCCTACGAAACGGTGCGCAAGGGGGAGCATATCGTCGCCGTTACGCCGACCGCTTCCGGCAAAACGCTGTGCTACAACCTGCCCGTGCTGCAGGCGATCGCCGAAGACGACAGCAGCCGCGCGCTGTACTTGTTTCCGACCAAGGCGCTGGCGCAGGATCAGAAGAGCGAGTTGAACGAAATCATCGCCGAGATGGGCATCGATATCAAAAGCTACACTTACGACGGCGACACGTCTCCGGCGATTCGCCAGCTCGTCCGCAATGCCGGGCATATCGTCATCACGAACCCGGACATGCTGCACTCCGCGATTCTGCCGCATCATACGAAATGGGTCAGCCTGTTCAGCAATTTGAAATATATTGTCATCGACGAGCTTCATACATACCGCGGCGTGTTCGGCAGCCATGTGGCCAATGTCATCCGGCGGCTGAAGCGCATCTGCCGATTTTACGGAAGCAGCCCGCTTTTTATATGTACGTCTGCCACGATCGCCAACCCGCAAGAGCTTGCCGAGCAGTTGACGGGAAGCCCGATGCGCCTCATTGACGATAACGGAGCGCCGAGAGGGAGGAAGCATTTTGTTTTTTATAACCCGCCGATCGTCAACAAAGCGCTCAACATCCGAAAAAGCGCCACAGTCGAAGTAAACCGCCTGGCCAAGCAGTTTTTGGCAAGCAAGATCCAGACCATCGTCTTTGCCCGCAGCCGCGTAAGGGTCGAAATCATTTTGAGTCATCTTCAGGAGCTGGTGAAGGACGAGATTGGCAAGCAGTCCATCCGCGGCTATCGCGGCGGATATTTGCCGAAGCAGCGGCGGGAGATCGAACGCGGCCTGAGAAACGGGGAAATTTTGGGCGTCGTCAGCACGAACGCCCTGGAGCTCGGGGTCGATATCGGACAGCTGCAGGTGTGCATCATGACAGGGTACCCCGGGAGCGTAGCGAGCACATGGCAGCAGGCGGGACGGGCCGGAAGGCGTCATGGCGAGGCGCTGGTCGTGATGGTCGCCGGCAACACGCCGATCGATCAGTACATTGTGCACAATCCGGAATATTTTTTCGACCGCTCGCCGGAATCCGCGCGCATCAACCCGGAAAATCTGATCATTCTCGTCGATCATTTACGATGCGCGGCTTACGAACTGCCCTTCAAAAAAGGGGAGGAGTTCGGACCGCTGGATATCGAGGACATCCTGGAATATTTGGTGGAGGAGCGCGTGCTGCACCGCTCGGGTGAGACATTTTACTGGGCGAATCAATCGTTCCCGGCCAGCGAGGTCAGCCTGCGCTCGGCAGCGCAGGAAAATGTCGTGATCGTCGACCAGTCCGACGTGGCGAATGTGAAAATTATCGGGGAGATGGACCGTTTCAGCGCCATGACCCTGTTGCACGACGAAGCGATTTATTTGCACGAAGGCATGCAGTATCAAGTTGAAAAGCTGGACTGGGATCATAAGAAGGCTTATGTGCGGGAAGTCGATGTCGAGTATTACACGGATGCGAATTTGGCCGTCAAGCTGAAGGTGCTGGACATAGACAGAACAAATCAGAGACGGGCATCCGCCTTGCATTTCGGCGATGTCGTCGTGAATGCGATGCCGACCATTTTCAAAAAAATCAAGCTGAGCACGTTCGAAAATATCGGGTACGGGCCGATTCATCTGCCCGAACAGGAACTGCATACCAGCGCGGCGTGGATCGAGCTGGCCGAGACCGATCCGCAGCTGGGCACCAACATCCTGGAGCAGCTGCTGCTTGGCATATCCAACGTGCTGAGGCACATCGTCCCGGTCCATGTCATGTGCGACCGCAGCGACATCCACGTCGTGTCGCAGATTCGCGCCGAGTATACGCAGCTGCCCACGATTTTCATCTATGATCATTATCCTGGCGGCATCGGGCTGGCCGAGGAAGTGTACAAGCGGTTCGACGAAATCAAGCAGGCGGCGGCAAGCCTGATCCGCCAATGTCCTTGCGAGGACGGCTGCCCTTCTTGCATCGGTACGGAGATCGAAGGACCGAATGCGAAAAAAATGAGCATGCAATTGCTGGATTTATTGTGAAGTTGCACACTTGTATGCAGCTGCACAGTGTGAAGCTGGCACACCTGATTTTGGTAACAATGTGGATTGGCGGCAGCAGCGTCATCTTGCCCGGCGTCAGCATTGGCGATAATTCCATTGTTGCCGCAGGCTCCGTCGTCACCAAAGACGTCCCGGCAGATACGATGGTAGCAGGCAATCCGGGCAAAATCTTGAAACACATTACGGAGTGATGTCTGATGAGCTCGCTCAGGGAACGGCTGCAGCGGCAGCTCAAGTCGAGGTCGGCAGAGTCCGCGCCGGCAGAGGCCAAGGCGTCGGCAGCGGAAGGCAATAAGCCGTGCGGCGGCCAAGCGGCGGCAGGTGAAAGGGGACATTCGGCGGCAGCGGAAGGGACGGCTGGGGTCAGGCCGGTTGCGGATGAAGCCGCTGGCAGGCCGGTCGCGGATGAAGCTGATGGCAGGCCGATCACGGAAGAAACCGGCGGCAGCGGGACGAAGGAGCTGCAGTCGGAAGGCGGCGAATGGACGCCGCTCGCGGCGGCGCTGCATACGGCGGGGGAAGGTGAGTTCATCCTGCGGCGCAAGGCGTACGAGCCGGAGCATCGGCACGGCCGCTACCGCCTGGGCGATCTGCGCGGAAGAGTGCTTGCTCCGCTGCTGAGCAAGGGAACGTCCGCGTCTCCGCGGCGTGGGGCCGGCCAAGCGGCTGCGCGCGAAGATAGCGCCGGGCCGGGCGCAGAACGCAGCGCCGCGCTCTCTAACGACACAGGCGGCCGCGCCGATGAACGCAGCGCGGCATGGGACCGGCTGCTGTTCCTCGATACGGAGACGACCGGTCTCGGGCTGGGCGCAGGCAATGTGCCGTTTATGGTTGGCCTCGGCTTTTGGGAGGAAGGCCGGTTTATTGTCGAACAGCTGCTGATTCGGCATCCCGGCGAGGAGGAGGCGATGCTGAAGCATGTGGCGGCACGGCTGGCCGAACGCCCGTATCTCGTCTCGTACAACGGCAAATCGTTCGATTGGCCGATTCTGAAGAGCCGCTACGTGATGAACCGCATCGCGCAGCCGGACGAGCCGCTGGGACATATCGATTTCCTGTATCCGTCGCGCAGCTTGTGGAAGCATTCTTTGCCGTCGTGCCGGCTCGGCCAGGTCGAGGAAGACCGGCTCGGGGTCGTCCGGACTGACGACGTGCCCGGTTCGCTGGCCCCTGCTCTTTATTTCCAATATTTGGCCGAGCGGGACCCGCGGATTCTGCGTCCGGTATTCGAGCACAACGAGCTGGACGTGCTGTCGCTGGCGGGGCTGGCGATCCATTTTTCCCGCATTGCGGAGGGGGAGGCGGAATGGTCCGAGCTGCGCCTCTTCGGGGCCGACGAGATCGTTCGCCACGGGCTGTGGCTGGAGAAGACAGGGCTGCACAGGCAGGCCGACGAACTATTGGAACGGCTCGCCGAAGATTTGACGGCGGAAGGAGCGGAGGCTGCCGGCGCAGCGGCCGCGCTGCTGCCGCTGGCCGCCTTTTTCAAGCAGCGTCGGCGCAGCGATGTCGCCTGCCGGCTGTGGCGGCTGTACATATCGGAGCGGGCAGAGCGGTTCGTTCCGTCGCTCGAGCCGTACATCGAGCTGTCCATGCATTACGAGCACAAGGAGAAGCGCTACGACGTGGCGCTGCAGTACGCCGAGGAAGCGCTGGATGCGCATTTGCGCCGGGAGCGGTTCCCGTCCGGCGGAGCCGGCAGGCGGCAGCGGGAGGCGGGCCGGGCAGGCGCGGCGGGCAAAGAGCGCAGCGAGCTGGCCAAACGGATCGAGCGGCTGCGCCGCAAGCTGGAGCGGGAACGGCAGCGCCAGGCGCAGCGCGCGGGCGGCGGGGAGTCCCGAGGCGGCGACAGGCTCTATGCCGCCTCTGCCGGGAAGGGACGTTCTTCGCGCAAGGCACGGGCCTCTGACGCACCGCAGCAGCAGGAGCTGTTTCTGGAAGGCTTTTGAAGCCGGCTCTGCATGATTTCCCTGGCAACAAGGAAGTCTAGGGAAAGAATGGTGCGTTTGGGAGGGATCAAGCCGATGCCGGAATTGCCGGAAATGGAAACATACCGCATGCTGCTCAGCGAATTGGTAGTCGGCAGGACGATCACCAATACGGAGATCGAGCGGGTGAAATCGATCAATACGGACCCGGATGCGTTCCGCCGGCGGATAACGGGACAAGCCGTTACCCGCGTGGAGCGGCGGGCCAAGCATCTGCTGTTTCATTTGACGGGCGATCAGGTGCTGTTGCTTCATTTGATGCTGGGCGGCATCATGTTCTTCGGGCGTAAGGAGCGGAAGCCGGACAGGACAGTGCAGGTGACGATCAGCTTTGGCGCAGAGCATCTGTACTTTATCGGGCTGCGGCTCGGCTATTTGCACCTGTACCGCCCGGAGGAGGCGGAGCAGCGGCTGCGCAAGCTGGGGCCGGACCCGTTCGATCCGGCATTGACCGCCGAGCGGTTCGCCGCGCTGCTGCGCGCCCGCAGCGGGACGCTCAAGAGCGCGCTGACCGACCAGAGCGTGCTGTCGGGCATCGGCAACTGCTACTCGGACGAAATATGCTTTCAGGCCAGGCTGCTGCCGGCGCGCAAGCCGGCGTCGTTGTCCGCAGTGGAATGGGATGCGCTGTTTCGCGCGATGCGCGAGCTGCTCCGGGAAGCGGTGCAGTACGGCGGCTATATGGAAATGCCGCTGTTTCAAGGGGATGCGCTGACGGGAGGCTTCGACCGCCGCTGCCGCGTGTACGACCGGGAGGGCGAGCCGTGCGCGCGCTGCGGCGGTCTGATCGAGCGCCGGAACGTTTCGTCGAAAAAATCGTTTTGCTGCCCGCAATGCCAGCACTGACGCGGAAGGGGAGAAGACGATGAAAGCAGGCTGCCACATCAGCATTCGCGGCGGATATTTGGCGGCGGCCAAGACGGCCGCGCAGATCGGTGCCGACGCCTTTCAATATTTTCCCAAAAACCCGCGCAGTCTGGCAATCAAGTCGTTCGACCGCAAGGATGCCGAGCTGTGCGCGGCATTCTGCCGCGAGCGCGGGATTGCCAGCATCGCCCATACGCCGTATCCGACGAATATGGCGACGGATGAAGGGGAGCTGCGCAAAGCGACGGTCGCTTCCCTCCGCAACGATCTCGAGATCGCCGATGCATGCGGTTCGGTCGGCATCGTCGTGCATTTTGGCAAATATAAGGGAAAAGACTCGTTACAAGGCTATAAAAATATTATACAATGTATGAATGAGGTGTTGGCTGACTTTTCAGGACAAGCGCTGCTGCTGATCGAGAATCAGGCGGGCGAAGGATCGGGCATGGGCACGACGCTGGAGGAGCTGATGCAGGTGCGCAGCTTGTGCGAGCGGCCGGAGCTGATCGGCTTTTGCTTCGATACGTGCCATGCTTACGCATCCGGACTGTGGCCCGCCGGCGAGGACGGCTGGAGCCGGCTCCAAAGCCATGCGGCGACGCTCGGTTATTTGTCTCTGCTGAGGGCGGTGCATCTGAACGATTCCGTCTACCCGCGCGGCATGGGCAAAGACCGGCATGCGCCGATCGGCCGGGGAGAGATCGGGGAGCGGCGGTTTATCCCGCTGCTCAGGTACTTGCGCTCCGCTTCGCTTCCCGTCGTGCTGGAGACGCCCGTGCTCAAGGGGATGACGCACGCCTCCGAAATCCGCTATGTGAAGGAGCTTGCGGAGCGATGATTCACGTATTTTTGGATGATGCCCGCCGCTGTCCGCCCGGCTTCGTCCATGCCCGCAGCGCGGAGGAATGCCTGCTGCTGCTCAAGGAATGCGAGGTCGACGTGCTGTCGCTCGACTACGACCTCGGCTGGGGACAGCCCAGCGGCATGGACGCCGTGTGCGGTCTGATTGCCGCCGGCCGCTTTCCGCGCCGCATTTATTTGCATACGTCGAGCGATGTCGGTCGGCAGCGCATGTATCAGGCGCTGTACGCGGCCAGGCCGGACGGCGTGCAGCTTTTTAACGGTCCGGTGCCGGAAGAGACGCTCCGGGAGATCGCCCGGGCCAGCAAGCCGTAAATCGTAACAGAACAGGTGTGATGCAGATTGTCGCAGCAAGTCGTTGCCATGCGCAATATCGATTTTATTAGAGAAGGAAGAACGATTTTATCCGACGTGAGCCTTACGATCGGCTCCAGCGAGCATTGGGTCATCCTCGGCAAGAACGGTTCGGGGAAGACGACGATGCTTGAGCTGATGAACGCTTACCAGTTTCCGAGCCGCGGCAAAGTGGAAGTATTGGGCCGCACTTACGGGGAATGCGACGTTCGCGAGGTGCGCAGGCAGATCGGCTATATCAGCCAATCGCTGTTCGAGAAGCTGGGGGCGGCGGACCCTGTATGGGAAGCGGTAGCGACGGGAGCTTTCGCTTTTTTGCGGTTTTACGAGGTAATTCCTGCCGCCGTGAAGGACAAGGCGCACGCCATGCTCGAGCGGGTGCGGCTCGGCCATGTGGCGAACCAGCCGCTGGCCACGCTGTCGCAGGGCGAGCGGAAGAAGGTGCTGCTGGCGCGGGCGATGATGTCCGACCCGCAGCTGCTCATTATGGATGAGCCGTGCTCGGGCCTGGACTTGTATGAGCGGGAACGGCTGCTGGCCGATATTGAAGATTTGGGGCGGGGAGATTTAACGATCGTGTACGTTACGCATCACATCGAAGAAATTATGCCGGTATTTACGCATGTCGCGCTGATCGAACAGGGCAGAATCGTCGCCTCCGGCGAAAAGCGGAACGTGCTGAACGAAGAAAATTTGCTGAAGGCGTACCAGGTGCAGGTCAAGGTTGACTGGTTCCACGACAGGCCCTGGATCAAGGTGCTCGGATGATGGGCAGCGCGCATTCGGATCAAGTGACGTCGGCTGCGCAGCCAGGGGCGAACGTCTTTCGGGCGATCGGCACGGCCAATCGCGGATATGGCCAGCAGGCGCAGGAGGAAGTGCGGCGTTTGTTCGAGACGAAGGTGTCGTTTCGCTGGATATTGCCGAACGAGACGTTCATGATGGAGGCGGACGCGGCGTTCGCGGACGGTCTGGAGCGGATCAAGCGCAACGAGCCCGTCTTCTTGCGGCATCTGCAGCCGGTGAACGCCGAGATCGATTGGGACGGGGACGAGGCTGCGCTGCTTGAAGGCATTCGCTCTGTTATCCGCGCGGCAGGCGATATGCGCTCAGGCCTGCGGGCGGCCGTGCAGATCCGCAAGGGCGAGCGCGTCCCCGAAAGCGCAGTCCCGGGGCAGCTGAAGCCGGCGATCGATCGGCTCCTGGCGGACGAGTGGGGCGTGGAGCCTGTCGTTCGCGAAGCGGACCGGATTTTGTCCTTGTTTCTGGAGGCAGGCAAGGCGTTCGTCGGCTGGTCCCGGCCGGAGGACAATCTGTCCGACTGGCCGGGCGGCGCGGTCCGCTTCCGCCGGGAGGAAGGCCAAATTTCCCGGGCCAAGTTCAAGCTGCTTGAAGCGGAGCTGGCGTTCGGACTCGACCTCGCCGGATACCGGTCGGCGCTCGATGTCGGGGCGGCGCCCGGCGGCTGGACCTCGCTGCTGCTGGAGCGCGGGCTCAAGGTAACGGCCGTCGATCCGGCGAAGCTGGACCCGTCCCTGCTGCGCCATCCCCGCCTGACCTACTATGGCCAAAGAGCGGACGAAGTCTCATTCGCTGCGGGATCCTTCGATCTTCTCGTCTGCGATATGAGCTGGAGTCCCCACCAAATGGCCAAGCTCGTCCTCGGGCTCGCTGACGCGCTGCAGCAGGGCGGTACGGCGATTATAACGGTCAAGCTGATGCACAAGAAGGCGCTGCAGACGATCCGCGAAGTGACCGGCGTGCTGGAGACGGCGTTCTCGCTGCAAAAAGCGAAGCAGCTGTTTCACAACCGGGAGGAATTAACGCTGTTTTTGTTGAAAAAATAAGGCACAGGCCGCTTGTGCCCGATTGCCCTCGCCCGGCGGCGCGGCAGTCGGACACGGGCGGCATATCCGATCAGGAGGCGAAAGAAATGGAACAGCTTATTCAGCATTACGCATCGGGCTACGAGCGGCTGACGGCCGCACTGGAAGGCGTGTCGGAGCCGCTCTTGTCGTATAGGCCGGGACCCGGCAAATGGAGCATCAAGGAGGTCGCCGTTCATGTAGCTGATGCGGAGATGGTGGCCATTCACCGGATGAAGAAGGTGATCGCCGAGGAGAATCCGCTGCTGTTCAAATTCGACCCGGATGCTTGGGCGGGCAGGCTGGACTATGCTTCGCTCGATATGAATGTGTATTTGGAGATGTTCAGATTGCTCCGCGCCGGCATGGTTCCCGTGCTGCAAGCGCTGAAGCCGGAGGACTGGGAGCGGACAGGCATCCATAACGTGGCAGGCAAGCAGACGCTTCGCGACATCGTCCAGATGTTTGCGGAGCATGTCGACTCTCATGTCGCTCAAATCGAGCGGAACAAGCAGGCATATGCGGCCCAGGGCTGACCGTGTCCCTAAGCTTTGCGCCTGATCCCTGATCAAGCTGGACAAACCGGACGGCTGGACGGCCGGGCGCGGCCAGATTTGGCATAAGACAATATTTTGCAATCGCCTATTGATTTTTTGCTAAAGTCTGCTATAATTCAGTTTGTAAATTCATCCATAGGAACCAAGCGGAAGCACCGCTGTGAAAGAATGCAATTTCTTTCCGGCGCGTGCTTTTTTTGTTTTGCTTGCGGTTTGGGGAGAGGGGGCTGATGAAGACCGACAATCCGCTGCTTGCGTGAACATGTTTATGTTCAGCTTTGGCATCGCGCGGCGATGGCGAAATGCTGAAAGAGGGGCGAGCCTGCTCGCCTCATCCAATGAAACTGCGAAGAAGGAGGTGTCCGCCGATCGAATGAACAGACTGCCGCTCATTGTGATCGATCCTGACGATTATTTTTGCGAAATGCTCACGGCGTATGTTCGGGTATCGGAATATGCTGATCAATATCACGTTAGCTGCTACCAGGATCGGGGGACCGGCTTGGAGGGCTTGAGCCTGATGAAGGAGCCGTTCGTTCTGCTCGTTCACGAATCGTGCCTGCCGCTGCCGCCGGAGGCCGTTCGCGGCACGGCAAAGGTTGTCGCGCTAAGCGAGCGGGAAGCGCAGGACAGTTCGGCTGGCTGCCCCGTTCTGTGCAAGTATCAGCCGCTCGACCGTCTGCTCTCCGCGATCGCGGCCCAGACCGGCGAATACCGCCAGCCGGTTCGGGACGGTTCGGGCTCCGGGGCGCAGGTCGTCGCCTGGTATTCCGCAGCAGGCGGAAGCGGTAAAACGACGGCTGCCGTGCATGCGGCCCGCCGCTGCGCCATTCGGGGAGAGCGCGTCTTCTGCCTTTGCCTGGAGCGGCTCCCGTCCTATGCGAAATACCGCATCGACAGCGACGAAGAGGCGCTTTCGCAATTGTTGTACTACTTGCGAACGAACCCGCCGGCCGCATCGGCCAAGCTGGAGCAGTGGAAGCGCAAGCAGCCGGAATGGAAGTTCGATACTTTGCCTCCGTTTCGCAATACGGAGCAATGGGAAGATATGGATGGGGAGGATGTAAGCCGGCTGATCCGCCTGCTGCAGGCGTCGGGAGCGTACGATCGCATTTTTCTCGATCTGGACAGCCAGCTTCACGGACCGATCGCGGAAGCATTGCGCTGTGCGGACCGCATTATTTGGCTTGTATTGGACGACGAGGTGCATTTGGGCAAATGCGCGCTGCAGCTAAGCGGGATGAGCGGAATGAACGCGTCTTTCGGCTTGCGGCAAAAAACGAGCTTCGTCGTCAACCGCTGGATCGGCCGCGAGGTAAACAACATGTCGGCGTACGGCATTGAGATCGCGGAACGGCTGCCGTATGTGCCGGAATGGAAGGCCGCTGCCGATCCGGAGCGACGCTATTCGCCGCCCTTTGCGGAGCGTGCCGCCGGCGTGTTGGATGCTTTCGCTGCCAGCGGCGGGCAGGTGAACCGTCATGTCCGCGCATGAAGTGAAGAGGCGTCTGCAAGAGCAAATCCGGGAGCGGCTGGATTTGGGGATATCGCTGACGGACGCGGAGCTCAGGGAGCGGATCGAGGAAGAGGTGTTCGCCTATGCCCGGCAGGCGCATTTGACCGCAGCCGCGATGGAGAAGCTGGTCGCTGCGCTGTTCCATTCCTTCCGCGGGCTGGATGTGCTGCAGCCGCTGGTGGAGGATCGGTCGATCACGGAAATCATGATCAATTCGCACGACCGCATTTTCGTGGAAAGAGACGGGCAGGTCGTGGAAACGGACATCCGCTTCGATAGCCGGGAGAAGCTGGAGGACGTCATTCAGACGATCGTGGGCAAGGTGAACCGGGTCGTGAACGAATCGAGCCCGATCGTCGACGCCAGGCTGGCGGACGGCTCCCGCGTCAACATCGTGCTGCCGCCTGCGGCCTTGAACGGTCCGGTCATGACGATCCGCAAATTCCCCGAGCGCCCGCCGTCGCTGGACGATTTGATCGCCTGGGGGGCGTTGTCGGAGGAAGCGGCCCGCTTTTTGACGGACCTGGTTAAGGCGAAATTCAACATCTTTATCAGCGGGGGGACGGGCTCGGGCAAAACGACCTTTTTGAACGCGCTGGCCCAGCATATCCCCGGGGACGAACGGGTCATTACGATCGAGGATTCGGCCGAGCTGCAAATTCGCGGCGTGCCGAATCTCGTCAGCCTGGAGACGCGCAACGCCAACTCCGAAGGAAAGGGGGAGATTTCGATCCGCGACCTGATCCGGACGTCGCTGAGGATGCGGCCGAACCGGATCATTGTCGGCGAGGTGCGCGGAGCCGAAGCCCTGGATATGCTGCAGGCAATGAACACTGGCCATGAGGGGAGCTTGTCGACCGGGCACGCCAACTCCGCGGCGGACATGATGAGCCGCCTGGAGACGATGGTGCTGAGCGGAGCGGAGCTGCCGATCCAGGTCGTGCGCAAGCAGATCGCTTCGGCGCTCGATATCGTCGTGCACCTGCAGCGAATGCGCGACCGCAGCCGCAAAGTGGCCGAGATCAGCGAGGTGCTCGGACTGCGGGAAGGCGAGGTGGAGCTTCGCCCGCTCTATCGGTTCGAGGAAAGCGGCGAGGACGAAGGCGGACGGCTCCGCGGGGAGCTCGTTCGGACGGGCCACCGGCTGCACAACGTGGAGAAGCTGCGAATGGCAGGCATCGCCTGCGGCCATGAACATGATCGGAATGGAGGGAGGGACGGAGCGCCGTGACGCCAGCAAGCATAATATTTGCAGGCCAAAGGGCGAAACGGCGCCTGCGAACCGTATGCGCAAGCTTGCCGCTTTTTTGAAACCGAATCATCTTGTCCGCATGGCGAAGGGCAGCCGTAAGACCAAGGGGCCCGGTGCCGGGGGAGTGCCGGGCGTCCCGGACCTTGCCGCAACGCTGCCCCGCTACGACCGGTACGAGATGAGCCTGGCCGAGACGGTCCTCACTGCGCTGGCAGGGGCGGTCATCGCCGGTCTGATCGGCGTCGTGTTCTACAAGCACGCGGCAGCGGTCATTCTGTTATCCAGCGCCGGACTGGCGTTGCCGGCGCTGCGCCGAAAGAGCGTGATTCGCTCCCGCAAAGCGCAGCTACAGCAGCAGTTCAAGCAGCTGCTGGCCTCGCTTTCGTCATCTCTCGCAGCGGGCAAATCGGTGGAATCGGCCTTTCGCGAGGCGCTGGACGATTTGAAGCTGCTGTATCCCGACCCGCGGACGATGATCGTGCAGGAGCTGGAAATCATTAACCGCCGCATCGACAACGGGGAAAATCTGGAGCAGGCGGTCATGAATTTGGCGGTGCGCACGGAGTTGGAGGATATCCGGCAGCTGGCGGAGGTGCTTCTCGTCTGCAAGCGCTCCGGCGGCAACCTGATCCAGGTCGTGCGTCGTACGGCCGGGATTATCCAGGACAAGCTGGATATACAGCAGGAGATCAAGGTGCTGTTGGCGCAAAAAAGATTCGAGGCCAACGTCCTGGCGATGGCGCCCGTCGCCATGATCGGGGTGCTGTCGATTACGACGCCCGACTATATGGAGCCGCTTTACCGCTCCGGAGGCGTGCTCATTATGACCGGAGCGCTGGGTGTGTTCATTGCCAGTTTTCTGATTATTCGCAAAATGATGTCGATCCAAATTTAACGGTAGCGGTGATAACCATGTTGATGCTGTTCGTGTTGGAAGCGGTGGGGATGGCTGCGCTGCTCGCCGTCTCGCTGCCGAAGTACCGGCCTTGGGTGCGTGAGAACGGCTTGTCGTTTCGGGACGGCTGGTTCGCCGCCGCCGGCTTATGGACGATCGACCGGCTGCGGCTCATGGACCGCCTGTCCGAGCTGACCGGCAAGGTGCATGCGGTCATGGCGGGACTGTACGGCCGGCGCGAAGCCGGGGTGCGAACCAAATGGTTCTACGCCTGCATCTGGTCGTGGATGGCGGCTGCGCTGCTGTTTTCTTCGCTGCTCGGCTGGGCGGCGGATAATGCCGAGATGCCGGCGTACGGAGCGGCAATCGCCATATTCATACCGCTTGTGCAGTACAAGCGGCTTACGAACCGGCTTGAGCAAAGAAAGCGCGCCATGCTGCTGGAGCTGCCCGAGGCGCTGAACCGCATCATGCTGCTGGTTAACGCCGGCGAGACGGTGCCTCAAGCGCTGCAGCGGATCGTCGAAACCAGGGAGCTTAGCGGCGCAAGCGCGCATCCGCTGTGGACAGAGTTGTCCTGGGCCGTGCGGGCGCTGCAGATGAACGCATCGTTCCCGAAGGTGATGGAGGAATTCAGCAAGCGCTGCGCGCTGCAGGAGGCGGCCATGTTCACCACGACGCTGCTGCTCAATTACCGGCGCGGCGGCGACGAGCTGGTCATGTCGCTCAAGGAGCTGTCCTTCACGCTGTGGGAACGGCGCAAGGCGCTGGCCAAGACGTTGGGCGAAGAGGCATCGTCCAAAATGGTGTTTCCGATGGTGCTGATCTTTTTTGCGGTGATGGTCGTCGTGGCGGCGCCTGCGCTGCTCATGATGAACGGGTAAATACAGAGGAGGATGGGACAAATGAAGCTTCGATTGCAGGAAAGCTGGAAACGATTTTGGCACGAGGAGGACGGTCTGGGCACGCTGGAAATATTGCTGATTGTAGCCGTTCTCGTCATCATTGCGATCGCGTTCAGGAAGTGGATCATGAAGTGGGTCGGGGATCTGTTTAAATCCGCCGATACGGAAATTACGAACCAGTCAGGTTCGATTAGCGATGATGCGAGCAGCATTAGTCCGAAATAACGGAAGCCAGCGGGAGAAGCTGGCTGCTGCACGCCGCATGCTCAGAAGCTGCCGCAGCGCTTTCGCCCGGCTGCGGCGTTCCGCCGCCGGCAGCTTCACGCTGGAAGCGTCGCTGATTCTGCCGACGATCCTGATCGCTTCGGTGCTGCTGCTCTTTATCGCGCTATTCGTCTATCATCAGGCGTCGCTGTATCAGTCGGCAAGCCTGACCGCGGAGCGCTCCGCGTTCGTCTGGGACAATTCGGCCAAGGATCATGCGACGGGCTATGTCGAGCCCGGCCGCCATGATCCGCTGTATTGGCGGCTCACGAACGACAACGCGCTTCATCTGTTCAGCTTCCTGCTCCCGATCGATCCGGTGCGCGTTGCGCTGCCGGCCGCAGCGGGAGGCGGGTCTTCTGCTCCGGCCGACAAGCTGTCGCAAGCCGCCGCCCGTCTCCCAAGCAGTTGGAAGGGCGAGCTGCGCTTCAGCAACCGCGGTCTTATCCGCGATATCGAGGTGTATCTCGCCAGGCCCTTTCACTCTCCGGCGTATCGCATGAACCGATGGGGAGCCGACGAGGTTCGCTCGGACGCGGCGGCGGTTGTCGTCGATCCGGTGGAAACGGCGCGATTGACCGATTTGACGCGATCGTTCATCGGAGAAGTCAAGGACCGCATCCGGCCGTCCGCGGCGAAGCAGCTGATGAAGGAGCCGCAGTCGGTGCCGAAAGAAAGAACGGTCATATCAAGCCACAATGAGGCGGCGCGATATTTGCGCGGACTCGTCGGGGGGACGGCTCAGAAGGTGGAGGTGAAGCCCGGCATGGTGCGGGAGATCGACGCGCTCGATGCCAACGGCATCGCGCACCAGGCTTTCTACACATTTACTGAGAAGCAGCTGCGCGAGGTGCAGCTGCCGAAGGATGCCGAGCTGCTGCGCAGCGGGGCGAAAATCAGCGGCGTCGTCTGGCATTTTTTCGAAACGAAGAAAGGGCAAGTCAAGCTGTCCGCTGCCTTCCGCAACGAGCTCGCCCGCAGCGGCATCGTTGTCGTCATTCATAACAGGTAGCCGCCGGTGTCTGAAAGGGGGGAGCGCCTATCAACGGGAAATGGACGCGCTGGCGCAAGGAAGAGCGGGGAGCCGTTTCCGTCTTTCTGATGCTGCTGATCGTCCCGGTATTTTTGTTCTGCGGCGTGCTCGTGGACGTCGTGCGCTGGCGAGCGGCCGACCAGGAGGCGGAGCTTGCCGTGAAAGCAGGCGTCCGCTCGACGCTCGCGGGATTTTCCCCGCAGCTTCAGAGCTACGGGTTGTACGGCCTGACCTCGGGAGCGGACGCTTCCGGCGAAGTGTTCAGGCGGGTCGTTAGCGGCAACTTGTCCGAGGCGGCGGAAGGGCCGCGCTTCCGGCTGCTGGACCACCGGCTTGAAGCGGAGGGCGCCAGCCTGACGCCCGTCTATTCGCTCGCCAGCCATGCGGTATTCAAGAGACAAATATTGGAGGAGATGAAATACCGGGCGCCGATGATCTATGCGCTTGACGTATTCGACAAGCTGAAGAAGACGAATGTAACGTCAGGACTCGAACAGGCGTCGACGTTCGCCGACAATGCCGCCAAGATCGAAGAGCCGCTGGAGGAAAGAGACCAACAGCTCGACAAGGCGTGGGCCGCGCTGGAGGCGATCAACCGGATAGCGGGCGACGTCTATCCGTTCTATAAAACGCAGCTTCGCGACCTGAACGCGCTCAGTGACAAAATCGGCATCCATACGGTGGAGAACGTCAGGGCATCCCTGCGAACCGCTCAGCAAGAGGTGGAGAAGCTGGACAAGCAGATCAGCAGCATCGATCGCTCCATCGATTCCCTCATCCGCTCCGGCGCTGAAGCGAGGGAATCGATTCGCCGGCTGTCCGAGACGCGCAGGGAGCTGATCGGCGAGCTGCGGGAGGCGTCCGCCAAGGTGAGCGAGCTGGAGAGCTTGCTCGCCGATTTGCTGCGGTATGCAGAACTGCTGGCGATGCTGAAGCTGAAATCCGATCATGACGACAGCGAGCTGCAGAAGCAGTTCGCCCGCTTCAAGGAGGCGATGGCGGAAGCCAAGAAGGCAAGCGAGCAGCTGAACGAAGCGCTGCGGAGCGCTGCCGAAGGAGCATCCCCAGGCTATGCCGCCGATCAGGCGTTCGGCAGCGTTCATCTGATCGCTCCGGAGGAGCTGGACCGCTACGAAAGCGATGTCGCCGCAGCCGTCTCGCTGTTCTCGGCATTAAAGGCCCAGCTTCAGGACGGTCTGATGTTCACGGCGCAAAAATATACGGCAACGGATAAGACGCTGGAATCGTTCCGGCAGCAGGTGCAGAGCGTATACGAGGCGCAGAAGGGGAAGGAGGCCGAACGCAACCGGAACCGGCAGGCGGCGGCCGATTCCAAGCGGGAGAGCCGCTCCGCCGTACAGAATGTGCTGGATGAAGTCAAGCGGGTGATGGGAGCCTGCTCCCTCGCCTCATCGGTTGACCCGTACAAGGAGCATTATGTCAAGCTGCTGGGCGATTCCTCGCAGGGGACGGGGGGGTCTTACCATGCCTATATGGAGTTGAACGCCCTGGAATCCGCTCCGGAGCCGCTCCCCGACATTGATCTGGATGACCCCGACCGGGCCGGCCTCGGCGCGCTGAAGCTCGTATCGGGCCTCGGTTCTCTGCTAACGGATATTCGGGACGAGTTTTATATTGACGAGTTCGCGGTCAGCAAGTTCAGTTACCGCACGCTGGGACTCGAGAAGCTGCCGGACGGCACGCCGAAGCCGATCAACGAGCTGTCGCAGCCGCAGTCGCATCCGCTGCAAAACCAGGAGGTCGAGTTCCTGATCTACGGCTCCGGCTCCTGCGCCGGAAATCAGTCGCTAGCTTATGCGGAAATGTTCGCATTCCGCCTTGCCATACGGACTGCGGAAGCGCTGCTCTCCCCGAAGAACGAGCTGCTGGCTGCAGGGTCGCCGCTGGCCGTCCTGCTGGCCGCCTTGGCAGAGGGCGCTATAAAGGCTCAGCAGGATATGATCCGGCTCATTCAGGGCGAAGCGGTTCCCGTTGCGGAGAAGCTGGGAAGCATATTTACAATGGCTTACAAAGACTACTTGCGGCTGTTTCTGCTGCTGCACAGCCGCGATTCCGTCCTGCTGTCGCGCATGCAGGCGCTGATTGAGCTGAATACGGGCATCGATCTGCGCCAGGCGGCTTCATACGTATCCGGACGCGCGGAGACGTCGTTCCGGCTCTGGTTTTTGCCAGGCGTCATGAAGCTTTACGGCCATGCCGGATTCGCGGGATGCGAGGTGGAGGGCAACCGCTGCCGTATCGTCAAAACCGCGGATATCGCCTATTAGACGCCTATGACAAGCGGTTCCTTCGTCAATCGGGCGTCACCTGCGGTGCCAGAAAATTCGGCTCGTGTGATATTGCCGAATTTTCAAGATAGGTTTGGCGGAAAGGGGAAGATCATTTCCGATGAAGCTGAGAGGAGAAGACAAGGGAAGCATCACGCTCGAGGCGGCGCTTGTGCTCCCGCTGTTCATGTCGCTGATTATGGTTCTCGTCGCTTTCGTACAGATCGCGCTCGCGGAGATGGCGCTGCAGTCGGCCGTATCGAGCACGGCCAAGGTCGTCGCCGCCAATCTGTATCCTGTCGATCTATTGTACCAGCAGGGCAAGGAACAGTGGTCGCAAAGCAGGCCGGCCGCCTGGCTGAACTATGTGACGAGCCGGGTAGAGAGCGCCCGGCAGACGGCGATCGAGGCGGAAACGTTCGTGGACGACTACAGCCGCTGGATCCCCGAACCTGTCGTGAAGCTCGTCGCCTGGGAACGAACGAAGCGGGAGGCGCTGGAGAACTTGGGCACGGAAGCCGGCGAGGCGGCGAAGCGGCAGGCGGAGGAAGCGATGTACGGCGCTGCGCTTCCCGTCTTGTCCAGCTTTGCCAACCCGCGAAGACTCCATCTTGAGGGACTTAAAGTGACCGATCTTGAATTTCCGAGCTTCGACAATAAAGACAATGCGTATTTTGGACTGGAGGCGCAGTACGAGATGAAGCTGGCAGTGCCGTTTTATCGGAAGACCATTGTCATCAAAAAAAGGGCTGTGGAGCGGGCCTGGATCGGAGGAAGTTCATGACGGCGGCGGGAGCAATCGCGGCGCTGCTGCTGCTGGCGTCGTTCATCACCGATGTCCGTTCGAGAAAAATACCGAATTGGCTGACGGCGGGCGGCGCGGCGGCCGGTGCGGCTGTTCACGCTATTGCGGACGGCTTAAGCGGTCTCGGTTTTGCCGCTGCAGGCTTTGCCTGCGGCTTCATTCCGCTGCTCCTGCTGTATGCGTGCCGCGCGGTAGGCGCGGGTGATGTCAAGCTGTTCGGCGCATTGGGAGCGCTGACCGGAGCGGGGTTCGTCCTGTATGCAATGGCTGCTTCCTTGCTGTTCGCAGGGTTGCTGGCCGCATGCATTCTGTTGTGGAAACGGGACTGGGTGGCCAGAGTCTGCATGCTCGGCATTTCCGTCTGGCGCATCGCTGTGCGAAAAGACTGGACACAAATCCGCGAATGGCGAGAGGATACGGAGCAAAAACGTTACACGCAGTTTCCGTTCATGTGGGCGGTTTTGCCCGGGGTGTTGTACGCTTTGTGGCAGTGGAGCAGCGTCTAGACGCTGTTGGCGAGGGAATCGTTCCAACTTTTTAAGATAGATGCCTATGACAGGCGATCCTTCGTCATCGGTCGTCGCCTGCGGTGCCAGAAAATTCAGCTTGTAGATAAAGCTGATTTTTCAAGATAGTCAACAAATGTTGTATTTTGTACAACAAAAACGGGGCAATCAACCCTATTTACGGCTCAATGTTGCACTTTGTGCAACATTTCGGACAATGTTCCCGGGTTTGAAGCCCAACACGCCCAAATTGTTGTATAAAATGCAACATTACCCTTCCTCTGCTGCGAAGAGGGAGGAAAATGTTGCATTTTTTGCAGGATTTGTCGCTATCAGAAGATGAAATGAGCTGCTCACCCTGGGCTATTTTCAAGATTCATGGCGAATAAAGGAGGTCAGAATTTATGACGGCTGCGGCCATACAAGGATTTGCCGTCGAATATATCGAGCGCCACGGTCATTTTATGATGTTAAGCCGTCCGGACGGCTTGAAGCAGGAGGAGCTTCATGCTTTTCAGCTCAAAATGGTTGCGGCCAACCGCATTCCGCGGCAGCTGGAGCTGCAGACGGAAAGCATGAACGGCGACCTGCGGCTGGTCTATAACATAACAGGCAGACGAATGCTGTCGCAAAGGCTGCGCGCGGAGAAGCTGCCGCTGCTCCGGTATTTTGGCCTGCTTCACGAGCTTGCCGATATTTTGGACGATAGCAAGGTATACATGCTTCGCGCCGAGGGGTATGTGCTGCACGAGGATTTCATTTATTGCGGAGCGGGGCTGGACGACCTGTATTTGACATATGTGCCGCTTGCGCGGCGCCAAGACGGGGAGTCTCTTGCCGGGGAACTAATGCAGCTGGCCTCGCGACTGATCCGTAAAGTTCCCGAGCTGAGAGGCAGCGGCTATCAGGAGCTGATGGACTATTTGCAGGACGAAACGTTCCACTTTGGCGGGATGAAACAGCTTCTGCAGCGTCACATTCACATTCTCGAGAAGGAAGAATGGGGCGGGCGGCAGGAGGTGCCGTCCGAAAGCTTTTCCGCCACACGCTCTGCCGGCTCTGAGGCTGTAGATAGGAAGCGCCCTGCCGGAGAGATGCCGGAATCCTCGTCAGCATCCACGCCGTCATTCACGTCGTCATTCACGCAGCCGTCCTCATTCGCTGCCGCCGGTTCGGAATGGCCGGCCAAGGATGAGGGAGCTCCTCTGCCGTTTATGCCGGACGAACCGGAGGCGCCTGGCACAGCGGGGCAACGACCGAAAAGCAGACGGACCTTGCTCGTTGCGGCCGGTTTTGTGATCGGCTTGGCTCTGATCTGGAAACTGTACGCCGACAAGCCGACGGAACCGATGCTGTATATATGCAGCGGGCTGTCTCTGTTCGCCGTGCTGGGGGCTTACTTGCTGCTGAAGCGCGGTGCGACCAGGGATAGCGATGACGATGTGGACGATAGCTCCGAATGGAGCGCGGAGCAGCCCCATCCAGCAGCGGAGGAGCCGGAGCGAGTGGGCGAGATGCTGTCGCGAATCGGGCTGATGGAAGTCGGCTTGTCGTCCGTCAGCCCCGGCGTCAGGGAGAGGCGCAGCGAAAGCGACATGCCTGGAGCGGGCTCGGGCGGTGCGAATGCGTTCCCTTCATTCGAAGGGAGCGCTAACGCTTCGACAGCGCACGCCGTAGAAAGAAGAACCGCCGTACCATCGTCGTCCCACGCCGCATCGCCTCCATTCGCTGAAGCCCTGCCGGCTGTCGCAAGGAGAAACGCCGTGCCGTCATCATCCGCTGCTGCGTCTAACCCGTTCGCTGAGCCGCCGGCATCGGCCGTGACGACGCTGCTGGCGCCGCCGGCGGCGACCGTGCTGCTGAAGCCGCTGCCGGGAGCCGAACGGAAGGGAAAGACGCCGTATCTGGAAACGACGAAAAACGGGCAGACCGAAAAGATCGCGCTTCGCAAATCCGTCTTCGTATTCGGCCGTCAGGGGCATGAGGTCGATTACGCTTTGGACGACGCCGGCATCTCGCGGATTCATGCGGAGATCGTCCGGGAGGACGGGAATCTTGTCGTCAAGGATCTCGGCTCGCGCAACGGAACTTCGCTGAACGGGGAAACGCTTGTTCCATACAGAACGTATCCGCTGCAGGATGGCGATGTCATCGCTGTCGCCAGGACGGAGTTCGTGTTCAAATCCGGCGCTTGAGGCAGGCAAGTCTGCCTGGCGCAGTACAATCGCGCTTTCGCGAGAGTGCGCGAAAGGCTATAAAATGCTATAATTCGGAAAGGAGGCTTATCCGCCCGAGAAACCGAGGAAAAGAGGAAGAAACCGATGATTACCCACGTAGTGCTCTTTAAGCTGAAAGACCGCTCCCCGGAAGCGATTCAGGAAACGGCTAATGTGCTCAGAAATATGGAAGGCAAGATCGACGTGCTCCGCCATATCGAAGTCGGCCTGGACGTATTGCATTTGGACCGGTCTTACGACATTGCCCTGATTACGAAATTCGATTCTTTGGACGACTTGAAGGCCTACGACGTCCATCCTGTGCACGAGGCCGTCAAGGCGCATATGAAGAAGGTGCTGGACGGCACCAGCGTGTGCGTCGATTTCGAAAGCTGAGACAACCCGCTTAAACCCATAGGCCGGGCTTCATGATCATCAGCCAGAGCATGATGAACAGCACGGTCAAATAAATATACAGCGAGCGGGCCAGTTTGGCGAGCAGCGCCTCGCGCCCCTCGCTGCCCTGCCGGAGCTTGCGGATCGTCGGCGAGAAAGCGCGCGCCATGAATAACAGCGAAGCGAACAGCACGGCGAGCGTTGCCGCAATCCATGGCGTATGCCATGGCCATCCGCCCAGCCACATCAGCAGCAGGCCGGAAGCGACCAGCACATGTCCTGCATGTTTCGACAAGCGAACGGCGGCATGAAACAAGTCCAGTTGAGCTTCGAATACCGGGCCTTTGGCCGAACGAAGCTTGCGCATCAACGGAATCAATAAAATAAACGGTCCGATAGAGACCATCGCACTGACGGCGTGAATAAATACGATCCATGGATACATATGATTTCTCAGGTCCTCTCGCAAAATTGACGCCTTGGCGAACGAATCCTTCGTCATCGGTCGCCAACTTCGGTATTGAAAAATCAACTTGTACACAAAGCTGATTTTTCAAGATAGACTCCCATGCCGCTGGCGCAGTACCATCAGATGATGAAAACGAGCCAGCGTACCGGGGGCTATTTCCACGAGATCCAGCAAATGTTGTATTTTGTACAACAAAAATGGGGGGATAACCCTTATTTGCGGCTCAATGTTGTAAAAAGTGCAACAATTTGGGCGATATTCCCGGATTTGGAGCCAACCGCCCCTAAATTGTTGCACAAAATACAACATTCTCCTTCTTCTGAGACGAAGAGGCCGGAAAATGTTGCATTTTTTGCAGGATTTGTCGCCTCATGTGCCCGGTGTAGCCCGGGGAGGGGCTCCAGTGCCGGCGCAAGATAGTAAAACAGTGTAGCGGCTGTATGTTTTATACGGCTACACTGTTTTTGCATATTACACGGCCCGGAATTCGTGAACCCACACCTTCATGTGCGGCAGCCACGGCATGCCGGGATGCATGGACAAAATGTAGCTTTTGTACGCTTCAACGGTTTCGAAGCCTTCCGCACGGGCGTGGTCGTCGGTCAACTCGCCCAGCGACTGCTGATACACCCGGGTGACCTCGAACCGCTTGCCTTCGAGCTCCATGATTTCGCCCGGATCGGCATAACGGCCGTTGCGCCGGGTTGCGGTTTTCTCGCCTTTGAGCACCTTGTCAATATCGTCCTTCACAGTGACCAGACGCTCGATGGCACAGGTTTTGGGCGGCAATGTTTGGTTCGTTTCGCTCATACAGTTCTCTCACCTTTCTATATCATGGAATCCCATGGTAAGCTTACACAATTACGGCTGCGGAAGCAAATGGAAGGGGTAATGAAATGTCCAGAACGGATTCGATCGTTTCGAAAATCAATCAAGCTTATGTGCTGGAGCTGCTGGAGCGGCTGCTCGCCGTGCCGAGTCCGAGCGGCTATTGCCGGGCGATTATGACGCTGCTTGCCGGCGAGGCGGAGAAGCTCGGCTTTCCGCTCAGCTTCACGCCCAAAGGCAACGGCATCATCACCGTGCCGGGGGCGAGCCGGGAGCGCGCAATCGGCCTGTCCGCCCACGTCGACACACTCGGGGCGATGGTGCGGGCGATCAAGCCGAACGGCCGCCTGCGGTTTACGCTGGTCGGCGGCTATATGCTGGGCTCGGTCGAGAATGAATACTGCACGGTACATACGCGGGACGGACGGACTTACGAGGGCACGATCATGACGATGAAGCCGTCGGTGCACGTTTATACCGATGCCCGCGATCTGAAGCGCGAGGAGGCGGTGATGGAGATTCGGCTGGACGAGCCGGTTCGCGGCGAGGAAGACGTCCAAGCGCTCGGCATCTCGCCGGGGGACTTCGTATCGTTCGACCCGCGCACCCGCTTTTTTCCGAACGGGTTCATCAAATCGCGCCATCTGGACGACAAGGCCGGAGTGGCGGCGCTGTTCGGGCTGCTGGAGCTGATCTCGCGCAGAGAGGCGGCGCCGGCCCGCACGCTCCGCCTGCTCGTCAGCACCTATGAAGAAGTGGGCCACGGAGCGTCCTGGATTCCGGGCGACGTCGAAGAGATGATCGCAGTCGATATGGGGGCGATGGGCGACGATTTGAGCTGCACCGAATTCGACGTATCGATCTGCGCCAAAGATTCGTCCGGCCCGTACGACGAAGCGATGACGACCCGCCTGATCGAGCTGGCGAAACGGGAGGGACTGAGCTATGCGGTCGATATTTATCCGCATTACAGCTCCGACGCTTCCGCAGCGCTGCGCGGCGGCAGCAACATCCGCGCGGCGCTCATCGGCCCCGGCGTTCACGCGTCGCACGCCATGGAGCGGACGCATCGCGACGGTATCATGAATACGATCGCACTGCTTGCAGCCTATGTCGCCGATCCGGCCGCACCTTACGGAACGCAGGAGGACTGAACCACATTGAATATATTGACGGTAGAGAGCTTGACCAAAACGTATGGCGATAAAGTGCTGTTCGATCATATCGATTTTCAAATCAACGAGAAGGAGCGCATCGGCCTCGTCGGCGTGAACGGCACGGGCAAGTCGACGCTGCTCAAGCTGCTGGCCGGCGTCGAGCCGATGGAAAGCGGCAGGCTCATTCACGCGAACCGGTTCAGCGTCCAGTATTTGCCGCAAAATCCGGAATTCGATCCGCAATCGACCGTGCTGGAGCAGGTTTTCCACGGCGACGCGCCGCTCATGCAGACGCTGCGCGAATATGAAGGGGCGCTGGCCGAGCTCGAGCTGAATCCGGCCGACGAGAAGCGGCAGGCCAAGCTGTTCGCCGCACAGCAGCGAATGGACGCGCTGAACGCCTGGGAGGCGGGGACGGCGGCGAAGACGGTGCTGAGCCGGCTCGGCATCCGGCAGTTCGGGCAGAAGGTTGGCGAACTGTCCGGCGGCCAGCGCAAGCGGGTCGCTATGGCCCGGGCGCTGATCCAGCCGGCCGATCTGCTTATTTTGGACGAGCCGACCAACCATATTGATCATGAGACGGTGGAATGGCTCGAGGACTTTTTGGGCAAGTGGCGGGGAGCGCTGCTCGTTGTCACGCACGACCGGTATTTTCTGGACCGCGTGACGAACCGCATCTTCGAGCTGGATCGCGGCAAGCTGTACAGCTATGAAGGCAACTATGCCGCCTTCCTGGAGAAGAAAGCGGAGCGGCTGGAACGCGAGGCAGCCGAGGAGGACAAGCGGCAAAACCTGCTGCGCCGCGAGCTGGCCTGGCTGCGCCGGGGAGCGAAGGCGCGGACGACGAAACAGAAGGCCCGCGTGGACCGCGTGAAGGCGCTTATGGACAAGAAGGCGGACGGGCCGGGAGAGAAGCTTGACATCGCATTGGGAGCGTCCCGCCTCGGCAAGAAGGTGATCGAGCTGGAGGATGTCGGCAAGTCAATGAACGGGCGGCCGCTCATCCGCGGGCTCGACTGCATCGTCTTGCCCGGCGACCGGATCGGCGTCATCGGGCCGAACGGCAGCGGCAAGTCGACGCTGCTTAATCTGCTGGCCGGGCGGCTGACGCCGGACGAAGGAACGATCGTCACCGGACCGACGGTCAAGCTGGCGTATTATACGCAGGAAAGCGCGGAAATGGACGACAAGCAGCGCGTGATCGAATATATCAAGGAAGCGGCGGAGTCAATCCGCACGGCGGACGGGCGGGTCATCTCTGCGGCGCAAATGCTCGAGCGCTTTCTGTTCAGCCCAAACCAGCAGTGGACGCCGATCGGCAAACTGTCCGGCGGCGAGAAGCGTCGCCTGTACCTGCTGCGGACGCTGATGGGCGAGCCGAACGTGCTGCTGCTCGACGAGCCGACCAACGATCTCGACATCCAGACGCTGACGATTCTTGAGGACTATCTCGACGATTTTCCCGGTGCGGTCATTACGGTGTCCCACGACCGGTATTTTCTCGACCGGACGGCCGACCGGCTGCTCGCCTTCGAGGGAGACGGCAAGGTGCGGCATTACATCGGATCATATTCCGATTATTTGGAGAAGCGCAAAGAGGAGATCGGCGCGGCCAAGGACGAGAACGAGCCGCGCCGGGAGGACAGCCGCAAGCAGAGCGGCGAAGCCGGCGGCCGCAGCGCCGAACGACCGCGCAAGCTGTCGTTCAAGGAGCAGAAGGAATGGGACGAGATCGAAGGGCGCATCGCCGGTCTCGAGGAGCGTTTGGCGCAAATCCGCTCCGATATCGAGCAAGCGGGCAGCGATTACGGCAAGGTTCAGGAGCTGTACGGCGAGGAGCAGCGCATCGGCGCCGAGCTGGAGCAGGCGATGGATCGCTGGGCGGAGCTGTCCGAGCTGGTAGAGAAGATCGAAGCGGCCAAAAGATAAGTAGGAATGGCGGCGCTGTTATGCTATAATAGGAATTTGGAGCTTGGCTAAATAAACCTGTGCCATATTCAAGATAGACGCCTATGGCGAGCGCTTCATTTCGTCATCAGTCGTCACCTTCGGCGCCTGAAAATTTCGCCGAAGGACTTCGTCGAATTATTTTCGTCGAATTATTAAGTATAGAAAGTAGGGATTCATCCGAAATGATTACGGTTACGAATGTCAGCTTGCGATACGGCAAGCGAGCGCTTTTCGAGGATGTCAATATCAAATTTACACCAGGCAACTGCTACGGTCTGATCGGCGCGAACGGCGCCGGCAAATCGACTTTCCTGAAAATATTGTCCGGCGAGATCGAGCCGACGAAGGGCGAGGTCAGCATCACTCCGGGCGAGCGGCTGGCCGTACTCAAGCAGAACCATTTTGAATTCGACGAAGTGGAAGTGCTGATGACGGTCATCATGGGGCATACCCGCCTGTACAAAATCATGGAAGAGAAGAATGCGCTGTACGCCAAACCGGACTTCTCCGAAGAGGACGGCATGCGCGCCGCGGAGCTGGAGGGCGAATTCCAGGAGCTTGACGGCTGGCAGGCGGAATCCGACGCCGCTGAGCTGCTGCTCGGCCTGGGCATTCCGACAGAGCTGCACAATGTCAAAATGAAGGAGCTCGACGGCAATCAGAAGGTGCGCGTGCTGCTGGCGCAAGCGTTGTTCGGCAACCCGAACATTCTGCTGCTCGACGAGCCGACGAACCATCTGGATCTGGAATCGATTCAATGGCTGATCAACTTCCTCGGCAAGTTCGAGGGCACAGTCATCGTAGTTTCCCACGACCGCCACTTCCTGAACGAAGTGTGTACGCATATCGCCGATATCGACTTCGGCAAAATCCAGATGTACGTCGGCAACTACGATTTCTGGTACGAATCGAGCCAGCTGGCGCTCAAGATGGCGCGCGAACAAAACAAGCGGATCGAGGAGAAGCGCAAGGAGCTTGAGGCGTTCATCGCCCGCTTCAGCGCCAACGCATCCAAGTCCAAGCAGGCGACCTCCCGCAAAAAGCTGCTGGAGAAGCTTACGCTTGAAGACATCCGTCCGTCGAACCGCAAGTATCCGTTTATCAAGTTTACGCCGGAACGCGAGGCGGGCAAGCAGCTGCTGACGGTAGACCGTTTGTCCAAAACGGTGGACGGCGAGCTGGTCCTCAACAACATCAGCTTCGTTGTGAACAAAGGCGACAAGATCGCGCTGGTCGGCCCGAACGGCATCGCCAAGACGACGCTGTTCCAAATTTTGATGGGCGAGCTGGAAGCGGACTCCGGCGAATACAGCTGGGGCGTCACGACGAGCCAGGCTTATTTCCCGAAGGAAAACTCGGCCTATTTCGACAACGATCTGACGCTGGTCGATTGGCTGCGCCAATACTCCAAGGACCAGGACGAATCGTACATCCGCGGCTTCCTCGGACGCATGCTGTTCTCCGGCGAAGAAGCGTTGAAGAAGGCCAGCGTGCTGTCCGGCGGCGAGAAGGTGCGCTGCATGCTGTCCAAAATGATGATGAGCGGCGCCAACGTGCTGCTGCTGGATGAGCCGACGAACCATCTGGACCTCGAATCGATTACGGCGCTCAATAACGGGCTGATCGAATTCGACGGCACGATGCTGTTCGTGTCGCACGACCATCAGTTCGTGCAGACGATCGCCAACCGCATCATCGAGATTACGCCGAAAGGCTTGATCGACCGGACGACGACCTATGAAGAATATTTGGCGAATGAGGATATCAAAAAGCAGCGCGAGCTGCAGTACGCCTAAGATTCGACTTTGGCGGCTGCGCGAAGGAAAGGATGAGCCGGGACAACAATCCGCTCGTCCTTTCCTTTCGTTATATGCGCCCGGGTATGCGTCCGTTTCTCAAGCCTCGAAAGGAGGCCGCCCGCGAATGAAACTGCCGGAACGCACTCAGGCGGAGCTTGTCCATGCCGTGCGGGACACCGTCGTATATGTCTATACTCCGTTATGCGGCACGTGCAAAGCCGGCGAACGGATGATGGAGGTTGTGGCCGAGCTGGCCGGGACGTCTCCCGGCGCGCCCGAATTCGTCAAGCTGAACATCAACTGCGCTTACGGGCTGGCCAAGCAGTGGCGTATCGAGAGCGTCCCGTGTATGATAAGAATCAGGGAAGGCAGGCTGGCCGGCAAGCGCTACCGGCTTGGGGGCGCAGACGAGCTGCTTCTCTGGGTGAACGGCGAAAGCAGATAATGGCATAAACAAGCTAGGGGGGATACTTATGCATCAGCGATCATGGGAGGTCGGGACGCGGGTGACGGCTTCCTATAAATCGGGCGAATATATCGGCGAGATTGCGGAAGCATCGAACGGAGCGAAGCAGGCTGTGAAAATACTCGCCGTGATCAAGCATCCGACGCAGGGAGACCTTCATCATCCGATGGACCCGGACGTGCCATTCTTTCACCAGCGCCGGGCGCTTGCGTATCAAGAGATCGCCCTGGTGCCCGGCGAATCGATTCGCCCGTATGACGGGGAGGTGCCGGAATACGGCGCCTCGCTGCAGACGGCGCTGGAGCAGGAGCGGCAGCGTCTCGAGCGGCTCGTCCGCTGGGCCGAACGGTGCTGCGAAGAGCTGGATCAGCTGAGAAAGGAATACCGGCTGTAAGCCGGTTCAGGTAAGCGCCAGCCATGTTCTTCGCATTGATCGGATTATGGACGATCGGACTGCTGCTGATCGCAACGGACCCGAAACGACCCGCAACCCGCTGGAGCAGCGGCATCACCTTTACAGGAGGAACGGGAGCGCTGGCGGCGCTCATCGGGGAGCGGTGGCGCCCGTATTGGACAAGCCAAGGTTGGCTATCCAACGAACAGGCGGAATGGCTGTGGAGAGCGGAGCGATTATGCTCGTTCGTCTGCTATTACGGACTGCCGTACACTTTTCTCATGTTCGCCATCGTGTATTCCCCGGGCTATGCCGAATGGCGGGGCAAAGGCTGGCTGCCGTGGGCGCTGCTCGTTCCCGTCCTGTCCTCTTTCCTGTACGAGCCGGCAGGGAACGCGCCGATTCCGTACCAGTACGTCGTCTGGTGGGCGCCGGCGTATATCGCGGCCGGGACCATTTTGCTGGTATTGGCGGTATGGAAAGAAAAAAACTCGTATTTCCGCAGGAGCCGGCTGCTTACATTCATGGCGGCGGTTCCGCCGCTTATCGTCGCGTTGTTCACGCTCTACCTGCTGCCGGCATGGCTGGGCGATTACGACTGGTGGCGGTACAATACGTGGATTATCGCCTTTACCGTCGCCGTCGTCGTCGTGTCCAGCTTCCGGTACGGCTTCATGGGACTGCAAATATCGATCCAAAACCAGCGTCTCGACTACACCCTTCGCGCCATTACTTCCGGAACGGCGATCCTGAACCATGCGATCAAGAATGACGTCGGCAAAATCAGGCTGTTCGGCGAGAAGGTCAGAGCCGAAGCGGCAGCCGGCAGGCTCGACCCCCGGCAGCTGTCGGCCGACATGGACATTATTTTGCAAGCTTCCCGCCATATCGACGAGATGGTCCGGCGCATTCAGGGTCAGACGCAGGAGATGGCGCTTCATACGGAAACTGTCCGCTTGTCGGAGCTGCTCGCCCAGAGCGTGCGCATGCTGTCTCCCGGACTGGGGGCCAATGTTCAGGTGGAAGAAAAATACTTGACAGAAGGCATCGTGCGCGGCGACCCGGTGCAGCTGGCGGAAGTGTTCACCAATGTGATCACGAACGCCTTCGAAGCGATGCCGGACGGCGGCACGCTGACGATCCGGCTGACCGAGACGAAGCGGAAGATCGTTGCGGAATTCAAGGATACCGGCACAGGAATGGACAAAAAGCAGCTGCGCCGCGCGTTCGATCCTTTTTATACGACCAAGGCCGGAAAAAAAATGAACTTCGGTCTCGGCCTGTCTTACTGTTATAATACGATACAGAAGCATAAAGGCTCGATGAGCATGCACAGCAAGCCAGGACAAGGCACCAGCGTATTCATCCAGCTGCCGAAATTGAAGCGTGCCGCCCGAACAGGAGGAGAGAGCGTTGGTTAACGAAGGTTATGCCGAACACGTTCAAGGACAGGACCGATTGCGGATTCGCGTCGTTCTCATCGAGGACGATCCCGATTGGCGGCGCGGTTTGGCGGCTTACCTGAGCCGGGAGCCGGATATCGAGGTGGTCGGCGAGGCGCAATCGGGCCCCGAAGGGGTCGAGCTGCTGGAGAAGGTCGAAGCGGACGTCGTGCTGCTGGATATTATGATGTCGGATTCGCCCGAAGGGCTATGGGCTGCGGCCGAGATCGTGAAGTGCAGCGGGGCGCGCGTCATCATGCTATCGTCGATGGAGGAGAAAGAGCTCATCTTCGAAGCGTTCAAGGCCGGCGCCGTCGATTATATGGTCAAATCTGATTTCCAGGAAATTCCGCAGGCAATTCGCAGCGCTTATGCCAATCGGAGCGCCATTCACCCGAGTGTCGCTGCGCAAATGAGAGAGGAATTCCGCCGCTTGAAACAGTTGGAGCATGAGGTGCGGGTGAAGGAACTGCGCAGCCTGCTGACGCCGACGGAGCTGCAGGTGCTGGATCTGATCGAAAAAGGGCACACCCAGACGCAAATCGCCGAGAAGTTCGTCGTGTCCATTCGGACGATCAAGGTGCACGTCGGCAATATTCTGAAGAAGCTCGGCGGAAAAAGCAGCAAGGAAGCGGCGCAGAAGGCGAAGGATATGGGGATTTTGTAACGATGGCCGGCCATGCGGCTGTCGTTATTTTTGCATATCCAAGGCACTCGACTTATGGTATATTAGGACTGTTTGAATGATTACATGGGGGAATTTTCGATGAGCGCAAGCGACAAAGTTCGGATCGGCGTCATTGGCGCCGGCAATATCGGAAATGTGCATATAAACGGCTTCAAGGCGCTGCCCGAGGCGGAGGTTGTCGCGGTAACGGACGCTTACCGACCGCTGGCTGAAGCCAGAGCGAAGGAGCACGGCATTCCGCGCCTTTACGGGGATTACCGTGAAATGCTGCAGGATGCCGGCATCGATGCAGTCGTCGTCTGCGTGCCGAACGACATGCATGCGCCGATCGCTGTAGAGGCGATGGAGGCCGGCAAGCATGTGCTGCTCGAGAAGCCGATGGCCATCAATGCCGATTCGGCCAAGCAGATCGTACGGACGCACCGGCAGACGGGCAAGGTATTGATGATGGCTCACCAGATGCGCTGGGAGCCGCTCAATCTGCAGGTGAAGGAGCAGGCGGACAAAGGGGCGTTCGGCCGCATTTACAACGTAAAGACGGGCTGGTGCCGCCGCAAAGGCATCCCCGGCTGGGGCACCTGGTTTACGCAAATGGCCAAATCCGGCGGAGGTCCGCTGATCGACATCGGCGTTCATATGCTGGATCTGTCCCTTCACCTGATGGGCAATCCGAAGCCGGTGTCCGTATTCGGGACGACCTACGCGGAATTCGGACCGAAAAAGCGCGGCATCGGCACCTGGGGCAAGCCGGACTGGAACGGCACGTACGATGTGGAGGATCTCGCCTCCGCGCTCATTAAGATGGAGGACGGCAGCACCTTGACGCTCGATGTCAGTTGGGCGGCGCATACCGATTTCGTAAGCAACGGGCCGTACGTCTACTTGATGGGAACCGAAGGCGGGGCTGCGCTGACCAACGGCAAGGGGCGGCTGTTCACGGAATTGTTCGACCGCACCGCCGATGTCGAGCTGACTGTTCCGAGCGACGACGAAGGGGCGCGGAGCCGGATGAGCCGTCATTTTATCGAGTGCGTCCGGGAAGGGAAGGAGCCGATCACGTCGGCGATGTCCGGTCTCGCCAACTCGCTCGTACTCGAGGCGATCTACGAATCTTCGCGTACAGGCAACCTGGTGCAGCTGGATTGGAGCGTGTAATCGGGCGCGATGGACGGATGGCTTGAGCTAAACCTGCAGTTTTTCAGCATCATCGGCACGATCGCCTTTGCCGTCTCGGGGGCGGTCGTAGCGATGGAAGAGGAATATGACATCCTGGGAGTATTCGTCCTTGCGTTCGTCACAGCGTTCGGCGGCGGCGTTGTGCGCAACGTATTGATCGGCATGCCGGTGACTTCGCTGTGGAATCAAGGATTTTTTCTGAAGACGGCCTTGATCACGGCGCTGCTCGTGTTTTTGCTGCCGGCGCTCTGGATTCGCCGTTGGAAAACGTGGGAGGCGCTGTTCGACGCGATCGGGCTGGCGGCCTTCAGCATCCAGGGGGCGCTCTATGCGACGCAGATGAATGTGCCGCTCAGCGCGACGATCGTCGCGGCGATGATGACGGGCATCGGCGGCGGCATCATCCGCGACTTGCTCGCCGGGCGCAAGCCGCTCGTGCTGCGGGACGAAATATACGCGGTCTGGGGCATGCTGGCCGGACTGCTGATCGGCCTTGGCTGGTTCCAGGGCTCGTGGGCGATGATGGGGCTGTTCGCCGGCATCGTCGTTCTGCGCATGCTATCCGTATTCTTCAAATGGAAGCTGCCGCGACGGAGCCTGAGGCTGACAGAGTCAAACCGAACCGCTCGGGCACAGGGGGAATAGCGATGATCGAACAAGAACAATCGTTCAAGGCGATGAAGCTTGTGCAGGCAGATGCGATCCAGGTGCGGCTGGAGCGGGTTCGTCTGCTCAAGGAAGACGCGCTGGAACTGTACGAAATCGCGAAGGACCGGTTGACCGGGGAGCATTATTTGCACTACGCCTACGTTCATCGCAACTTGGCAGCGGTCGGCCCGGGCGCCGGCGCCGAGGAATCGTTTCATTATCTGATGCCGCTGGACAGCGACGATGTGCTGGGCATTCTGTTCAGCGATGAGCCATACGAATATCCGGCTGCTTGGGACCGGCCGTATTTGCGCAACGGGCCGGAGGGAGCCTACGTCTGGTTCGATCCCGGCTACGCGAGGGACGAAGAGGAAAGCGAAGCGGCGGGACAGGACATTATCCGCCAGCTTCAGGCTTTCAAGTCGGCCGGCGATTTGTCCGAAGAAGCGGTTCGCCGGCTGCTGGAGGGAATCCGTCCTAACCGTCCCGGGAACCCGACTGACGCTGACTAAGACACAAGACGCCAACGATGCGACAAACCCCGCTGCCTTCTTGCCGAGGACGAGCGGGGTTTTAAACGTACATAAAGTTTAACTTTGCTAAAAAGAACCAGCGGCTTGTCTTGGCCGTCGTGCTGGCCGGCACGCTGCCGGCAATAAAGCGAAATGCGAATTTCTGTACCAAGAAAAACGGCCGCCAAAAGCGCGCTCCAACACATCCTCGGAAAGGACGTCGATAGATGCTTTTCTTAGGGCTTGGCCGGTCATTTGTGCATGTTTTGCGGCAGGATGATTCATCCTAAACGGGAACATTCGTCAATGACGGGAGGTACCTTAGGATGAAGCTGTTCAAGCCTTTTCGCATCGGACTGTGCGCCGCGGCCGCTGGCTGGCTGCTGCTGACCGCGGCATGCGGAGGCAATAAGCCGGAGCCCAGCCGGCCTGGCGGCGGCATGGAGGATGCCCGCACGCATGCGCTGTTCGACCGGGATTCGCGCAATAACGAAGATCCATCTCTCGGCGTCAAGCCGCATTGGGCAGCAATGCCGGGCAAGCACGAATCGCAGCCTTACGCCGGGCGTCAGACGCTCGATATGACCAACGAGCATGATTCGCAATCGTTCGGCTTTCATCCGCAGACGGCAGAGCGGCTGTCGCGGCTGCCGGGCATTGAGGCGGCGTATGTACTCGTGTCCGAAGCGAACGCTTATATCGCTGTCGTGCCGGAAGGACATCGTCCGGAACAGGAGGCGAGAGCGGAAATGATGCAGTATCAGGTGAAGCAGAGCGGGGGAGTCGGTTTGTTCGGAGCAGGCGATGCGGGCAGGTTCGACTGGACGGAGCAGGGCGACTTCCGCAACAGCGACGCCGACCGGGTCCGAAGCGAAGCGGCCCGCACGCTGCCTGGCAATATAGAAACGATCTACGTCAGCGCCAATCCGAACTTCGTCCAGCGCGTCCGATTCTATGAGAAGGAAGCACAGGAGCGGGGAGATCTCAGCGCCTATTACAATGAATTCAATACGCTCGTTCAAAGGGTGTTCCCGAGAGACGCGAATACGCGGTAACCAATGCGCGTCCGCAGCGTGACGGCTGGAGACTGCAGGGAGCGGCGGGACTGATGCGGGTTTCGCCAAAAGCCGCGCCCGGGAACGGCTTGCTGTTCCCGGGCGGTTACACCCATGTATCGCCCCACTGCTGCACGGCGTCCATGACGGGTTGAAGCGCTTTTCCCTTCTCCGTCAGCTCGTATTCGATGCGGACTGGCGTCTCCGGGTAAACGCGGCGATCGATCAGTCCCAGCGCTTCCAGCTCCTTGAATCGTTCGGCGAGCATCCGGTCGCTCATGCCGGGAATCATCTCGGAAATATCTTTAAACCGCCGCGGTCCTTGCAACAGCGCGCGTATGATCAGACCCGTCCAGCGCTTGCCCAGAATCTCGAAAGCGGCTTCGAATTTGGGACACATTCGATGACATTGTTCCGTCATGCTACTAATCACCTCTTTACGATATTTTATCATAATTTCACCATCAAATGTAAGCTTTTTTAATGGAATAACCTAACGAATAGTAAGTTGATAAGGGAGCGGATTTATTTGGAAGCCAAACCGGTGAGCCAGTCGCGCAGCATGATGACCGATATTATTTTCCCGTCCGATACGAATTATCACGGCACGATGTTCGGAGGCGTCGTGATGCGCTATATCGACAAGATCGCGACGATCGCCAGCATGCGCCATTCCCGCCGCGGCGTCGTCACCGCCTCCAGCGACAGCCTCGATTTCCTGGCGCCGGTCAAGGTCGGCGAGGCGATCATGCTGGAAGCTTTCGTCACCTGGACGCACCGCAGCTCGATGGAGGTATTTGTGCGCGTCGAATCGGAAAATTTGTTGACCGGCGAACGAAAGACGACGGCCACATCGTTTCTTACTTTCGTTGCGCTCGACGAAGATGGGAAGCCGACGCCCGTACCGCCGGTCATTCCGGAGACGGACGAGGAGAAGCGGCTGCACGAATCGGCGCCGGAGCGATACGAAGCGCGCATCAAGCGGAAGAACGCGAGAAATCGCGGCGTCCAGTAACCGGTTCGAGGGCAATCTTTTTCGGCAAACGGCGCCAGCTCCCGCCTTCCTGCAAAAATATTCAAAATCGGCGAAGAAAACGGCTATATCGCATGCCAGGTTATGGTATAGTGGATGCAGGAGGGGAATTTCCGAATGAATGCGCATGAAATAGATTACCGGATCAGCGGCAGCGAAATGCAATATGTCGAGATCGAGCTGGATCCCGGCGAGAGCGTCGTTGCCGAAGCGGGAAGCATGATGATGATGGACGAGGGCATTAGCATGGAGACGATCTTCGGGGACGGCAGCGGCGAGAACAAAGGCGTGATGGGCAAGCTGCTGGGAGCGGGCAAGCGGCTTTTAACCGGCGAAAGCCTGTTTATGACCGTATTTATGAACAGTGGCCGGGGCAAGCAGTCGGTTGGCTTCGCTTCCCCTTATCCGGGCAAAATTGTGCCGATGGATTTGTCCGAGCTCGGCGGCAAGGTCGTCTGTCAAAAGCATTCGTTCCTTTGCGCGGCCAAAGGAGTTTCGATCGGCATCGAGTTCCAGCGAAAGCTGGGAACGGGATTTTTCGGCGGGGAAGGCTTCATCATGCAAAAACTCGAAGGCGACGGCCTGGCCTTCGTGCACGCCGGCGGGACGATCTGCGAGAAGGTGCTGCAGCCGGGACAAATGATCCGCGTCGATACAGGCTGCCTCGTCGCCATGACGCGGGATGTTGATTATAACATCGAATTTGTCAAAGGCATCAAAACGGCTTTGTTCGGGGGAGAGGGGCTGTTTTTCGCCACGCTGCGAGGGCCTGGGAAAGTATGGCTGCAGTCGCTGCCGTTCAGCCGGATGGCCGAGCGGGTTATTGCGGCGGCGGGCGCGGGAGGCCGCAAGGAGGAAGGCAGCATTTTGGGCGGAATCGGAAACCTGCTTGACGGGCGTAAGTAAAAAACGATATCATTCTCTGTACAAGCAACCCTATTCTCGACAAAGAGGTGCAGGAATATGGCTTATCAACCGCAAGTAGCAAACGCGAAGATCGTCAGCCACAATCCGAAGAACGGATTGTTCGAGATAGTCGCGGAGCTTAAGGATCGGACCGTATGCCGCCTGTTTTATCAGAAGGAAGCGGATGGGGCCATTACTCCCACCCACATCAGCAGATTGCAGCAAGAACCGTGCCCGATCTGCCGCAAAGATTTTTTATGCAACTGCATGTCCCGCTTTATGCATGAAATTTCCGAGCAATCGGTGGACATCGCCGGCACGCCCCAATAATATTTTTGCCCGGGACGGCATGCCGCCCGGAAGCGAATGGACAAACCCGCGAGCCGCCGCTTGACACCCGGTGGCTTCGCGGGTTTGTTCGTTTTAACATGATCGGCTGGCCGATTCGGCCGGTGCGAAGGAGACGGTATCCGGATGCTTCGCCTGTTTGTTTATTTAGGCTCCGCTTTTTTGCTTGCATTAACCGGCATCGCTGCGTACATCTATGCAGGGGCGGCCGGATTCGCCCGCGAGCAGGGGGAGAGGGAGCTGCGCCTCTTCCACGAGCAGGCGGCCCTGCGCATGAGCCAGACGGTCGCCGCCATCGACAGCGCCGTCCAGGCGCTGGCCGCCGAGCCCGCCGCGCAGCGGTTCGCGTCGGGGCCATCCGTCCGGGAGCCGCAGGAGGAGCGCAGCTTGCGGGCGGAGCTGGACGCGCTGATCCAGCGCACCCTCGCGAAGCTTCCGGGCGATAGCGAGCTTTGCCTGGAGCGGCTGGAGGGAGGGCGCATTTGCTCCCCGCCCGTCGAACGTGCAGACGTAAGGCCCCTGGCTTCGCGGGAGGTGCCGGTTCCCGCGCGCGGCGAGCGGCTGCTGTATCCCGTGGAGGAACCGGCCGGACAGCCCGTATGGATTGCCGCGCAGCCTATTGTAGATCTGCGCTCCGGCGTCGTGACCGGAACGGTCATTTTCTCGTTCGACGGCAGCCGGCTGTGGAAGCCGTCCGCCGCAGAGAAGGTGTACGTCAAGCGCCATCGCGTCTTCGACCAGAACGGCAGCGTCGTCTTCCGGCAGCAGGAGCAGGAAGCGGCCCCATCCTTTTCGCTGGCCGAGGAAGCCGGCGAGTTCGTCCGCGCGGAGCACGGCTGGCTCATCTCCCAGCGCCGGCTGGACATTCCGTGGCTGTCCTGGTATTCGCGAGTCGAGGTGCCTGCCGAGACGTCCCGCTTCGGGCAGGAGCTGCTGCCGCGCACGCTGGCGCTCGCGTCAGCGGTCATCGCCGCTTGGCTTGGTGTAAGCGGTTTATTGTATCGGCGTTATTGGCTGCAGCCGCTCACGATGCTCCAGAGGCTGATGAAACGGGCCGAGCGCGGCGACTGGAAGGCGTATTGGCTGCATAAGGGAGGTCCGCTCGGCGGGCTGGGAGACAGCTACAACCAGATGCTGAACCGTCTGGAGGAGCTGATCCGGCAGGTGAAGCGGGAGGAAGCGTTAAAGAAGGAAGCGGAAATGGAAGCGCTCAAATACCAATTGAATCCTCATTTTCTATATAATACGCTGAATACGATCAAATGGGTGGCCAAAATGCACCGCACCCCGCAAATCGCCGAGGCGGTAACGGCGCTGGTGCGCCTGCTGCAGGCAAGCCTCGGCAAAAAGGGCGATTTTATCACGGTGAAAGAAGAGCTCGCGCTTATCTCGGATTACATGGAAATTCAGCGGTTTCGATACGGCGATCATATTCGCCTGGAGTGCGCGGCCCAGCGCGGGGCGGAGCAATGCCTCATTCCATGCATGCTGCTGCAGCCGCTGGTCGAGAACGCGATCATTCACGGCATCGAGCCGGCGAAGAAGGAAGGGCGCATCTCGGTGCGCGTCCGACTGGAGCCGGAGCGGGAGCTGCTCATCTGCGAGGTGCAGGATAACGGCGTCGGAATGAGCGAGCCCGAACGCGGGGGCGGCAAGGAGGCGGTGTCCGCTTCCGCTGGCGGCTCCCGGGGCGGCGGCCGCGAGCGGATGAGCGGCATCGGCCTGTCGCATATCAGGGAAAAGATCAGGCTGTATTACGGCGACGCCTATCATATGCATACTGTCGGCAAGCCCGGCGAAGGAACGATCGTGCGCCTGACGCTGCCGGCGCATCGAAACGAAGGAGCGGATGCGGGATGAATGTGCTGATTGTCGACGACGAGCCGATCGTCCGCGAGGTGCTGCGCACGATGATCGATTGGGAGGCGCACGGCTTGCGCTGGGCAGGCGAGGCCGGAGACGGCGAAGAAGCATGGGAGGCGGTACGCCGCGGCGGCATCGATCTGGTCGTGGCCGACATCCTTATGCCGAGAACGGACGGCCTGGAGCTGGTGCGGCGCATGCACAGGGAGGGCTGCGACGCCGCCGTCGTCGTGCTCAGCTGCATGGACGATTTCCACTATGTAAAGGAAGCGATGAAGCTGGGCGTCCACGATTATATGCTGAAGCCGACGATGGAGCCGGACGCGCTGGCGCAAATGCTGCTCGAGGCGAAGGAGGCGCTAACGGCAAGGCGCCGGGAAGCGGAAGAGCGCAAGCGCCGCGAGCAGCAGTGGGAATCGGCGCGCCAGACGCGCCTCGGCCTGGACATCCGGCGCGCGCTGGACGAGCGAACGGCCGATTCCGCTTTGCTTAAGGAGCTGTTCGGCGCGCCCGGCCATGCGGTTTACGCCAGCGTGATGCTGTGGTGGGCCTCGGACCTGCGCTTCCATCCGGCCGAGCGGATTTGGCCGGACGCGGCGGCGGCCGTGCCCTGCAGCCAGCGGTGCTGGCTGCTGCTGTTCGAGCAGCAGCCAGGCGGCGAGCCGGGCGCCGAACGGGTAAGCAGCAGGATGCGGTCGCTGGCGGAAGCGGGCGAGGAGCGCTGGTTCATCAGCGCGCTCGGTCCGATCGCCGATTGGCCTGCTCTGCTGGAAGCGGCCGACCGGCACGAGCATGAGCGCCGCGCCCGTTTCTACGGCAGCCCGGCCGAGCGCGCGGCGCCCCAGGCCGCAAGCCGCCGCGCCGCGCCGCCGGATTTGTCCGCGCTGCTCAGGGAGGAGCGGCACAACCTGCTGCGCGCCTTGTCGGGATGCAACCGCGAGGCGGCGGACCATTGGCTCGGCCGGATGCGGCGCAGGCTGGAGGAAGCGCGGCCGGAGCCCGAGCTGGTCTGGTCCTTTGCCCGCGAATTGCTGGAGCTGCAGGCGGTCTGGACGCGGCAGCGGGACAGCTCGTACCGGCTGGACGATTTCGAGCAGGAATACGGTCAGGCCGAAGCGGCCGCGCGCCATCTTGAGCTAAGCCGGCTGTTCGAGTGGTTGAGTGCCGCCGCCCACCGGCTGATCGCGATTCAGCTCGGGGCCCCCGCGGCGGCGGACATCCGCAACCCGTTCATCCGTAAGGCGCTTGATTTCATGCATCGAAGCTACCATATGCCGGTGAGCACGTCCGATATCGCCGACCACGTCAGGCTCAGCCGCAGCTATCTGAGCGATCTGTTCAGCCGGGAGACGGGGGAATCTTTAACCGAGGCGCTCACCCGCATCCGGATGGAGGCGGCCAAGCGGATGCTTCGCGACGGCTCGCACAAGGTGTACGAAATCGCCGAAGCGGTCGGCTTTATCGATGCCCGCGCATTTGCCAAGGCGTTCAAGCGCCATGTCGGCTGCACGCCGAAGGAATTCGTCGAGATGAGCGCGGACTGACCAGCTCAGCCCTGAAGCGAGTGGCGGCTCCGGCGGCAGAGCCGGGCTTAAATGCCGCGCGCCGGCTCGCTTGAGCTAACAAATAGACACTGATTGCGAACAAATCGGTGTCTTTTTTTGCGTCTTGAAAAAGCTTACATTGGATGTAGACGCCTATGACGAGCGATTCCTTTCATCATCGGTCGTCACCTGCGGGGTTGAAAATTTATCGGCGTATACCGCCAAATTTTCAAAATAGACAACGCTTACATTCGTCCGCAGCCGGATCTGCCCGCAGGGCTGAGACCTCGCGGAAGGGTGTGGCGCTTACAGACAAGGAGGTCTCGCATGCAAGTCGATGTATCCGGAATTCCGCAAAGGGTGACGCCGGACGAAACGCCGATCATCGAGGCGGTCGGCGTCGTCCGCACATTTGGCAAAGGCAGCGCCGCCGTGCATGCGCTGCGCGGGGCGAATCTGCGCATCTCCCCGGGACGGCTGGTGGCGCTCAAGGGAAGGTCGGGCTCCGGTAAGACGACGCTGCTCAATATGTTGGGGGCGCTGGATCGGCCGACGGACGGCGCGATTTATTTTAAAGGCAACGATATCACCCGCTGGAGCGACCGGCAGCGCAACGAGTTGAGAAGAACCGAGCTCGGTCTGATCTTTCAGTCGTTCGCGCTGGTGCCGTATATGTCCGCTTACGAGAATGTCGAATTCGGCCTGCGCATCGCCGGCGTTCCCGCTGCGAGGCGGAAGGCATATGCCGAGCAGGCGCTCGAGTTTGTCGGTCTGAAGGCGCGCATGAAGCACCGTCCGTACGAAATGTCCGGCGGCGAGCAGCAGCGTGTCGCGATCGCCAGAGCGATCTCCCATCGGCCGTCGCTGCTCCTGGCGGACGAGCCGACGGCGGAATTGGACAGCAAGATGGGGCTGCAGGTCATGAAGGTGTTCAAGGATCTCGTGCAAAAGGAAGGCATGACGATCGTCCTGACGACGCACGACCCGGCGATTATGGAAATCGTCGATCAAGTCTACGCATTGGAGGATGGGCACATTGTGGAGGAAGGGTAGTCGCGCCTTGCGCGCCATGACGAAGTCAGTGTGCGCTCTGGCGCTATCGGCGTCGCTTGCGGGCTGCAGCCTGCTGCCCAGGGAGGAGGAGGCGCTGAAGCCGCCGCTGGTCAAGCCGGCCAAGGAAAATTTCGAGCTGTATGAGGTAAGGAGAGGCTCGATCGTGAAGCAGGTGACGGGCGTCGGCACGCTCGCATCCGATAAGATGGAGTATTTGTTTTTCACCGAATCGGGCGGCCGGTTATCGAGCATGAATGTGACGCTTGGCAGCGAGGTCAAGAAAGGCGACGTCATCGCCCAGCTGGATACCGGCGACCTGGAGAACAAGATTCGCCAGCAGCAGATCGAGGTGGAGAAGGCCGAGATCATGCTGGAGAAGGCGAAGGAAGGGATGCTGGGCGACGCCAGAGAGATCCGGCTGAAGGCGCTGGACGTCGAGAAGGAGAAGCTGGAGCTTGAGCACCTGCGCCGGCAGCTGGAGAAGACGAAGCTCGTCTCCGGCGTGGACGGCATTGTCACCTACATCGAGCCGATCAAGGAGGGCGACTCCGTTCAGGCATACAAGCAGCTCGTCACCATCTCCGATCCGAAGCAAATGAAGCTGACGTACGAATTTGCGAATTTGGCCGATTTGACCGGCATTCAGATCGGGATGGCCGCCGAGGTCCGTTACAAGAACGCGACGTATGCCGGCAAGGTCGTGCAAATTCCGGCGACGGCTCCGCAGTCCGACGTCAAGGCGATCCAGGAAAAAAACGCCAAGTCCATCGTCATCGATGTGGCCGGTCTTCCTGCGGACGCGGCGATTGGCGAATCGGCGGACATCACCATCGTCACGGAAAAGCGCGATAATGTGCTGATCATTCCGCGGGTCGGCCTGCGCTCTTATATGGGACGGGATTACGTGCAGGTGATGGAAGGCGAGAGCCGCAAGGAAATCGATGTGGAGAAAGGCGTCGTCTCGGCGACAGAGGTCGAGATCCGCAAGGGGCTGAAGGAAGGGCAAAAGGTGATTTTGAACAATTGAGGTGACGCTTTGTGGCGTTAGTGGTCATGATGTTGCGCAAAATGGCGAAAAACAAATGGCTGGAGCTCAGTCTGCTGCTCGGGCTCGTCATTTCGGTCGGGCTGACGAGCAGCATGCCGATCTATACGGACGCCATATTGCACCGGATGCTGATCAAGGATTTGGAGCAGCTTCAGGAGACGAGCGGACAATACCCGGGCGTGTTCTGGACCTCCGTCTTTACGACGGGTGAGCTGGCGCCGGAGGAGGTGGCAACCCGGTTCCGGGAGGCCGACCGATATATGACGGAGGAGACGCACCGCCGCATCGGCCTGCCGATCAAGACCTATATGATCGAGAGGGCGACCGACCGCTACAAGCTGGCGCCGGCCGATCCGTCCAGGGTGGATGCGACCGTAAACCGGATGGTCGATGTCGTCGGCATGAGCGATCTGGAGCAGCATGCGGTATTGATCGACGGACAATGGCCGAAGCCGGAGCCAGTGAACGGCGTATACGAGGTGCTTGTCGTCTCGGACGCGCTGACGAATCTGAAGACGGTCGTCGGCAACGAGTTCGTGATCGCCGGCGACGCGACCGCCACGCTGAAATTCAAAATCGTCGGCGTCATCGACCGCAAGGAATACGACGATGTGTATTGGTACAACCATCTGTCCAATTACCGCAGCAGCTTCCTGCTCCCATTCGACCTGTTCGAGCAAACGTTCATGGAGGAAAGAACGCTTCCGGTCCGCTCCAGCATCTGGTACACGGCTATCGACTACAGCGCGTTCACGCTGGATGCGATTCCGCGATTCGTCTCGGCGTATCAGCAGACGGAGAATGAGCTGCTGGCAAAGTTCGGCACAGCCAACCTGAAGGCGAACGCGCTGCAGACGCTCGGCGGCTATTATGTGAAGGAAGCCAGGCTCAAGCTGATGCTTTGGTCGCTGAACGTCCCGGTGATGATCATGCTGGCCTATTATTTGTTCATGGTGTCCAATCTGATCGTGGAGCGGCAGAAGACGGAGATCGCCGTGCTGCGCAGCCGCGGGGCGAGCCGGATACAGATCGTGCTGAGCTATTTGGCCGAAGGAGTGCTGCTTGGCGCGGCGGCGCTGGCGATCGGGCCGCTGCTCGGCATGCTGCTGACGAAGCTGCTCGGCGCCTCCAACGGCTTTCTCGAATTCGTGCAGCGCGCCGCGCTCAAGGTGGAGCTCAGCCGGGAAGCGTACCGTTACGGCCTGCTCGCGGTGTCGGCATCGGTTGTAATGACCCTATTGCCGGTGCTCGCTGCCACCCGCGCGACCATCGTCGGGCACAAGCAGCAAATGGCCAGACAGCTCAGCCGCTCATTGTGGCATAAATATTATTTGGATATGGCGCTCGTCGGGGTCTCGCTGTACGGTCTGCAAACGTTCCGCGGCCGGATGAACGACCTGCAGTCGCTCGGGCTCGAGGCGGCAGACGTGCAGATCGATCCGCTGCTGTTCCTCGTGCCGGCCTTGTTTATTCTCGGCTGCGCGTTTGCGATCCTGCGCCTGTATCCGCTGCTGATCCGGCTCATCTATTGGCTCGGCCGCCGTCTGTGGCCGCCTTCGCTGTATTCGACGCTGCTGCAGGTTGGCCGCTCGACCGTGCAGTACCAGGCGATCATGGTGTTTTTGAGCGTCACCCTGGCGACGGGAATGTTCAGTGCCAGCGCGGCCCGTACGATCAATCAGAACGCCAGCGAAAAGATTTTGTACACCAGCGGGGCGGACATTGCGATGCAGATCAAATGGGAGAACGATGCGCCGCCGCCCGGCATGGAAGGGATGGAGAACGGGGAGGAGGAGGAAGCGGCCGACAATGCCGCCGATCAGCCGCCTGTCGCGCCCAAGCGGGTGCAGTTTTCCGAGCCGCCGTTCCTGCCGATCGCGCAGCTTCCGGGCGTCGAGCACGCGGCGAAGGTGTTCGTGAAGCAGGAGGCGGCCTTCACAGCTGGCAAGGAACGCGGCACGGCCACGCTGATGGGCATCGATACGGACGACTTCGGCATGACGGCGTGGATGCGCGACGGTCTGCTCGAGCACCATTTCTACGATTATTTGAATCTGATGGCCGGCGACCCGTCGGCGGTGCTGATCTCGCGATCGCTGGCAGATCAGTACGGTCTTAAGCCGGGCGACCATCTGTATGCCGGCTGGTCCGGCGTGGAGGATGCGATGTTCAACGTTTACGGCATCGTCGATTACTGGCCTTCCTGGAATCCGAATCCGCGCCTGGGCGCGTCAGCGTCGTCCGCGGCGCCAAGCGGCAACGCAAGCCCGAAAGCCAATTACCCGATGCTGATCGTTGGGCATCTGTCCTATATTCAGAACAATCTGGCGCTCGAGCCGTATCATGTGTGGCTGAAGCTGAAGCCGGACGCCTCGAGCCAGACACTGTATGAAGCGATGGAGGAGCGCGGCATTCCCGTTACCAGCCTGAAGGACGCCCGCCAGGAGCTGATCCGGGTGAAAAACGATCCGTTCCAGCTGGCGATCAACGGCGCGATGACGCTGGGCTTCCTGATCTCCATTATGATCAGCTTTTGCGGCTTCCTGCTCTATTGGGTGCTGACCTTGTCGAGGCGCGTGCTGCAGCTCGGCATTTTGCGCGCGATGGGCATCTCCTTCCGCCAGCTGCTCTCGATGCTGGTCGGCGAGCAGCTGCTCACGAGCGGAGCGGCTGTCGTCATCGGGCTGCTGCTCGGCGTTGCGACGAGCCGGCTGTTCGTGCCGATGTTCCAGCTGTCGCTGCAATCGGCCGGCCAGGTGCCGCCGTTCCAGGTCACCTTCGATCCGCGGGATCAGCAGCATTTGTTCATTCTCGTCGTCATCATGCTCGGCATTGGCCTGACGATTCTCGCCGCGATGCTGTCGCGCATCAAAATTCACCAAGCCGTCAAGCTCGGCGAAGATTAGGAGGATGCTTGCGCATATGATCCATTGTGACAATCTGGTCAAAATATACAAGGTCGCCGATCTCGAGGTCGTCGCTCTGCAGGGGCTTGACCTGCACGTCGAGGCAGGCGAGTTGATGGCGATCATCGGCAACAGCGGCAGCGGCAAATCGACGCTGCTCAATATGCTTGGCGGCTTGGATCGCCCTTCCGCCGGCCAGCTGACCGTGGACGGAAAGGATCTGCTGAAATTCACCGAAGCCGATCTGGTCAAATACAAGCGGGAAACGGTCGGATTCGTCTGGCAGAACAATGCCCGCAACCTGATTCCTTACTTGACGGCGCAGGAGAACGTGGAGCTGCCGATCTTGCTCAAGGGCCGGCGCAAGCGGGAGCGCGCGCTGGAACTGCTGGAGGCGGTCGGCCTGAGCCACCGCAGAAAAAACAGGCTGCACCAGCTGTCCGGCGGCGAGCAGCAACGGGTGGCGATCGCCATTGCGCTGGCGAATCAGCCCAAGATGCTGCTGGCCGACGAGCCGACCGGCTCGGTTGATACGAAGATGGCGAACCAGATTCTCAATCTGTTCCGCGAGCTCAACCGGAGCATGGGGCTTACGGTCGTCATCGTGACGCATGACCCGCTGCTGGCCAAAAAGGTCGACCGGGTCGTCGCCATTCGCGACGGCAAGACGTCCTCGGAGATGATCCGGCGCAAATCGTACGCCGACGAGCTGCGCGAGCTCGAGGAAGGAACGGCTGCGGCGGAGGAGGAATCGCATGTGGAATATGCGGTGATCGACAGGGCGGGACGCCTGCAAATTCCGTCCGACATGCTGCAGTCCGTCGGCATCAAAGACTCCAACAAGGTCAGAGTGCAGCTGGAGGACGGGCGAATCGTCCTGCTGCCTCCGGAGGAGAAGAAGACGTCGTAAGCCGAGAATGGACACCCCTTGCGGGTGTTTTTCTTTTTGGCCGCGTCTATGGTAAAATGAAGGAATCATTTGCGAGGGCGAAAGGGGGAGGTTGTCATGCTCATCGGCGTCGTATCCGATACGCATATGTACTCCAGAAGCCGGCAGCTTCCCAAAGCGTTGACCGACGGGCTGCGCGGGGTGGAGCTGATCGTGCATGCAGGCGATTGGACGAACCCGGAAGTGGTCGGGCTGCTGGAAGCGCTGGCGCCAGTCGAGAGCGTGGCGGGCAACAATGACGGCCCGGAGATTGTCGAACGGTTCGGACGCCGCAAGGTGCTGGAGCTGGCCGGTCGGCGCATCGGCCTCGTGCACGGCGACGGCTGGCGGGCGGCGCCCGATACAGCCTTCGAAGCATTCCGCGGCGAATCGGTCGACGCGGTCATCTTCGGGCATTCGCATACGCCCTATCTGGAGCGGCGCGAAGGCGTCCTGCTGTTCAATCCGGGATCGCCTACCGACAAACGGCGCGAGCTGCGGTATTCCTTCGGGCTGCTTAGGCTCGGCAGCGAAATCGTGGCGGAGCACCGATACTATGATCAAAAGTAATCTGAAGAGGGGCCAGGAAGCAAGATGATTCAATGGAAAGAAATTACCGAAGTTGAGCAATGGAAGCAAATATTCGAGGGGACGAGCGAACGGCCGGTCGTACTGCTCAAGCACAGCACGGCTTGCCCTGTGAGCACCAACGCGCTGAACGAATTTGAAGACTATTTGAGCAAGCAGCCGAATCCCGCCGCGGATTACTGGTTGGTGAAGGTGATCGAGTCGCGGCCGGCTTCCAATCAGATTGCCGAGGATACGGGCGTGAAGCATGCCTCGCCGCAAATTTTGTATATTAAGGATAAGGAAACGGTCTGGAACGCCTCGCACTGGGCGATTACCGTGGAACATATCACAGCAGTTCTCGATTGAGTATATACGCAAGGGAGGTACAAACCCGATGAGTGTGAAGCAGCTACCTTTCTTCTCCGGCGCCCTGTATTCGCGCCATACATGCAACGTCTACTTGCCGGCAAGCTACGACGAATCCGGCGACAAGCGGTATCCCGTCATCTACCTGCTGCACGGTCTGTACGGCAGTGAAGCGTACTGGCTGCAAAAATGCGCGGCGGAACAGACGTTGGACCGCATGATGAAGGAAGGCGGCTTACGCGAAAGCATCGTCGTGTTCCCGAGCGACGGAGGCTACGGCCACGGCACGTTCTACATGAACTGGTATGACGGTACGGGCCGATTCGAGGATTATTTTCTGTACGATCTGGTGCCGGCGGTCGAGGCGCAGTTCCGCACGCTGGCCGGACCGGACCAGCGGGCGCTGTGCGGCCTGTCCATGGGCGGCTACGGCGCGGTCATGCTTGCGCTGCGCAACCCCGCCATGTTCGGCACAGCCGCCAGCCTGTCGGGGGCATTGTTCTCTCCGGAGAGTGTAACGGAGTCCTTCCTCCGTTCCGAGGTATGCCGCATGTTCGGGCCGATCCGCGGCCCCTATGCGCGGCAATACGATCCGTTCACGCTGTCCGAAGCGCGGCTTCAGGAGCAGGCGGCGCCGAGAATCTATTTCAACTGCGGCACATCGGACTATCTGTATCCGGTTAACGTCATGTACAAGGCCCATCTGGAGCGAATCGGCTACGCCCACGAGTACGAGGAGTTTCCGGGCGAGCATAACGCCGACTACTGGACGGAGCATTTGCCGGATGCCCTCCGCTTTATCGAGAAAAGCTTCTCCTTATCGGCGGAGGCCCAAGCTTAAAGCGCCCCAAAGGCGACAGCGGGTCCTTCACGGCTTGCGTGACGGACCCGCTGTTAGTGGCACGGGGCGTTTTTTCTTTGGAATGGAGACGATAAACTCCGTGCCCGTTCCTTCCTCCGAGGCGCATTCGATCGCGCCGCCGTAATGCTGCAAGTAATTGTGCACGATATGCAGGCCGAGCCCGGAGTTGCTCGATTCCGGCTTCGTCGAGAAGCCTTTCTCGAAGATGCGCCTGCGCCGCTCCAAGGGAATGAAGGAGCCGCTGTTGAACACGGTGAGCCGGTAATGGTCGTCCCATTCCTCGATCGCGAGCCGCACCGTTCGCAGCGCATCCTCCGGCGGCACGGCTTCGATCGCATTTTTCAGCAAATTGTGGACGATGCTGGAGAAGTAGCTGATCGGCAGGCTGAGCTCCTCAAACGAGCAGTCGAGATCGCCGTTCACCTGAAGATCGATTTTCTCCGAGATGCAAGACAGGGACAAATTGTTCAGCACGACCCCGAGCACGGGAAATTTGACCGAGCCGGCGACCGATTGCTGGACGATCTCCTTGCACCACACCGAAATATACTCTTTGGCCATATCGGTCTTGTTCATCATCAGCAGCGCGTGCACAGTCTGCACATTGTTGATCAGCTCATGCTGCGCCTTGCGGATATTGAGCATCGTCGCCTCGGCTGACTGCGTCCACCGCTCTTTTTCTTCCAATTGCAGCTTCATATTTTTTTCTCTTTCCTCCAGGAGCTGCAGCTTGACGTTTTTGGATTCCAGGTTGGCGTACAGATGCGCATTCTCGATCAGCACGGCGAGCTCGGAGGCAAGCAGCTTCAAGGTGTTCAGCCGTTCCTCCCGGAACACGCGGGGCGCCAGGTTGTTTTCCAAATAAAGCGCGCCCGTTACTTTGCCGAGCCGGACGATCGGCAGACAGAGCACCGACTTCGGATGCCGGCTGCGGATATAAGGGTCCTTGGCAAACATCTTCGCCTGCGACGCATCGTTCAGCAGCACGACTTCCCCGGTGCGCACAGCGTACTGGACGACGGTCAGCGCCGCTTCTCCGCAATCCTCCGCCGGGGCCGATTGGAGAGCCGGCAGCGCCTGCGACGAATGCTTGGCCGCCTCCACATAGAGCCGGTCGTCGCGCATCGCCAGCAGCAGGCCTTTCTCCGCGCCGGCATTCTCCAGTACGATCGCCATGATGCTTTCCAGCAGCTTGTGAAAGCCTTCCTCATCGGCGATCGCTTTGCTCGCCTTCACCATCGTGGTGACGTCGATGGCGGCCTCTGCGGCCGGCGCGAGGCTGGCCAGGTCGGGATACCGCGCGTCCAGCTGCGAAACTTTGCGCATCGCTCCCCACTGCAGATAGAGTCTGCGGGCTTCCGACAAGTAAGCCTTGGCGATGTGAAGCCGACCGCTGCCCCGATAGTATCGGGCGGCGCATTCATGCGCCATCGCCTCGTGCTGCACGAAGCCGTGCTTGCCTGCGGAGCGGATAGCCAGGTCGTACGCTTCCGCCGCCTGCGCCTGTCTGCCGCTCACGCGCAGCCATTCGGCTTCCGCCAGCAGCTTCAGGTGCAGCATATTGTCCGGCGACTGCCGGGACCATCGCGACAGGAAGCGGACCGCTGCTTTCATCCTGCGCCTGTAGGCGCGCTGCTCCGCAGCAGTCGCTTGATCGTACAGCGCCGCCATGACGAGCGCGCTGTGAAAGTGATGCAGCTGCACGTGTATGAGTCCGAAGATGGATTTCAGCTGCGCTTCCGCTTCGTCGCAAATCGCCTTCGCCTGCAGGTAATCTCCCATTATGTACGACGCTTGCGCCTGCAGCGCGTAGTACGTATGCACCGTCGCTTTATTGCTCATGCCTCGCAGCGCGTCGATCTCCTTCGCCGTCATGAACGCCTGATCCGGCCCGGTCCCCGGCAAATCCGGGCACCCGGCTTCCTTCATATATCCGATGAACCGGACGATCACCGTAAAAATCTGAATCGCGTCGCGATCCTGCGCCTTGTGCAGGAAACCGCGGCAGCCTTCCGCTTCTGCCAGCACCTCGTTCAGATGGTCGCCGCGGAACAGCTGCAAAAACAGACTGAACGTGATCGAGTACCCTGCGTACACATAGTCGCCGGCATCGATGCCGAGCTGGTAAGCCCGCTTCTGGTAATCGATCGCCGAGGTGATATGCTCTCCCATATTGCTCGTAAAGCTGCCATAGGAGAAGTATACTTTCGACTTGGTCTGCGGATCGCCGATGAATTCGCACAGCTCCAGGCTGAGCTTGCCGAATTCCCGCCCTGCCTTCATCTGGCCAAGGACGGAGCTGAGAATGACGCCATAGGTCGCGTAGGCGAGGGGAGAGCCCTCGGAATGCCCGTTGACGAGCGAATAATTCACCATTTTGAGCATCAGATAGATGTACAGCTCGGAATCCAGGTAATAGGCCGGCGCGATCAGGTTGACCATTAGCCGCGTCAGCGCTTTATGCTCCGGATCGGTGATGACGGGGAGGTCGAGCAGATCTTCCGGCTTTCTCCCTACAAGATGCAGCTTCGTCTTCAGCACTTCCCACAAAATATGGCCTTTGCCAACTGGCGAGGGGAGAGCGAGGCGGAACAGGCGAAGCCCTTCGAGCCCCGTCTGCAGCGCTTTGGCATGCTCGCCCATGTTCGTGTATAGCACCATCATCAGGTTGTACGCATCCGCCTGGTCGAGGCGGGTTTTGGCATGAGTCAGCGCGATCTGAAATATTCGTCTCGACACCTCGAAATGCCCGCACAAATATTCATGCTCGGCCAGCTCCAGATGGAGCGCCATCGCCAGCTCGTAGTGACGCGCCCACGCCTTGTCGCCGAGCATTCGCTGCCCTTGGCGGGCGAAGGCGAGCGCCGTCTCGTAGGCGGCATTGCCCTTCGCCTTGCGGCAGGCCTTAAGGTTCAGCTCCGCCAGCAGCCGCTTCTCGTCGCTCTCCTTCATCAGCTCGGCGCCTGCGTTCAGCTGCCCGGCAATTTCGAAGATGCGCTCCGCCTGCATTTCGGCAGAGCAGTGGCGAAGCAGCAGCCGCCCGATGCGCAGGTGAATGTCTTTCTTTTGCCGGTCGGTGACCAGAGAGTAGACCGCTTGATGAACGCGGTCGTGCAAAAATTTATATACGGCGTTCGCCTGCTGCCCCTCGGTATACCGGCTGGCCGCCGCGGGAATGATCAGCCCGTTCGCAGCCGCGCGCGCCAAATGCGATGTCAGCGCCTCCGGCTCGATATCCGCGACCAGCGCAAGCGTGCCCGCATCGAACGAATGTCCGATGCAGGCCGCATATTGCAGCACGCGCTGCAGCGGCTTGTCCAGTCGCCGAATTTGGCCCACCATGAAATCGACGACGTTATCCGTAATATGCAGCTCTTCAATCTGTTCGGCGTCCCAGACCCATGCGCAGACGTCGTAATCGAAGCGGAGCCACTGCTGCTCGTGCAGCGAGCGCAAAAACTGACGGGTAAAGAACGGGTTGCCGTTCGTCTTCGCCATCACGAGGCGGGCCAGCTCCAGCGCCGGGCGGTGGAGAGGAAGCAGGGAATCGGCAAGCAGCTGCTCCAGCTGCCGTTCGCCCAGCGGCTTCAGCGCGATATGAAGCACGTTCGCCGCTCCTGTCTGCTCCATGCTCGCGATCGTATGCCGGAGAGGGTGCGATTCGGGGATATCCAGGTCGCCGCCGCGGTACGCTCCGATCAGCAAAACGTACCGGGGCAGACCTTCCGCGGTCAAATCGTGGATCAGCTGCAGTGAATCGGCGTCGGCCCATTGCAGATCGTCGATAAACAGCACGAGCGGCCGCTCTTTGGAGACGAACACGGACAAAAATTGCAGGATCGCCTGCGTGAGGCGGTGCTGCTTCTCGGCCGGCGGCAGCTTGCCGAGCTGCTGCTGCGGACCGAGCACCTGGGCAAGCTCGGGCAGCAGATCGATCAGCACCTGGCCGCTCGTGCCAAGCGCATCGGCGAATGCGTGCTGCCAATGGCGCAGCCGATTCTCCGGCAGCGTCAACAAATATGACAGCAGCTCGCTCATCATTTGCAGCACCGCTTGAAACGGAACGTCCCGTTTGTACTGATCGAATTTTCCGCTGACGAACAGCCCTTTTCCGCTTTGAAACGACTTTTGAAATTCCTGAATCAGGCGGGTTTTCCCCACCCCGGACACGCCATGCAAAAACACGATTTCGCCGCTGCCCATCGAGGCCCGGTGATAAGCGTTAAGCAGCAGCTGCAGCTCGTATTCCCTGCCGTATATCGCATCGGACAGGCGAAACTGGTCGTTGACCCGCCGCTCTGCAGGGAGCGCGTCGATATGCCCGTTCGCGAGCAGGCTGTCCAGGCAAAGCTCCAAATCTTTGCGCAGGGCGAAGACGCTCGGATAGCGCTCCTCCGGATGCTTCGCCAAACATTTGAGCACGATATCCGAAACCGCTTCGGGAATTTGGCTGAATTGTTCGCAAGGGGGTGCCGGCTGCACCGCCAAATGCTGATGAGCCCATTCGTTCTCGTCCGATCCGGCGAACGGAAGCATCCCGCACAGCATTTCGTAGAAAAGAACACCCAATGTATAAATGTCGCTTCTTGCATCGGCTTGCCGATCCATTCTTCCGAGCCGCTCTGGCGCAAAATAGGGCAGCAGCTCTCTGTCCGGCGGAAGTTCTGGCGCCCCTGACCCGGAGGCGCTTCCGGCAAGCGGAGCCAGTGCGAACAGATCGGTCAGCTTCGCCTTTTTTCGCTTAAAATCGACAAAAAAAGAGCGCGGCGAAAGAACGCCGTGAATCCGTTTCCGCAAGTGCAGCGAATGCAAGGCTTCCGTCATGGAAAGCGAGTATTCCAAAAAAGTCCTGACATCCAGCGGCCCGTTCTCGATCGCGCGAAACAGCGGGACCCCTTTGGCAGGCTCCATGACAAGAGCGTGGTGTCCGCCTACGGTTGTCCATTCCAGCGGCTTTAGCACAAACTCCCCGTCCAATCCGCTGGCGGCTTCGAGCTCTCGGCGCAGCGGAACCGGGCTGCTCATCGCTTTGACCAGCGCAGGCTTGCCCGTATATTTGTCAATGCCCTGATACCATTGCACCTGCCCAAATTCGCCCAATAGCTGGAGCGAATGTGTGTCGATGGTCCAAGCCAAGCATACCCCTCCGATAAAACTCCTAATTTCATATCATCTTACTTTGAATTGGAAAGCCGAACAAGCGTTAACGATCATTTGTTTTTCGGCAGCGCTTCGGACAGCTTCCTCATATAATTCAACAATTGAACTCGTTCCTCCTCGCTGAAGCGTTCGAACGGTTCCGACAGCGCCTCGACCCATTGCGACTCGGTCCGGCGAATCAAGTCCCGGCCCTGCTCCGTTAACGTGACGAGCTTGACTCTGGCATCGCCGGTGTCGCTTCCTCTGCGGACGAGGCCTGATTTCTCCAGCCGGTCGATCATTTGCGACATCGTGCTCGGACGGACGTCCAAATGCACCGCCAGCTGGCCGATCGTCGCCGAGCCGGTGCGGACCAGATGCTTGAGCAGCAGCCACTGCACCCGAGTGATCGCATTGCTGCGCTGGTCGAACACTTTGGAGCGGAGGTGCCGATTGATGGATTGCAAATAAGCGGTAAACTGCTCTAATGATTCTCTTGTTTCCATCCTCCGTTCCCTCCCTTTACCAATCATTATATAGCCAAACTAAATTTTTCGACAAGGGCGTACGCGAAGCGTTCGGCAAGCGGATGGAAGGGGCTGCTGCGTTAACGGCGGCGTCCGGCCGGCGGGGCGGGGAAGCCTGAACGGGAGTGCGGCGCCGTCTGCCGATGCGGTTTTCAAATTGTTCGCAGGACGCTTTTCAGATATAATAAGTGCCATATTGAAAATAAATGAGGGATGCAGCATGAAAGTGGCCATCGCGGGCGGCACGGGCTTCGTGGGCCAGCACTTGATCCGGTACTTTGTGGAGCGCAAAGATTCGGTTGTTGTCATTTCCCGCAACAAGCGGAAATCGGAGCAATCGCTCGTCCGTTACGCCACCTGGTCGGAGCTGGAAAAAAGCACAATGGCGCTGAGCGGCGTCGACGCGATCGTCAATCTCGCCGGCGAGACGATCAATCAGCGGTGGACGAAGGAAGCGAAGGAACGGATTTTGCGTTCCCGGCTGGATTCGGTCAGCAGGGTGGCCGACATCATCGGCAAAATGGAGCGAAAGCCCGTATTGATCAATGCGTCGGGCATTTCCATATACGGTTATTCCGAGACAAGCTCTTTTACGGAAGAAAGCGATCTGCAGGTGGTCGACTTTTTGTCCGATGTCGTCGATAAATGGGAAGCGGCGGCGGAGCAAATCCCCGATACGCGCGTCGTCCTGCTTCGGCTCGGCATCGTGCTGGGCAATGACGGAGGGGCTTTTCCGAAGATGTGCCTGCCGTTTAAGCTCGGCTTTGGCGGCAGAATCGGCAGCGGCAAGCAGGTGCTGTCGTGGATTCATATCCGCGATCTTTGCTCGCTGATTCATTTTTGCATCAAGCAGGAGGAGCTCGAAGGTCCGGTGAACGCCACTGCGCCGCAGCCGGTAACGAACGACGAATTCGGCCGCACGCTGGCCAAATTGCTGAAGCGGCCTTATCTTTTCCCGGTTCCCGCGTTTGTCATGAAGCTGCTGTTCGGAGAGATGTCGACGCTGCTGCTTCAAGGGCAGCGGGTTTTTCCGGAGTTGGCGCTGCGCCACGGCTTTCCGTTCGAGTACCCGGTGCTGGACCGCGCGCTCGCTGCGCTGCTGCAAGAGGGGGAGGCGAAGCGATGATTCCATACGGCTCGCCGGAAGTGAATGAGCTGACATTTGAGCGGCTGAGAGCCCGCGTCGAACGCAGGGAGGACGGGCAGTGGATCGACATCGAGGTACGCTTCGACCTGGCGGAAGGCACGCTGCCGGACGGGATCGGGGAGCTCACCGCGCTGATCATTTGCACCGCGCGCGGCGACATCGTCCAAATCGTGCCGCAGGATGAAGGCCGGGACTGCGAGTTCCAGTTCACCGATAATGAAAAAGCCCAGCTGGCCGCTTATTACGAAGCGGAAGTGAAGCCGCGTCTCGACGCGCAGCTGGCGTAATGGATGGCCTCCGGGCCCGCATCAAGCATGCGGGAGCGGGGGCTGTTTTTTTTAATTTTCAAGGGGACGCCTATGACGAGCATTTCCTTTCGTCATCGGCCGTTACCTGCGGTGTTGAAAATTCGGTCGGCGGAATATCGCCAAATTTTCAAGAGGGACGCCTATGACGAGCGTTTCCTTTCGTCATCGGTCGTCACCT
>NZ_KB905558.1:0-879 GCF_000380965.1 Paenibacillus ginsengihumi DSM 21568 | reverse complement strand
TCGGTCGTCACCTGCGGTGTTGAAAATTCGGTCGGCGGAATATCGCCAAATTTTCAAGAGGGACGCCTATGACGAGCGTTTCCTTTCGTCATCGGCCGTTACCTGCGGTGTTGAAAATTCGGCTTGTGAGATATTGCCGAATTTTCGGGGAGGGTCAGCAAATGTTGTATTTTGTACAACAAAAACGGGGGGATAGACCGCATTTGCGGCTCAAAGTTGTAAAAAGTGCAGCATTTCAGGCGAAATTCCTCGCTTTGAAGCCCATCGCGCCCAAATTGTTGCACAAAATGCAACTTTACCCTTTCTCTGGCGCACAGAGGACGGAAAATGTTGCATTTTTTGCAGGATTCGCCGACTCATGTGTCCGCGTGTGCCAATTGAGCTGAGTCCAGCGCCCGCAGCAAGCGCATTCGCCGCCTTATGTGTCAAGGGGATGGGCAGCGCACGTGAAGTTCGCACGCCGACTTGGAGTCCGAACGCAGAGTCGAACGCAGACGTGGAGTCGAACGCTGAGGTGAAGTCGAGCGTTGACTTGAAGTTCGACCACTAATGCGGAGTTCGGATGCGGCGTTTGGGGGAAGTCGGTTGAGTATCCCCCCCGGTCAGCGGGAGGTACACATGGGGGCAGGGCAAGTCATGCCGATCGGGCCCTCGCGCCCACAAGCCCCAGCCAGGGCCGCGGGTGCGCAGCCCGGCTGGGACTGCGCATGCTCGCGGCCAGCTCCGGCGCCTGCGGCCGGCCCCGCCACTGCGGCGGCATATTGGCGCCAAAGGCCGCGGCAGGCGGAGTGCAGCGGAGCCGGCATGGCCGCAGCTGCCGTGGTCGCCGCGGCGGGCAGTATGCGGCGGTGCCGGCATGGCCGCGCAGCCGCCGTAGTC
>NZ_KB905557.1 GCF_000380965.1 Paenibacillus ginsengihumi DSM 21568 | reverse complement strand
ACTACGCGAGCATAGACCCGACCATGGCAAACCGATTCCTGACCAAAGTGGACTGGCATATCCGCAGAAGAATAAGTCTGTGGTGGAACAGAAAACACAAGAAGAGGAGAGCCAGTCAGGTAAATGTGTTCGAATTACTTCGGATGGCGGGTCTGAAAACCGTCGCAATTTGGGGCAAACGTACTGTCCAAGGTGAAGAACGTCGGAAAGCCGTATGAGGGAAAACTTCACGTACGGTTTGATGAGGAGGGGCTGGTACCCCCAGCCCTTCACTCTACATTACCCTTCCTCTGGTGCGAAGGGGGCGGAAAATGTTGCATTTTTTGCAGGATTCGTCGCTTCATGTGCCCAGGTGAGCCCGGGGAGGGGCGGCCAAGCAGATGATTGGAGAGCGGGCCGTCCCATGTGCCCGGGGAGGGGCTGCGCTGATGCGGAGCACGGAGCCGCCGGCTGAGTTTCCCAGCAGAATTGTATAGGTTTAAACAATAAAGGACTTTGCCGAACGCAAGGTCTTTTTTAGTCCCCCAAAAAGTCTTTAGAATATGTCTTGCAAAGCGGGCAAAGAGCCTTGCATAAAGCGTGCGACTTCAACGAAAACTAAGCCCAAGTTTTGCTGATGAAGGGAGATTGCACGCGCATGTACAAAAGATTGAGCTCCGTCATGTTCCCGATCTTGCTCGTTGCCTTGATCGGCACGGGGGTGTGGGGATATCTCGAGCACCAGGAGAAGAACTCGATTTTGATTAAAGCGGAAAACCACTATCAGCGTGCTTTCCATGATTTGAGCTATCACATGGACAAGCTGCACGACGAGCTGGGCAGGACGCTGGCGCTGAATGCCACCTCTCAGGACGCTTACAAGAAGGGCCTGATTAACGTGTGGCGCATCACGAGCCAGGCCCAGGGGGAGATTTCCCAGCTGCCCTTGACGCTGCTGCCGTTCAACAAGACGGAAGAGTTTCTGGCCAATATGTCCAATTTTGCTTACCGGGCGGCGGTGCGCGATTTGAGCAAAACTCCGCTTGACGAGGGCGAGTTGAAAACGCTCAATACGCTGTACAACCATTCCAAGGAAATCGCCCAGGAGCTGAGAAAGACGCAGTCCAAGGTGCTGGCGAACAATTTGCGCTGGATGGACGTCGAAATCGCGCTCGCCTCGAAGAACGGGCCGCACGACAATGTGATCATCGACGGCTTCGCGACGGTGGACAAGAAGGTGGCGGAGTTTCCGGAAATCGAATGGAGTCCTGCGGTCATGAGCATGTACCACAAGCGCAACATCTCCATGCTCTCCGGCGCTCCGACGACTCCGGAGGAAATCAAGCAGAAGGCAGCGCAATTTCTCGGTATCCGCGACACCTCCGGCATTCAGGTTGTCGAAGACGGGGCGGGCACGGAATATCAGGCCTACAGCGTAACGGTGCCGGGACCCGGCGGCAACGACAATATTTATATGGACTACTCGAAGCAGGGAGGGCACCTGCTCTGGTTCTCCGGCACGCGGGACGTCGGGGAGAAAAAACTGGATTTGCGGCAAGCCAGAGACATCGCGGCTCAATTTCTGGACGATCACAACTACAAAAATATGACCGCGGTCAGCTATGACGAATACAACAACACCGCAAGCATTACGTTTGCTTCCAGAACGAACGATGTGATCAATTATGTCGAGAAGGTCGCTGTCAAGGTTGCGCTGGACAACGGCGAAGTGACCGGTCTTGAGGCTACGGATTACGCTTTCGGCAAAAAAGACCGCCAGCTTCCCGCACCGAAGCTGACCGTCGAGGAAGCCAAAAAGACGCTGGGGGCGAACTTCCAAATCGAAAACGTGGAAAAAGCGCTGATCAAGAACGAGGTCGACCAGGAAGTGCTGTGCTACCAGTTCAAGGGCCGTTCGAACGGCGCAGTATACCGGATTTATGTGAACGCCGATACGGGTGCGGAGGAAAAGATCGATACGCTGCGTGAGGAGGAAGCTGAGGTCAGCAAGTAAGGGCACTTGAAGGGACGTTAGGCAAGAGGCTGTCAGCCGGGAGCGAAAATCTCGCTTTTGGCCGGGCCTCTTTTTTTATGCTTTCCATATTTACCACTCGTGCTATAATGAATCTATCCTGATCATTTGATGATGATTGTCAGCAAATGTTCAGCTACCAAAGGTGACGGCCGATGATGAAGGATTCGTTCGTCATAGGCGTCTATAACGCGAGGCGGTCCGGAAAAGAGGAGGTGAGCCCATTTGCTGCCAAGAATCAACCAGATCCTCCATCTTCAGGTTCTATCGTTCGGCGACGAGGAAGCGAAGCAGGAGCATAAAGCCCGAATTGCCGAAGCGGACGATACGCGAATATGCATTGAGATCCCGATCAATACCGCTACAGGCCAATGGACGAGGCTGCGTCATGGCGACGAGCTGGCGGCCTATTACGTGACGGAGGACGGTATCAAGTATAGCTTCCGCACCACGGTAATCGGGTTTTCGGAGGACGCGGTGCGCCTTGTTCATCTGCAGACGCCTGCCCCGGAGAGCGTGGTGCGGGTGCAGCGCCGCCAGTTCGTGCGGGTGCCGGCCAACCTGGAGCTTGCGGCAAGCATCGACGGCCAGCCGCAATGCGTCGCATTGACCGATAACATTAGCGGCGGCGGCATCTCCTTCGTTTGCGACAAGAGCATCTCCGCCGAGACCGGTCAATCCGTCAGCTGCTGGCTGCTTATGCCGGGCAAGAACCAGCAGCCCGATCATATACCGTTTCGCTGCGAGATCGTGCGCATGGAGCCGCTAGCCGATTCGGACAAGCAGAGGATCGTAACCCGCTACTCGGAAATTGCGGAGAAGGACCGGGAAAAGATCATCCGGTACTGCTTCGATAGGCAGCTGGAACTGCGCAAATTAGCGCCTGAAAAATAATGGAATACAATGGACGGGTTCGGGGACACTATATTGAAAATTCAGCAAAAAAGCATCGGAGTGTTTCCTTATGAGACATCGAAGCGAGCATGGCAGAGCGCAGCGACGCTATGCGCGGGCGTTCGCGTTATTTTCCTCCAAGGTGGAGAAGATGTTGATCCGAGCCGCGGTCGTCCTGCTGACGGCGCTCGTTCTGGCCCAGCTTTTGCTGCAAAACCCGAAAATACGTTATCTGCTTGTTGAAGTCGAACGAATGGAAGGAATTCCTTATACCAGATCGGCCGGAGAATAGGCGCCGCTTTTCCGAGCGCGGTTTTGCAATCCCCTCCCGATCTATGGTATAATTTTCTTTGTTCGTAGGCTTTCGGCCTGTTTGATTTCAAAGGCCCGTCCGCTTTATTTTTGTGTAGGAGGCCGCATCTTGAATAAGTTTAACATCGCAATCGACGGACCGGCGGGAGCGGGGAAGAGCACGGTAGCCCGGCTCGTCGCCGAAGCGCTCGGCTTTGTGTACGTCGATACCGGGGCTATGTACCGGGCCGTCACTTGGCGCGTTCTGCAGGAAGGGCTTACGCCCGAGCAGACAGCCGAGATGATCGCTTTGACGGAGCGGATCGAGCTTCGGCTCGTACCCGGCGAGAACGGGCAGCAAGTGTTTGTGGACGGGATAGATGTTACGAGAGAGATTCGTTCGCGCGAAGTAACGAGTCATGTTTCACGAGTTTCGTCAATCCCCGAAATCAGACGATTGTTGACGGCGAAGCAGAAGGAGCTGGCCAAGGACAAAGGCGTCGTGATGGACGGACGGGACATTGGCAGCCAGGTGCTTCCCGATGCTGAGCTCAAAGTCTTTTTGACCGCCAGCGTGCGGATTCGGGCGGAACGCCGGTTTCGGGAACTTGGCGGGGCGCAGCAGGGAATGAGTCTGGAACAGCTGGAGCAGGAGATTGCCAGACGGGACAAAATGGACGAGCAGCGCGAAGCTTCACCGCTTGTGAAGGCGCCGGACGCTGTGCTGATCGATTCCTCCGCGATGGAAATTCCCGAAGTGGTGGAACGCATTCTCGATTTGTGCAGAACGCGCGTTGGTGGAGGGAGCTGACCTATGTTTTATGGGGTTATGCGTTCCGTGTTCCGGATCATGTTTGCCGTTATGTTCCGATTCCGGGCCTTCGGAATGGAGAATATTCCGGCCGAGGGCGGCGTCGTGCTTTGCGCGAATCACCGCAGCAATTGGGATCCCCCGCTTCTGGGCGTTGCCCTGGAGCGTAAGGTTCATTATATGGCGAAGGCGGAGTTGTTCGACATTCCCGTGCTGGGCAAAGCGATTACTGCTTTGGGCGCTTTTCCCGTCAAGCGCGGCGGCGTCAGCAAAGAATCGATCCGACTGTCCCTTTCCCTCTTGAGAGATGGACACGTCATGGGCATCTTTCCCGAAGGCTCGCGGCATAATGCGGGAGGCATGGGGAAGAAGGGAGCAGCCAGCCTGGCGATCAAATCCGGCGCGACGGTCATTCCGGCAGCTATCATAGGTGATTATAAGCCTTTCCGTCCGATGAAGGTCGTCTACGGGCGGCCCGTCGATTTAAGCGATTTCGCTGAAGGCGGTTCAGATCGGCTGGAACAAGCGACGGAGCGGATCATGAGCGAGATTCGCAAACTGGCTGCACAGCACGAATCGAAATGAGAATTCGTGGAATACTTTAGAAAAATGTCTTTTTCAATCCAAATACTATACAAGTCGTTTGATGTTGCCAAGGAGGGTACTGGACATGTCTGATGAGTTCAAAATGGAAAACGTTCAAGCCGAAACGGGAGAGGTATCCCAAGAGGAATCGATGGCCGATGTCAAGTTCCTGAAGAAGGGGGATATCGTCACAGGCAAGATCGTCAAAGTCGAGGCCGATCAAGTGATCGTCGACGTCGGCTATAAATACGACGGGGTGATTCCGGCTCGCGAATTGTCCAACGTCTCTGTCGATAATCCTGCGGAATCGCTGCAGGAAGGCCAGGAGGTTGAGCTTAAGGTCGTAACGATCGACGACAACAAGGAGAAGCTCGTCCTGTCCAAACGCGCCGTCGACAGCGAGAAAGCATGGGAAAAGCTCGCTGCCGATATGGAGAATAAGACGATCCTCGAAGCGAAAGTGGCCGAAGTCGTTAAGGGCGGCCTTGTCGTCGACATCGGTCTGCGCGGATTCGTGCCGGCTTCCATGGTCGAGCGCAACTTCGTCGAGGATTTCAGCGATTACAAAGGCCGTACGCTGCGCCTCCGCGTGAAAGAGATGGATCGCGAGAAGAACAAAGTCATCCTTTCCCAAAAGGACGTGCTGGACGAGGAGTTTGAAGCGAAGAAGCAAGAGGTGCTCTCCAGTATTCAAGTTGGCCAGGAGCTGACCGGAACGGTGCAGCGTCTGACCCAGTTCGGTGCATTCGTCGATATCGGCGGCGTGGACGGACTCGTGCATATTTCCGAGATGGCATGGCATCACGTAGAGACGCCGTCCGAGGTAGTCAAGGAAGGCGACCAAGTGAAGGTGAAGGTGCTGAAGGTCGATCCGGCTAACGAGCGCATCTCGCTCAGCATCAAGGCAACGGAGCCGGGGCCTTGGGAGAAAGTAAAAGGCGAGATTCAGACCGGCGACATCGTGACCGGCACGGTCAAACGGCTTGTTCAGTTCGGCGCTTTCGTCGAAGTGTATCCGGGCGTCGAAGGGCTTGTGCACGTCTCGCAAATCGCTCATCGCCATGTAGCCACTCCGTTCGAGGTTCTGAAGGAAGGTCAAGAGGTTAAGGTGAAGGTGCTGGATATGAATCCGGACGAAAAGCGGATTTCCCTCAGCATCAAGGAGACGGAAGAAGCGCCTGCGCGCGAGCCGAGACAAGATAGAGCGCCGCGGAAGGACGCTCAGGCGCAGGAAGAGAACCAGGGCCTTAGCCTGACGCTCGGCGAGCGTTTCGGCGATAAGCTGAGCAAGTTCAAATAAGAGGCCATTCGAAAGAGGGAACAGGCTTTGCGTATATCAAGGAAGATGGAGCATATCCGCCATGCCCTGAAGCTTGGCCAAAGCGGCGAGCAGGGGATGAGCGATATCGCGTTCGTGCCCAATGCGCTTCCTGAAGCCCATCTGGACGGCATTTCGCTGCATACCCGAATCGGCGAGCTCGCGATGAGCTCGCCGATTCTTATTAATGCCATGACCGGAGGGGCTCCGGAGACGGAAGCGATCAACCGGGAGCTTGCCGTTGCCGCGCGAGAGACGGGCATCGCCATGGCGGTCGGCTCGCAGATGGCAGCGATCCGCAATCCCGACCTGGCTGCCAGCTATCGCGTCGTCCGAAGCGTCAATCCGGACGGTCTCGTCTTCGGCAATTTGGGCGGCGAGGCGACGGTCGACGAAGCGATGAGAGCGGTCGAGATGCTGCGCGCCGACGCGCTGCAAATTCATCTCAATGCGATGCAGGAGCTCATCATGCCGGAGGGAGACCGCGATTTCCGGGGCAGGCTTGAACGCATTCAGGCTATTGCCGAAAGCTTGCCCGTCCCCGTCATCGTCAAGGAGGTCGGCTTCGGCATCGCCCGCGAATCCGTCGAGCGGTTATGGAGAGCGGGCATCCGGATCGTCGATGTCGGCGGCGCAGGTGGCACGAATTTCGCCGCTATCGAGAATGCCCGCAGAGAGGCGCCGCTCGCCTGGCTCAATGACTGGGGCTGCAAAACGAGCGTCGCATTGCTGGAGGCGCTTGACGCGCGGAGCCGCCTCGACCGGCCGGAGCGCTTGACGCTCATTGCCTCAGGCGGCATGCGCAGCGGCCTCGACGTATGCAAGGCGCTGGCCTTGGGGGCGTCGGCTGCCGGAATGGCGGGCGCGCTCTTACAGGCGCTGCGCAGCGAAGGCACGGCTGCCCTGATCGATAAAATCAGAGAGATTCATGACGAAATGCGGCTCGTGATGACCGCGCTCGGCGCCTCGTCTGTCTCCGCCCTGCAGCGGACGCCGCTCGTCGTGAGCGGCGAATCGGCGCAGTGGTGCGAGGCGCGCGGCATACCGATCAGCGCTTTTGCCCAGAGAAAGGGATGAATGACATAGAGAGTAAAACCGGATAGACGCAGCCATACTAAGACATGTCGGGACATGATTTTGCTTGCGAAGCATGGTGCGCCGAATATCAGATCTGTAAGGTGAAGCGGATGAATCCGGGGTATATGTCCTTGCTGCTTATTGTCGTAACGCTGATTTTGCTGGCCAGCGGCTGGAAGGATACAATTATAAGAGGTATCGCTCATCGGAGCCTGCTTCTTTTTTTTATGCTGTGGTTTACGCTGGCGCCTTGCCGATTGCCGACAGGGGAGGCGCGAATGTACGGCAGCATTCCGATATTGGCGGGAATGGCTCTCTTCGTGCTGTACCGGACGGAGCGCCGTCTGTATCAGCTTCATATAGTGTCGGTCTCGATGCTGCTCGCTTCGGTAGCCTTCTTTCTGCTGGAGACCGTGCATATCGCGCCCGCGATCATGGTCATGAATGCAGAGTGGACGGTCGCTCTGTATCTCGGACTAATGTCCGCCGTGCTGCTCAAATCCCCGGCTGCGCAGTTAGCCGCCTTGTCGCTCGGCCTTGTCGGCGGGGAATGGCTGCATTGGTATGCGCACCGGGCTCAGGTGCCGCATGATATCGGCGGCCCGGGCTTTCAAGACATGTGGTGGATGACGGTGGCGGTGTCGCGCGGATTGTCGCTTGCTTTGCAGTCGGTCGGAGCAGCGATGAGGAAAGCGGCCGGGTTTGCGCTGGGGCGAATCCGCAGATCGAAACAAGGGGGCGGGGAGCCGGACAAGACCGCTTAGACGGCAGGCTGCATTTACTTGCGAACCACTTTTTGCTATGATATAATCTCGGAGCTTGAGATGCAGGCGTACGATGAAGGGAATGAAGCAGGATCATGGCCAAACCGATCGTAGCGATCGTCGGGCGTCCGAATGTGGGGAAATCGACAATATTTAACCGCATTATCGGGGACAAGCTGGCGATCGTGGAAGATAAACCGGGAGTGACCCGGGACCGGTTGTACGGAACCGGCGAATGGCTGAATCGACAGTTCAGCGTCATCGATACGGGCGGTATCGAGATTGAGGGCGACGATGAAATCATGCGCTCTGTCCGCATGCAGGCGGAGCTGGCGATTGAGGAGGCGGACGTCATCGTCTTTATGGTCGACGCCAAGGCCGGCATTACGCCGGCAGACAGCGAGGTGGCGCAAATGCTCTACCGCGCCAAGAAGCCGGTCATCGTCGCCGCCAACAAGGTCGATAATTTGCAGCGGCAGGACGACATATACGAATTCTACAGCCTCGGCTTCGGCGACGTTGTAGGCATCTCGGGAGCCCACGGTACGGGCCTCGGCGATTTGCTGGACGAGGTGATCCGGCACTTCCCGGAAAGCGAAGCGGACGAATACGGCGAGGACGTCATCAAGGTCGCGCTGATCGGCCGTCCGAATGTGGGCAAGTCGTCGCTGGTCAACGCCATCCTTGGGGAAGAGAGGGTCATCGTCAGCGATATTGCCGGAACGACGCGCGATGCGATCGATACCCCCTTCGAGAAGGACGGGCAAAAATACGTCATCATCGATACGGCGGGCATGCGCAAGCGCGGCAAGGTGTACGAGGCGACCGAGAAATACAGCGTAATGCGGGCGATGAGAGCGATCGAGCGCGCCGACGTCGTGCTTGTCGTCCTCAACGGCGAGGAAGGAATCATCGAGCAGGATAAGCATATTGCCGGGTACGCCCACGAGGCGGGGAAGGCCGCCGTCTTCGTCGTCAACAAATGGGATATCGTCGAGAAAGACGACAAGACGATGCATCAGTTTTCGCAAAGAATACGCGATCATTTTCTGTTTATGACTTACGCTCCGATCGTGTTTTTGTCGGCCAAGACGAAGCAGAAGCTGCACAAGCTGCTGCCGGTCGTGGACCAGGTGGCGGAACAGCATCATATGAGGGTGCCGACGCATCTCTTGAACGACGTCGTTTCCGATGCCGTGGCGATGAATCCTCCGCCAACGGACAAGGGCAAGCGGCTGCGAATCAACTACGCTACGCAGGTGGCCGTGAAACCGCCGACATTCGTGTTTTTCGTGAACGATCCGGAGCTGATGCATTTCTCCTACGAGCGTTACCTCGAGAATCGAATCAGAGCCGCGTTCGGTTTCGAAGGGACGCCGCTCAGACTGTTTACGCGCAGGAAATCGACGGAGGAATAGGAGAGATGCAGCTTTGATGACGATCTTAGCCATGCTGATCGGGTATTTGCTGGGCTCGATCAGCTTTAGTTTCCTGGCGGGCAAGGTGCTGAAGGGCATCGACATCCGCAAGCACGGCAGCGGCAATGCGGGAGCGACCAACACGCTTCGCGTGCTCGGCGTCGGTCCGGGCATAGCGGTGCTTTCGCTGGACGTAATCAAGGGCATCGGCGCCGTGCTGATCGGCCAGGCGCTAAGCGGAGGCAATCCGCTGGTCGCTGTTCTCAGCGGGCTTAGCGTCATTGCCGGGCATAACTGGCCGGTGTTTTTCGGCTTTCGGGGCGGCAAAGGCATCGCCACGACGATCGGCGTCATGGCGACGCTCGCTTTTTGGCCGGCGCTCTACGCCGGAATTATCGCGATTCTATCTATCGTATTGACACGGTATGTTTCCTTGGGCTCATTATTGTTTACCGGTCTCTTGCCGATTTTTATCTGGTTTATGAAGCTGCCCCTGGAAATATGGATTTTAAGCTTGCTGCTGTTCCTGTTCGCCTGGATTCGGCACAGAAGCAACATCGTCAAGCTGATCAAGGGTCAAGAGAACAAGCTGGGGGCTAAAAAGAAAGGCTGACGGCGGTTACCCCCGGCGAAGATCGTCATGAGGGCAAGCGGACTAACGCATTGGATGGAGGGAGCGTATGCCGGTAGTTGGCAAAGCAGCCGTATTGGTGGCAGGCAGTTGGGGGACAGCGATCGCGTCTGTGCTTGCGGATAATCATCGCGAGGTTGCGCTCTGGACGCGCAGCGAAGCGCAGGCCCGCGATATTAACACTAGGCGCCATAACAGCAAATATTTGCCCGATGCGGAGCTTTCCCCGAATATTCAGGCGACGGTATCGATGCAGGAGGCATTGAAAGGAGCCGAGGCCGTCTTTGTCGTGGCGCCGTCCTCTGCCATGCGCGAGGTAGCCGGGCAAATGCGGGTTTATTTGGAGCAGGGCACGCTGGTTGTCCATGCGACCAAAGGGTTCGAGAGCGGGTCCTTGAAGCGGATGAGCGAGGTGCTGGCGGACGAGCTGCCGGACTATGACCCGGAGCGAATCGTCGTCCTGTCCGGGCCGAGCCACGCGGAGGAAGTGATCGGCCGCAAGCCGACGACCGTCGTCGTGGCCGCGAAATGCCTGAAGGCTGCCGAGCAGGCGCAAGATTTGCTGATCAATCACTATTTCAGGGTGTACACGAATCCCGATGTCGTCGGAGTGGAGGTCGGGGGCGCGCTCAAGAACATCATCGCCCTCGGAGCCGGACTGTCCGACGGGCTCGGCTTCGGGGACAATGCCAAGGCGGCGCTGCTCACCCGCGGTCTGGCCGAAATAACGAGGCTCGGCACAGCGATGGGCGCCCATCCACCGACGTTCGCCGGGCTTGCCGGCATCGGCGATCTGGTCGTGACGTGCACGAGCCGTCACAGCCGCAACTGGCGGGCCGGCTCGCTGCTGGCTCAGCGGCTCCCGCTGGACGAGGTGCTCAGCCGTATGGGCATGGTCGTCGAGGGCGTCAAGACGACGCAAGCAGCCTATACGCTTGCCGCGCAATACGAGATCACGATGCCGATTACATCGCAGCTGCATCAGGTGCTGTTCGAAGGGAAAGATCCCGAAGCGGCCGTGGAAGATCTGATGGGCAGAGTGCGCACTCACGAGCTGGAGGAAGCGGCTCTGCCGAGAAGCTGACGGAAGCGCATAGCTCTTGGCGAAATTGCTCCTCTAGCGGGCATGCGTCTACACGGGCGGCGTGCCGCCATGCATACAATACCTCAGGCTTTACTCAAGGTTGAGCAGTTTCAGGACCGAGGAGGTATAGCATGGCAGGCAAAAATACGCCCAAAGACGTGCTGAACATCGTCAAGAAGAAAACAGGCAAATCGGTGTCGGAGAAAGACATCTACAAGCTGGCCAGCGGCGTCAAGCCTTCGACGATGCAAAGCGAGGCTCAGCTGCGGCAGCTGATCAAGCAAGTGTCGAGTCTGGTGAACATCCCCGTATCCGAGGCGACGATCAAAGAGTTGATTCATGCGATCAAGAGCAGCAAGGTCGATCAGAACAGCATGGAGCAGCTGGTCAAGATGATCTCGTCCAAAAAATAAGCGCTATCCGCTATTCGCCGCAGGCGGTCCGATCCGGGCCGCCTGCGGCGTTTGGTTTTGCGCAAAGCAGGCTTTCCCTATCGCTTCGATATTGTGTATAATACGAGAATGATCATGATACGGTGAAGGATGGGATCGTTCGGTATGTCGCCAATGGATAAAATGTGGGCCTCGTTCATTGCGATCGGTTTGATGATTGCCGCATCGCTGCTCATTACTTTTGCCCGGAACAAAACGACTGGCATCGTCCGGGTCATTTTGTCGATTATCGCCTTTCTGCTGTTTATTCCGATTTTACTGTATATGGCTGTTTCTATATTATAAAAGAAACGATCGGCGCGGCTTGGCCAACCGTTGTTCAGCTAAGCTGGAGTACAAGTTGCGAAACCTATTTACTACAGGCAAGAGGATGAAGAACGATGACAACGAACCGGCCGAATGCGGCGGACAAGCTTCGCGAAGCGCTGCGAATCATTCACGGCTTGACGGCCGGAACGGGGTGCACCTGGCTTGTCGGCGGAAGCACCGGGCTGATGCTGCAGGGCGTGAGCCTGGCGGCGCTGCCCCGCGATCTGGATCTGTACGCCGACCGAACAGACGCGCTGGACATTCATTGCAAGCTGAGCGCTTATGCGGTGGATGGCCAGTCCGAGAACGCAGGCGGTTTATACCGCTCGCTGCTGAGCCATTACGAGATTGCCGGAGTGCCGGTGGAGCTCGTCGGAGGTTTTGAGGTGTTCGCCCAGGACAGCGAATATAAAGTAGAAGCCCGGGATTGGGCGGCGAGCTGGGCGGAAAGGCATGACCCGGACGGCGCGGCCGATGCCGGGAGCGGAGGCGCCTCGCTCCTCCTGATGCCGCTCGCCCATGAGCTCCTGTTCAACGTTATGAGGGAACGGGCGGACCGTTACGAGGCGATCGCCGCGCACTGCCGCTCCGTGAATCCGCGGCGGCATCAGCTGGCGCTTAAGTCGCTGCTGGAACGCCAGCAGATCAGCCTCCCGCTTCGGCGCAGGCTGGAGCGGCTTTTAAGCTGCAGCGGGAGCGAATGAGACGAAAGGAGTGCTTCAAGCTCGTGAAGGCGCTGATTACGTTCATGCCTGAAGGCAAGTCCGCTCAGGTGCGTCCAGGGACAACCGTGCTGCTGGCCGCGGCCAAAGCCCGCGTGCATATACGGACAAGATGCGGCGGCAACGCGGCCTGTCTCATGTGCAAGATCAAGGCGGCGCCAGGCTCGGCGCTTTCGCCGCCCCAGGCAGGCGAGCTGCGCAAGCTGGGGGCCCTGAGGCACGAAGGGTATCGTCTGGCCTGCCAAGCGCGGGTGGCGGGGGATAGCGTCGTGAGCGTGCCGGAAGATCCGCTGCGCGCTGCCGTCCGCCGCCAGCTGGAGAAAAATCGGGAGCGGCAGGATATGGTCCGGCCGGACCCTGAAGGAGAGGATCTGTAATGCAACGCTTGATCCCGTCCCCCGCCTGGCGGGGCGCCGGGGTGCTGCTGCTGGTCTGCCTCGTGCTCAGCGGTTGCATGTATCCCAAAGAACTGCGCAAAGAGAACCAGGTCGCTTCCTCCGAATATTTGCTGCTCGTCCAGCACGCCATCGACCAATACAAGGAGAAGACCGGTGTGCTGCCGATCAAAAACAGCAAGGAAGAGACGCCGATATACGAGAAATATGCCATCGATTTCAAAAAGTTAAAGGACCGGTATCTCAGCACGATTCCGGCCAACGCCTTCGAGAACGGCGGAACGGCGATCTACGTCATCGTCGATGCGGAGCATCAGCCGACTGTCAAAATGATGGATTTGATCGCCTTCCAGAAGACGGTAGAGCTGCAGCGGCTGGTAGGCGAATACCAGGCGAACAACGCCGGGCAGCTGCCCCGCGGCGAACAAGTCGCTCCCGGCTTCTGGACGGTCGATTTCGCCAAGCTGAACCGTCAGGCCGAGACGGTGCCGAGCGTCTATACCCGCCAGCTGGAGCTGCCTTTCCTGCTGCACGAATCCGGCACCTTGGCCATCGACTACGCCGCCGATATCATGCGGCTCATCGACCGCAAACAGCTGCAGGGCAAGCTGGACGGCGAGAACGACCTGCGCGCGCTGCTCGTGGAGGAATATCCGTTCGTGCCTGCCCGTTCGTACCCGTACCGCTGGCAAGATGACCGGCCTGTTCCTGTGACGGCTCCCCGATAGGGGGGCCGTTCTTTTTTTGGCGAAAAATCGCATATCGGTCAGGGCAGATTCATATATTTTGACAATGATGGGACTGTTGTGCGCTGGGAAACGGCACGAGCCGGCGCAATCCGAAAGGCGGGCCTTACAAAAGTCGGACAAATAAATGTCGCCTATCTATCATAATCGTCCGCTCGGCACATATATTGGTAGTAGTCCGAAGCATGTACGAGTTTCGCCTGAAACAACCAGTAGGAGGGATTCTCATTGGAAAAAGTGGATATCTTCAAAGACATTGCTGAGCGTACCGGCGGAGACATTTATCTGGGGGTCGTCGGGGCGGTCCGTACGGGCAAATCGACGTTCATCAAACGGTTCATGGAATCGGTCGTGCTGCCGAACATCCAGAACGAAGCCGATCGCGCCCGCGCCACCGACGAGCTTCCGCAAAGCGCGGCAGGCCGTACGATCATGACGACGGAACCGAAATTCGTACCCAACAATGCCGTACAGCTGCATGTCGCTGAAGGACTGAACGTCAATGTGCGCCTGGTGGATTGCGTCGGTTACGTCGTCGACGGAGCAAAAGGCTACGAAGACGAGAACGGCCCCCGAATGATTAACACGCCCTGGTTCGACGAAGCGATTCCGTTCCAGGAGGCGGCCGAAATCGGCACGCGCAAGGTCATTCAGGAGCATGCTACGCTGGGGGTCGTCATAACGACGGACGGCTCGATCGCTGAGATTCCGCGCGAATCCTACGTGGAGGCGGAAGAGCGCATCATTGACGAGCTGAAGGAAGTCGGCAAGCCGTTCATCGTCATCGTCAACTCCACCAAGCCGCACAGCGATGCGGTGCAGGAGCTGCGAAGCGAGCTGCAGGCGAAACACGACGTGCCGGTCGTGGCGATGAGCGTCGCCAATATGGCTGAGGACGATATGATGAACGTTTTGCGCGAAGTGCTCTATGAATTCCCCGTTCACGAAGTGAACGTCAATCTGCCGAGCTGGGTGATGGTGCTGGAGGAAAACCATTGGCTCCGCTCCAGCTTTGAAAATTCGGTCCGCGAAACGGTGCAGGACATTCGCCGCCTGCGCGATGTCGACCGGGTCGTCAGCAATTTCCGGCAGTACGATTTTATCGAGAACGCCGCTTTGGCCGGCATGAATATGGGTCAGGGCGTTGCCGAGATCGATCTGCACGCGCCGGATGAGCTCTACGACCGCATTCTGATGGAAGTGGTCGGCGTGGAGATCCGCGGCAAGGACCATTTGCTGCAGCTGATGATGGATTTCACTCACGCCAAGCGGGAATACGATCATTTTGCCGAGGCGCTGGAGATGGTCAAGACGACGGGCTACGGCATCGCGCCGCCGACGCTGGCCGAGATGGCGCTCGACGAGCCGGAACTGATTCGCCAGGGAGCGAGATTCGGTGTCAGACTGAAGGCGACGGCGCCGTCGATTCATATGATTCGCGTCGACGTCGAATCCGAGTTTTCCCCGATCATCGGAACAGAGAAGCAGAGCGAGGAGCTTGTCCGCTATCTGATGCAGGACTTCGAGGACAACCCGCTGAAAATATGGGAGTCGGACATTTTCGGCCGCAGCCTCCATTCGATCGTTCGCGAGGGCATTCAAGGAAAGCTCGCCATGATGCCGGACAATGCGCGCTACAAGCTACAGGAGACGCTGGGACGGATCATCAACGAAGGCTCGGGCGGCCTCATTGCGATTATTTTGTAATGCATCCGGCATTCGTCAGCGCCCTCAAAATATGGTGCCATTTCTTTCGCCGTATCTTGCGAAATGCACTCCGCGCGGGTGCATTTTTCGTTTTTTACTTGAAATCGGTTCGTCCCTGTATTACTATAATCTTGGCTTGTTTACGAACATACGGGCTAAGGCATGTATATTTTGCCCCGAAACGGTGAACAAAGAGGAGTAATATGATAAGTCAGCTGTGGGGGGAGGTGAGTGGCATGAACAAGACCGATCTGATCAACAAGGTCGCCGAGGTTACCGAGTTGTCCAAGAAGGACGCTACCAAGGCGGTTGAAGCTGTATTCGACGCCATTTCCGAAGCGCTGCAAGCCGGTGATAAGGTGCAGCTGGTAGGGTTCGGCAATTTTGAAGTTCGCGAACGCTCCGCGCGCAAAGGACGCAACCCGCAAACTGGCGAAGAAATCGAGATCCCTTCGAGCAAAGTTCCGGCTTTCAAGCCTGGCAAAGCGCTGAAAGAGGGCATTCAGTAATTCGCTACATACAGGCGAGAAGGGCGTCCGGGGCTGATCGCCTCGGGCGTCTGATTTTTTTGAAATAACCTCTTTACAAACCTGCTGGACGTATGTATAATACTCTTTGTCGGCTTTCCAATAAATAGCCGCACATTCGGGGTATGGCGCAGTCTGGTAGCGCGCACCCTTGGGGTGGGTGAGGCCGTGGGTTCGAATCCCGCTACTCCGACCATGAAGAAGACATCGTTATATGCGGTGTCTTTTTCTTTTGTGCTCTGGCGCTGCTTGCGGGGGACGGTTGACATTGAGAGCGATTTTTTGCATGATATGCTTAAGAAGAGTAGAGGCAGGGGAGATGAGCAAGTGGAAAGCGACTGGAGACACGGTGAATGCTTCGTCGTGAAGGCGAAGGAGAACGGCGTGCAGGTGATCGGGCTGACCAGAGGACAAGATACGAAGTTTCACCATACGGAGAAGCTTGATAAGGGCGAAGTGATGATCGCTCAGTTTACCGATCATACGTCCGCAGTGAAGGTGCGCGGCAAGGCGATTGTTATGACGAGGCACGGTGTGATCGATACGGAGGAATAATTTTTCAAAGCGTGCAGGCATAGCCTGCTTTTTTTCGTTGTAGAATGATAAGAGACGCTAAGGACAACCTATGTTCCCGCGATTTCCTTACGAACCAAGGAGGCGCTGTTTCCGAGATGAACTGGTTTTCCCGGTTTCTTATCACAATACTGCTGTCGATCGGCGTGGCGGCCGCACTGACGTTTCTGTTCCGGCTGGACGAGAGCAGCGCCGTGTTCCGCACGATGCGGCAAGCCGAGCCGGTCACCGATGCCAACATCGTCGATGTGCTGAGCGCAACGGAGCTGCATTTGCGCATCCGCCGAGTGGAGGTAAGCCGCGCTACCGTTTCGGTCGACCTGCTGGCCGCAAGTGCTACCGATGCCGTCAGCGCGCTGCAGGACTTGGTCGAGCTGCCCCGCCATCTGTTCACTTCCTCGACGAATATTCACCAGGTGCTCGTCCGCGTCCTGGACGGCTCGCAGCGGGCCGGGGGGAGCGCTGCGCTGCTGGCCGCCGTCGATGCGAGGCGGGAGAAATGGACGCCGACCAAGACGCCGAAGAGCAAGGACAGCGCTGAAGAGTTGAAGCGGTTTCTCGATACGTATTACCGGGTTACGTATATGCCCAGATGGCAGGAGCGCTTCGGAAGCGCCGGCTGATGTGCAATTTTATTGAGCCGGAGCATGCGTTTCCGATTCGTTTATGCTATAATATTTTAGATTGCGAGATCTTTAACTTTTGTTCGGTTCGGAGGCTCAACTTTATGAACACCTTTCGGATTCCGGAAATGGCCAGACCTTACATCGAGTACGATATGATCCAGAACCATACGGATCTGCCGCATTTTCCCGAGTTCCGCACGCGTCTGTTGCATGCATTCCTGAATAAATCAACCAAGATCGCCGGCTTCAGCGACCTGTACACGCTCGTTACTTCGCTGGTACAGCTCGGGCTGGACACGCACGACATGGTCAGCGTCACGAACGACGACAAGGAACGGAAGGCGGCCCGCTCCCGCCAGCTGAAAGTGCTTGCGGGCGATTATTTCAGCAGCCGCTTTTATTATATGCTGTCCCATGCCGGCCAGATCGATCTGATCGGGGTGCTGTCGAACGCGATTTGTGAAGCGAACCGAATCAAGATGAACCTGTATTTGCTCATGAAGCAGTTCAAGATGACGGCTGACGAATATATCCGCCAGTCGGTCGAGGCGAAGTCGCAGCTGTTCCTGTCTTACGCGGATTTGCTGGAGGAACGGTTCCGCAAGCTGTGGCCCGAAGTGCTGCGGCTGTTTACCCGCTGCGAGGTGCTGCTCGCCGAGCTTGTCCGCTCCGAGTCGGCCGGCGATTACCGCAACAGCTGGGGATATTGGCACGTCATGCAGAACGGGACGAAGGAGGAGGCCAAGCTGCTTCGCTCGGACAACCTGGACCCGCTCAAGCTGCGGTCGCTGTGGCATAAATATAACGTCACCGCTGAGCTCTACAAGCGTCTCGAGCGCTGTTCGCAGGAGCTGCACGATAAGCTGCAGTCGCTCGGCTCCGATACGCTGGCCAAGGAGCTGCAGGCCATCGGCGAGCCGTTCAGGCATTATCTTGCCGGCGTCCGGATCGACGGGGGGAATATGAGGTGAAGGCCGTGGAATCAAAATCGAAGGAGCAATTCGTTCACTCCGTATTTGAAAGTATTGCGCCGAAATACGATATGATGAACGATATTCTAAGCTTCCGCCGGCATAAGGCTTGGCGGAATTTTACCATGAGAAAAATGAACGTAAGGCCTGGCAGCACGTCGATCGATCTATGCTGCGGCACGTGCGATTGGACGATCAGCCTGGCCCAGGCCAGCGGCACCGGGCGGACGGTCGGGCTCGATTTCAGCCAGAACATGCTGAGCGTCGGGGCAGAGAAGGTGGCGAGGCTCGGGCTGGAGCGGCAAATCGAGCTCGTCCAGGGCAACGCCATGGAGCTGCCGTTTCCGGACAATACGTTCGATTACGCGACGATCGGCTTCGCGCTGCGCAACGTGCCCGATCTTGTGAAAGTGATCGAGGAGATGCAGCGCGTGGTGAAGCCGGGCGGCCTGGTCGTATCGCTGGAGCTGTCCAAACCGACCTGGGAGCCGTTCAAGTCGCTCTATTACTTCTATTTTCAAAAAATATTGCCGCTGCTCGGCAAGCTGATCGCGCAAAAATACGAGCAGTACAAATGGCTCCCGGAATCGCTCGTTCATTTCCCGGATCACAAACAGCTCGCAGCCATCTTCCGGGAAACCGGTCTGACCGAAGTCCAAGCTTATCCGCTGACCGGGGGCATCGCCGCCGTGCATATCGGGAGGAAGAAGTAAGGCTTCAGTCCGCTTAGGGGGTCAAGCGCAACATGTGGAGAAAGACCAAAATCTTCTTGGAAATGATTAAAATCGAGCATACGCTCTTCGCATTGCCGTTTGCTTTCATGGGAGCCCTGCTGGGCTCTGTTGTCGTCTTCGGCAGCCTTCCGTCCTGGGGGCAGATCGGCTGGATCTTGCTGGCCATGGTCGGGGCGCGCAGCGCGGCTATGGGGCTCAACCGGGTCATCGACAAGGTGATCGATGCCAAAAACCCGCGAACAGCGATGCGGGCTATTCCGGCAGGACTGATTTCGTCGAAAGAAGCTATTCTTTTTATTATAATATCCTTCGTCCTGCTGTTCGTCGCTGCCGTCAACTTGAGTCCGCTGTGCGTGAAGCTGATGCCGATCGCGGTCGTACTGCTGGTGTTTTATTCTTATACGAAACGGTTCACCTGGACATGCCACTGGTTTCTCGGCCTGACCGTCGCTCTGGCGCCGCTGGGCGGGTGGGTCGCCGTAACGAACGGCGTGTCGTGGACGGCCATCGTCTTTTACGTGACCATCGTATTTTGGCTTGCCGGCTTCGATATCATTTACGCTTGCCAGGATGCCGAGTTTGACAAGCAGGAAGGACTGCACTCGGTTCCGAGCCGCTTCGGCATCGCCAAGGCGCTGAAGATCGCCCGCTGGTGCCATATCGTCACCGGATCGGGATTCGTTGCGCTATACTTCATGACCGAGCTCAGCTGGTTTTACTTGCTCGGCATCATTATCTCTATCGCGCTCCTTCTGTACGAGCACCTGATCGTCAAGCCGGAGGACATGCGGCGGCTGCAAACCGCGTTCTTCACCATGAACAGCCTGCTCAGCTCGGTTATGCTGGTGTTCACGCTGATCGATCTGGCGGTGCTTGTCTCATGAGCGCAGGCAGTCCTTGGGTCATCGGTTTGACCGGCGCCAGCGGCGCCGTATACGGCGTGCGGCTGATCCGCTTCATGCTGGAGACGGGCCGTTCCGTCCATCTGATCATTACGGATGCCGGCTGGAGGGTGCTGAAGGAGGAGCTCGGCTGGGATGTAAGCCGGAGAGTCGAAGCGCTTCGCGCCGAGCTTGGCGAGCCGGAACGGGGATGGACGTACCACCCGAACGGGGATATCGGAGCGGCGACAGCCAGCGGCTCGTTTCGCACCGCAGGCATGGTCATCGTCCCCTGCTCGATGGGGACGCTCTCCGGCATCGCCCGCGGCGCTTCCGACAACCTGCTGGAGCGCACGGCGGACGTGATGCTGAAGGAAGGACGGCCCCTTATTGTGGTCCCTCGCGAAACGCCGCTGCACGCCATCCATCTGGAGAACATGCTGGCGTTATCGCGCATGGGAGTGCGGATCATACCGGCGATGCCCGCCTTTTATCAAGGGCCGCAAACCGTCAGCGACATGGTCGATTTTATCGTAGGCAAAGTGCTTGACAACATGGGATTGGATCATCAATTGTACAGAAGATGGGGTATGCCGGATGAATGACTTGGAGCGGCCGGTTCGCATCGGCCGGATCGATTACACGAACGTGTGGCCGTTGTTTTATTATTTCCCGCTGGCCGCCTTCGGCGACGAGCTTGAGATCGTCCAGCAGCTGCCGACCGGGCTGAACCGGGCGATGGCGGCCGGAGATATCGACATCGGCCCGATCTCTTCGTTCGCGTACGGCGAGCATTTCGACGACTATATCTTGTTTCCGCACATGTCGGTCAGCGCGCTCGGCCGGGTGCACTCGCTGCTATTGTTCCATCGCGAGCCGCTGGCTCGGCTGGGCGGCAAGCAGATCGCGCTGACGACCGCTTCGGCCACGACCGTCGTCCTGCTCAAAATCATTTTACAGAAGTTTTACGGGGTGAGGCCGGTATATACGCCGATGGAGCCGAATTTGGACGAGATGATGAAGGAAGCCGACGCCGCGCTTCTCATCGGCGATCACGCGATTCGCGCCAGCTGGGCCGATCAGGGCTATCTCGTGACGGATTTGGGGGCGGAGTGGCATAAGCATACGGGCGAGTGGATGTCCTTCGCCGTATGCACGATGCGCAGGGCGCTGGTCGAGAGCCGGCCCGAGCTCGTAAAGCGCATCTACGACGCCTTTTTGGAAAGCAAGACGAAATCGCTATCCGACCTGACGGGACTCGTGCAGGAAGCCTGCGCGAAAATCGGCGGCTCAAGCCGCTACTGGACGGATTATTTCAGCAACTTGTGCTACGAATTCGGCCCGCGCCAGTGGGCAGGGCTGAAGCGGTATTACGATTACGCGGCGGAGCTCGGTTTTCTGGATCGGGAAGTAACTCTGCACATCTGGAACGATACTACGACAGTGCAGGTGACGGAATGAAACTTTTGGAATTATATGCCAAGATGAAACGGGATATCGGATACATCGAAAAGGAGCTGGAACGGAGCATCGATGCCGACCATGCGGTGCTGCGGGAAACGTCGCTTCATCTTCTGAAGGCAGGGGGCAAGCGTCTGCGGCCTGTATTCGTGCTGCTCGGCGGCAAGTTCGGGCAGTACGATCTGGAGCGAATCAAGCATGTGGCCGTTCCGCTTGAGCTCATCCATATGGCTTCGCTGGTGCACGACGACGTCATCGACGATGCGCAGCTGCGGCGCGGTCAGCTAACCGTAAGGTCCAAGTGGGACAACCGGATTGCTATGTATACCGGCGACTACATTTTTGCCAAGGCGCTGACCATCGTCACCAAGCTGAACAATCCGGCGATTCATCAGATCATGTCCAAGGCGATTATGGAGATGACGATCGGCGAGATGGAGCAAATTCGCTTCTTCTACAATTCCCGGCAGAAGGTCAGGGACTACTTGCTGCGCATCAAGCGCAAGACGGCTTTGCTCATCGCGGTCAGCTGCCAGCTTGGCGCGATCGCCGCGAACGCCCCGGAGCGGACGGCGCGGCAGTTGTACTCGTTCGGTTATTACGTCGGAATGGCATTCCAGATTCGCGACGATCTGCTCGATCTGTGCGGAACGGAGAAGGAGATCGGCAAGCCGCCGGGCAGCGATATCAAGCAAGGCAATATGACGCTGCCGGTCATCTATGCGCTGCAGGAAGATAAGCTGCGGCCGCAGCTGCTCAAAGAGCTGGAGATGATCCGCGAGCGCGACGGCCAGACCGATGTCAGCGCATTTTTGGATCTGATCCGCGGCAGCGCGGGACTGAGGCGGGCTGAGGAGCTGGCGAACCGCTACATCGACAAGGCCATTCATGCACTGGACGAGCTGCCCGATATTCAAGCCAAGAAGGATTTGACGGCGATCGCGCACTTCGTAGGCAACCGATCCTATTAACCTTGACTAACCAGAGAAAAGAGGTTGAATTCGATGGAAAAAACGTTTCTGATGATTAAGCCCGACGGGGTGCAGCGCGGATTGATCGGCGAAATCGTGCGCCGCTTCGAGCAAAAGGGTTTTCAACTGATTGCCGCCAAGCTGATTCAGGTAAGCAGGGAGCAGGCCGAGGCGCATTACGCAGAGCATAAAGGCAAAGATTTCTACGAGCCGCTGCTGGAGTTCATCACCTCCGGCCCCGTGTTCGCCATGGTATGGCAGGGAGAGCAGATCATTCAGCTCGCCAGAATCATGATCGGCAAGACGAGCCCGCTGGATGCGGCCCCGGGAACGATCCGCGGCGATTTTTCCGCCCGGACGCGCATGAATTTGATTCACGGCTCCGATTCGCCGGAAAGCGCGGAGCGGGAGATCGCGAATTTCTTCCGGCCGGAGGAATTGCTGCAGTACAATAAAACAATACAAACCTGGATTTGATAAAAGGCGGTTGGGCAGCGTGGAGGACCGGGATTATCTTCAATTCATACATAAAGTAAGAGATTATACCTCAATCGATTTATCGCAGTACAAGGAAGCGCAGATGAAGCGCCGGCTCACGACGTTGCGGACGAAGAAAGGCTATTCGACGTTCGCCGCGTTTTTCGAGGCGATGACGAAGGACAAGGAGCTGTTCTACGAATTTCTCGACCGGATGACGATCAACGTATCCGAGTTTTGGCGCAACCCGAACCGGTGGGAGGTGCTGGAGCGGCGCTTCCTGCCGGAGATGCTGCAGCGTTCGAAACGGCTCAAATGCTGGAGCGCCGCCTGCTCCACCGGCGAGGAGCCGTATACGCTGGCGATGATCTTAGCCGAGCACGGGGCGCTGGCAAGCAGCACGCTGATCGCATCCGATATCGACGAAGGAGCGCTCGAGAAGGCTAAGCGGGCGGTATACTCGGACAGGTCGATTCGGGATGTGCCGGCATTATATTTGAATAAATATTATCGGCAGGACAATCTGACATACTCGATCGTCGATTCGCTCAAGCCGCATATTCGCTTCCAAAAGCAAAATTTACTTACCGATCCGTTCGAATCCGGCTTCGATCTCATCGTTTGCCGCAATGTGATGATTTATTTTACCGAAGAGGCGAAGCATCTGCTGTACGGGAAGTTCGCCCAGGCATTGAAGCCTGGTGGCATCCTGTTCGTGGGCAGCACGGAGCAAATCTTCTCTCCGGGACAATACGGCCTGGAGCCGGCAGACACTTTTTTTTACCGGAAACAGGAAGCGTAGGGGTATAACGTCTGGCATTCGTTCCTATACTAGAATTAACACCATCCGGGAGGAAACGAATGGACAAGCGAAAAGTCATCCTAGCTTACCGCCGGGGATTTATTACAATGCAGGAATGTGCGCAAATCTTAGGTATCGATTCCGCCGCGATTCTCGGCTTCGTCAACGATCCGCAATTCGCGGAAGTTTCCCGCAAGCGGACCAAACAGCCGGTCAACGGCTGAGCGATTTGTCGAATTCTTGCTTGTAGCGCGCTGCCGCCGCGGTCCTGCATGGACTGCCGCTGCAGCGTTTTTTTTGCTGCCAGCGTTTTGGGAGAGTTGTTGCCTCGGCTTTTCTTGTCAAACCGTGGTGGCTGTACTATAATTAGCACATGATTAGCACATAAAAGCGCTAAAGCGCCGAAATGCGCGCACACGCACGGCATGGCATCGTCTGCAGCGCCTGCACGGCATGGGATAGGACGAAAGGGGAATAAACGCATATGAGATATTTAACAGCAGGAGAGACGCACGGGCCGCAGCTGACGGCCATCATCGAAGGTTTTCCAAGCAACGTAACCATTGATTTCGAAGAGATCAATCACCAGCTGGCGCGGCGGCAGAAAGGCTACGGCCGCGGCCGCCGCATGCAGATCGAACAAGATACGGCCATCATTGCCGGAGGCGTCCGGCACGGCAAAACGACCGGGGCGCCGATCGCGCTGGTCGTCGAGAATAAAGACTGGAAGCATTGGACGTCCGTCATGAACATCGAGCCGATCGAAGGCAGCGACGAGACGAAGCGGCGCGTCAACCGCCCGCGGCCCGGCCATGCCGATCTGAACGGCGGGCTGAAGTACAATCAGCGCGACTTGCGCAACATTTTGGAGCGGTCCAGCGCCCGCGAGACGACGATGAGGGTGGCGGTTGGCGCCATGGCGCGGCAGCTGCTGAAGGAGTTCGGCATCAAGGTGGCCGGACAGGTGATCCGCATCGGCGACGTGACTGCGCAGCGCAAGGAGATGCCGATTGACGAGCTGATCCGCATTACGGAGGAGTCTCCGGTGCGCGTGACGGACAAAGAGGCGGAAGCGAAGATGATCGCCGCGATCGACGCCGCCAAGGCAGAGGGCGATACGCTCGGCGGAGTGATCGAATGCATCGTCGAGGGTGTGCCTGTCGGACTCGGCAGCCATGTGCAGTGGGATCGCAAGCTGGACGGGCGCATTGCCCAGGCGGTCGTCTCGATCCAGGCGTTCAAGGGCGTCGAATTCGGCATCGGCTTCGAGGCGGCGGAGCGCCGCGGCTCCAAGGTGCATGACGAGATCATGCACGAGGAAGGGCGCGGCTTCTACCGGGCCTCCAACCGGGCCGGCGGCTTCGAGGGCGGGATGACGACCGGCGAGCCGATCGTCGTGCGCGCGGTGATGAAGCCGATCTCGACGCTGTACAAGGCGCTGCAAAGCGTCGATATCGATACGAAGGAAGCGTTCACCGCGCAGGTGGAGCGCTCCGATACGTGCGCGGTTCCCGCGGCGGGAGTCATTCTTGAGAACGTCGTCGCCTGGGAAGTAGCGCGGGCGTTCATGGAGAAGTTCGGCGGCGATTCCATCGAGGAGACTCGGCGCAATTACGAGAGCTACTTGGAGCAAGTACGCAGCTACTAAAAGGCGGTGAACGAGATGACCGTAACGGAAATGAAAGAGCTGACCGTCGAGCTCGGCGCGCGTTCCTACCCGATCTACATCGGGGAAGGACTGCTGCAGAAGCTGGGGGAGCTTTGCGGCAAGCATGGGCTGGGCGCTGCTTCGCCCATCCTCGTCGTCACGGACGAGCACGTGGCGGAGCCTTACCTGGCGCAAGTCATGGCGCAATTGGCCGGCGCGGGATACCAGGCCGTGTCGCATATCGTACCTGCCGAGGAATCGTCCAAATCGCTGGCTGTGCTTGAGGATATTGTGACGACGGCGCTGAAGGCGGGGCTTGATCGCAAGTCAACCGTCATTGCGCTGGGGGGCGGCGTCGTCGGCGATTTGGCCGGCTTCGTGGCGGCCAGCTACATGCGCGGCGTGCGCTTTATCCAGATTCCGACGACGATTCTTGCCCATGACAGCAGCGTCGGCGGGAAAGTCGCCGTCAATCATCCGCTGGCAAAGAACATCATCGGCGCGTTCCATCAGCCCGAATTCGTCCTGTACGATACGGCTACGCTCAAGACGCTGCCGCCGCGCGAGGTGCGTTCCGGGCTGGCCGAGATGGTCAAGCACGGACTCATCTGGGACCGGACGTTTACACAGTGGTGCGAAGCGAATGCGGAGAAGCTGCTGGCGCTTGATCCGCAGGCGCTCCAGCACGGTTTGTACGAAGGCTGCAAGGTCAAGGCTGCCGTCGTTTCGCGCGACGAACGGGAGAACGACCTGCGCGCCATTCTGAACTTAGGCCATACGATTGGCCACGCGATCGAGGCGGTATCCGGCTACGGCCAGTCGCAGCACGTGCTGCATGGAGAGGCGATCGCCATCGGCATGGTCGGTTCGGCCAAGCTGGCTCTTCGGTTAGGCTATCCGCAGCATATATACACGACGACCAAGCGCATCCTGAAAAAATTCGAGCTTCCTGTGCGCGTGCCGGAGCATCTGGATACGGAGCAAATGATGAGCGCCATGATGCACGACAAGAAGTTCAAGGAAGGCCGCATGGTATTTGTCATACCGACGGAGATCGGCAAGGTCGAAATCAACCATAACGTATCCGCCGACTGGGTGAGGGAAGTCGTGGAGGAACTGAAACGGGAGGACTAACGATGTTTGTACGGGGAATCCGCGGAGCGACGACCGTGGAGCGCAATGAAGCGAAGGAAATTTTGCAGGCGACGAACGAGCTGCTTCAACACATCGTTGCCGAGAACGGCATCGTTCCTGAGGAAATCGCATGTATTTTTGTGACGGTAACGCAGGATTTGACGGCGACGTTCCCGGCGCAGGCGATTCGTTCCATGGCGGGCTGGGAGCTGGTGCCGCTCATGTGCTCGCTGGAAGTGCCGGTGGAGGGCAGCCTGTCGCGCTGCATCCGCCTGATGGTCATGGTTAACACGGAGAAGAAGCAGGACGAGATCCATCATGTTTATTTGCGGGAAGCGATGCGGCTTCGCCCGGATTTATCGAAATTGACAAATGCATAGCGGTGCCTGTATAGTATAGGTAGTTCAGTACAGAGCTGTTAGCGGCCGGATCGGCAGCGATCTTGCCGGAGAGTAGAGACGAGTTAGCAGAGCAGAGCCGAGTCGAGCCTGACCGATATTTCGGGCTTCACAGGATGGAGAACCTATGGCGAACGAATTGTCGCCGCCGGTCGACATCTTCGGTTAATGGAAATTTGCCGGCAGATCACCGTCAAATTTTCAGGATGGACGCCTATGACAAGCGATTCCTTCGTCATCGGTCGTCACCTTCGTTACTGATCATATGCCGACGGAATGCGTCGAATGATCAGGATAGGTTGCGCGGATTGGAGAACGATTGCCGTTATTTTTATGATTAACGTTTATCGATACCGCTTTTCTCCTTTCTTCTGCAGACGCGAGCGCTATTGCCCGTAGCACGGGTATGCCGCGCTTGATGCTGTGCTGTAACCTATGCGATATCTGCTTCTAACCGCCTCTACTTTTACAGTAGAGGCTTTTATTTTTGTAAGGCTGACCTATTCGGGGCTGTCGCCAAGACGCCCTGCAGAAGAGACGAGAAGAGGAGAGATGGATATGTACAGTCCGGAAGCGAAGGAAGTGCTCAGGCTCGCCAAGACGTACAATTTGATCCCGGTGGTCCGCCATCTGCTGGCCGACACGGAGACGCCGATCCGCGTATTTCAGCATTTCTACGACGAGCAGCGGGCGTTTTTGCTCGAAAGCGTGGAGGGCGGCGTCAAATGGGCGAGATATTCGTTCATCGGCACCGATCCGTTCCTGATGCTGGAAGCGAAGAACGGCGAGACGAGAGTGAACGGACCGGACGGCACGGCCGTCTCCAGGGAAAGGCCGGTCGATGTGCTGAAGGCATACCTTCGCCAGTACCGCAGCCCTTCGCTCCCGGATCTCCCCCGGTTTACGGGCGGAGCGGTCGGATTTTTCGGCTACGACCTGCTGCAGTATTACGAGAAGCTGCCGGCGCACCGCAACGACGATCTGCAGCTGCATGACATCAAGTTCATGTTCTGCGACCAGGTGATTGCCTTCGATCACGTCAAGCAGCAGCTCAAGGTGATCGCCAATGTGCACGTGCCGAAGAACGGGACGGACGCCGAAATTTTGGCCGCTTACGAGGCGACCTGCGCCAAGATCGAGGAGACGATCGAGCGGCTGAAGCGCCCGCTGCCGACGTTCTCCATGTCGCAAAGCCCGATCCCGGACGATGTGGATCTGGGCGAAATCCGCTCCAATATGAGCCAAGAGCAGTACGTCGGCATGGTGGAGCAGGCCAAGGAATACATTCGCAGCGGCGACATTTTTCAGGTCGTTCTCTCCCAACGATTCGAGATCGAGACGGACGTATCGCCGCTTCACGTGTACCGGATTTTGCGGACGCTGAATCCTTCGCCGTATATGTATTTGCTGAAAATGGACGACGCCGTCATCGTCGGCACGTCTCCCGAGCTGCTCGTTCGCGTGGAGGACGACAAGGTGGATACGCGCCCGATCGCCGGCACGCGGCCGAGAGGCCGGACGCCCGAGGAGGATCTGGCGCTGGAGAAGGAGCTGCTGGCGGACGAGAAGGAGCGGGCGGAGCATCTGATGCTCGTCGATCTGGGACGCAACGATTTGGGCCGGGTCTGCGAATTCGGCACGGTCAAATGCGACACCTTCATGCAGATCGAGCGGTACTCGCACGTGATGCACATTGTCTCCAACGTGACCGGCCGGATGGCCAAGGACAAGGACTTTTTCGATGCCTTCATCTCCTGCCTGCCGGCGGGCACCGTATCCGGAGCGCCGAAGCTGCGGGCGATGGAAATCATCGCCGAGCTTGAGAATGAAGCCCGCGGCACCTATGCGGGAGCGATCGGGTATCTTGGCTTCTCCGGCAATCTGGACACATGCATTACGATCCGCACCATCGTGTTCAAGGGCGGCAAGGCCTATGTCCAGGCCGGAGCCGGCATCGTCTGGGATTCCGTGCCGGAGAACGAGTATCAGGAGACGGTCAACAAGGCGAAGGCGATGCTCAAGGCGATTCGCATTGCGGAAGCAGTATTCAAACCGAAGCCCGTCGACCATGCGCTGATCAATCACGATTATTATTGATTCGCGATGTTTAATGATCGAGGGACCACTTATTCCGTTCATTTGGGGGAGGCACGAATGATGGAAGCAACGACCATTACCGTACAGCAGGGCATACAAAAGGTGATCGCAGGACGCCACCTGACGCGAAGCGAGGCGCGCGACGTGATGAACGACATCATGGACGGGGGGGCGACGCCGGCGCAGATCGGCGGCTTGCTGACCGCGCTGCGGATGAAGGGCGAAACGATCGAAGAAATTACCGGCTTCGCCGATTCCATGCGGGCCAAAGCCAGCCGCGTGCAGACGGTGCAGACGAATCTGCTCGATACATGCGGCACCGGCGGCGACGGAGCCGATACGTTCAACATCTCCACGACGGCCGCGATCGTCGCGGCGGCCGGCGGCATCCGCGTCGCCAAGCACGGCAACCGGGCGATGTCGAGCAAGAGCGGCAGCGCCGATGTGCTGGAAGCGCTCGGCGTGAACATCCAGCTGAACCAGGAGCAGGCATCGCGCTGCCTGGAGCAGGTCGGCATCTGCTTCATGTTCGCTCCGCTGTTTCACCAATCGATGAAGCATGCGGCCGGCCCGCGCAAGGAGCTCGGCTTCCGGACAGTGTTCAACCTGCTCGGCCCGCTGACGAACCCGGCAGGAGCCGACCGTCAGGTGCTCGGCATCTTCGACCGCAGCAAAACGGAGACGATCGCCCATGTTATGCAGGCGCTCGGGCTGAAGCGGGCGCTCGTCGTCGCCAGCATGGACGGTCTGGACGAGATCAGCATCTCCGACGCGACGCAGGTGACGGAGCTGAAGGACGGCGAGATCCGCACGTATCAGGTGAGCCCCGAATCGCTCGGCCTGCGCCGCTACGCGATGGCCGACGTCGTCGGCGGGGACGCGACGGAGAATGCCCGGATCGTCAGCGATATTTTGGCCGGCGCTGAAGGGGCTTGCCGGGACGTCGTGCTGGCCAATGCCGGCGCCTGCTTCTATGTGACAGGCATGGCCGATACGCTGCAGGAAGGCGTGCGCATTGCCGCAGAGACGATCGATTCGGGCCGCGCGCTCGCCAAGCTCAAGCAATTAGTCCAATGTACGGGAGAAATGCGACATGTTTCTGGATAAAATCGTAGCAACGAAACGCGAGGAAGTCGCCCAGCTCAAGGAGCGCACAACGATTGCCGAAATGGAACGGGCCATCGCCTCGATGCCGCCGACGCTCGGCTTCGAGCGGGCGCTGTCGGCCGGACGCAAGCGGCCGATGGGACTGATCGCCGAGGTCAAGAAGGCGTCGCCCTCCAAAGGGCTGATTCGCGCCGATTTCGAGCCGGTGGAGCTGGCGCTGGCTTACGAGCGGGCCGGCGCCGACTGCATCTCGGTGCTGACCGACGCGCCTTATTTCCAGGGAAGCAACGATTATTTGAGCCGCGTCCGTGAGCAGGTCGGCGTGCCGATTCTGCGCAAAGATTTTACGATCGACCCGCATCAAATCTATGAAGCCCGCTTGATCGGAGCGGATGCGATATTGCTGATCGCCGCGATTCTCTCCACCGGGGAACTGAAGGAATTCAGCCGCATCGCCCGCGATATCGGACTCGACGTGCTTGTCGAGGTTCACGACCGGCAGGAGCTGGAGCGGGCGCTGGAGCTGGACACGACGCTGCTCGGCATCAACAACCGCAATCTGCACACCTTCGTCACGGACCTGAAGACGACCGAGGAGCTTGTCAAGGCCATTCCCGCCGGCATGACCGTCGTCAGCGAAAGCGGCATTTCCCACGCGGAGGAAATCGCCTGGCTGCGCTCTGTCGGCGCCCACGCCGTGCTGGTCGGCGAGCATTTCATGCGCCAGCCGGACGTCGCGCAAGCGGTCTGCGAGCTGATGGGCTCGCCCGCCGGCGCGGCAAAGGAGTAGATGGGCGATGACCGAGGTGAAAATTTGCGGCCTGCGCACGGCGGAAGCCGCTCGGACGGCGGCCCGCATCGGCGCCGATTACGCGGGCTTCGTCTTTGCTCCGAGCAAGCGGCAGGTAACGGCTGCCGAGGCGCGTGCGCTGATCGCGGCAATGCGCGAGAGCGGGGAAGGGACGAAGGCGGTAGGCGTCTTCGTCAATCTCGAGCGGGAGACGCTTGTCCGCATTATGGCGGAAGCGCCGCTGCAGGTGGTACAATTGCACGGGCAGGAGACGCCGGAGCTGTGCCGCTGGGTGAAGGAGACGTTCCCGGGCGTGCGCGTCTGGAAAGCGTCGCCGATCGCTTCCGGCGATTCGCAGCGAGCGGATTTGCAGGACGCCGTGAAGTTGCGGCTGGACCGCTACGCCGGAGTCATCGACGCGCTGCTGATCGATACGCATGATCCGGTATACGGGGGCGGCTCGGGCAAGACGTTCGCCTGGGAAGTAATTCCAGCGTATTTGGCATGGTGCCGTCAGCACGGCATCCCGCTGCTTGCTGCCGGCGGCCTGACGCCGGACAACGTCGGGGAGCTGGCCGGCCGCTATGCGGTGGACGGCGTCGACGTGTCGAGCGGCGTGGAGACGGACGGAATGAAGGATTTGGACAAAATGAGAAGCTTTGTGGAAAGGGTGAGGCGCATTGTTTAACGGACCGGATGAGCATGGCCGATTCGGCAAATTCGGCGGCAGGTACGTTCCGGAGACGCTGATGAACGCGTTGATCGAATTGGAGGAAGCGTACAAAAAATATTCTAGGGACCCGCGTTTTCAGCAGGAGCTGAGCGGCTTGCTGCACCGTTACTCGGGACGGCCGACGTCGTTGTATTACGCGGAGCGGCTCACCGAGCATCTGGGCGGGGCCAAAATTTATTTGAAGCGCGAGGATTTGAACCATACCGGCGCGCACAAGATCAACAACGCGCTGGGGCAGGGACTGCTCGCCAAATATATGGGCAAAAAGAAAATCATCGCTGAAACCGGCGCCGGACAGCACGGGGTGGCGACCGCGACCGTGGCCGCGCTGCTCGGCTTCGAATGCAAGGTGTTCATGGGCGAGGAGGACACGAAGCGGCAGCAGCTCAACGTATTCCGGATGAACCTGCTCGGCACGGAGGTCGTGCCGGTCACGTCTGGCACGCGCACCTTGAAGGATGCCTGCAACGAGACGCTGCGCTACTGGGTGAGCCATGTCGACGATACGTATTACATTCTCGGCTCGGCTACGGGGCCGCATCCGTATCCGCTGATCGTGCGCGACTTCCAGCGCATTATCGGGGACGAATCGCGCAAGCAGATCGTCGAGCTGGAAGGGCGGCTCCCCGATGCAGTCGTGGCGGCTGTCGGAGGCGGCAGCAACGCGATCGGCATGTTCTACCCGTTCCTAAATGACGACAAGGTTCGGCTTATCGGCGTGGAAGCGGCAGGCAAAGGCGTCGACACGAAGGAGCACGCGGCGACGATGACGAAGGGAAGCCACGGCGTGTTCCAGGGCTCGATGAGCTATTTGCTGCAGGACGAATACGGCCAGGTGCAGGAGGCGCACTCCATCTCCGCCGGCCTCGATTATCCCGGTGTCGGTCCCGAGCATGCTTATCTGAAGGATACCGGCCGTGCCGAATACGTGCCGATCACCGACAAGGAGGCGCTGGACGCGCTGCAGCTGCTCAGCCGCACGGAAGGCATCATTCCCGCGCTGGAGAGCGCGCATGCCATCGCGCATACGATGAAGCTTGCGCCGACGCTGAACAAGGATCAGATCGTCGTCGTCAGCTTGTCGGGGCGCGGGGACAAAGATGTGGAAGCGATTATGAAATATTTGGGAGGTGCCGGGCATGACCAGCAGCAACCGCATTGATCTCAAATTCGCAGAAATGCGCGAGCGGAAGGAGCCGGCCTTCATTCCTTTCCTGACGGTCGGCGATCCGGATCTGGCAACGACCGTCGATATTATTCTGGAGCTGGAGAGGGCGGGGGCGGCGATGGTCGAGCTCGGCGTCCCTTACTCCGACCCGCTGGCGGACGGGCCGGTCATCCAGCGTTCCTCCGAACGGGCGCTGAAAGCAAACCGGGTGACAATCCGGGACGTCATTGGCGTGGCGCGACAGGCGAGAGAAAGAGGCTGCGAGCTGCCATTCATCCTGTTTACTTATTTCAACCCCGTGCTGCAGCTTGGTCTGGAACCGATGATGAAGCTGATGCAGGAGAACGGCATCAGCGGAATGATCATTCCGGATCTGCCGATGGAGGAGGACGGCGAAGTGAGGCAGCTGGCGGGGCGCTATGGTCTGCACCTGATTCCGCTCGTAGCACCGACGTCCAACGAGCGGATTCGCCGCATCGTGGAACGGGCATCCGGCTTCGTCTACTGCGTATCCTCTCTCGGAGTAACTGGCGCAAGATCGCAGTTTCACAGCGGCGTGGACGATTTTTTGCGGACGGTCAAGGATAGCACCTCGCTTCCGATCGCGATCGGCTTCGGCATCTCCAGGCGGGAGCAGGTCGAACGGTTTGCCGCAGTATGCGACGGCATCGTCGTCGGCAGCGCGCTTGTGCTCAAGATCGAGGAGGCGCTGCCTCTGTTGCGCGAGGAAAGCACGAAAGCGAAAGGGCTATTGCAAATTCGCGAATTTGTGCGAGAATTAATAGGTAGCTAGTTTTTGCATTCATAGGCATTTTTATATTGTAACGAGGTGACCGTTGTGCAGCCCAAACAAAATATCGTTCATTTGCCTGTATATCAGCCGGGCAAACCGATCGACGAAGTGAAGCGCGAGCTCGGATTGACCGATGTGATCAAGCTCGCCTCGAATGAAAATCCGTTCGGATGCTCGCCCAAGGCGAAGGAGGCGATCGCTTCGCTGCTTGACCAGGTAAGCATCTATCCCGACGGGGGAGCCGTTCAGCTGACGGAAGCGGTAGCGGCTCATCTCGGCGTCGGCACCGACCAGATCATCTTCGGAGCGGGCTCCGACGAAGTGATTCTGATGATTGCCCGCGCCTTTCTGGTGCCCGGCGACGAGACGATTATGGCGGCTCCGACCTTCCCGCAGTACAAGCATAATGCCGAGATCGAAGGGGCCGTTATCGTGGAAGTGCCCGTCGATGCCGACGGCAAGCACGATTTGAAGGCGATGCTGGCGAAGGTAAACGAGCGCACGAAGATCGTCTGGATCTGCAATCCGAACAATCCGACGGGCACGATGAATACGGATGCCGAAATTCGCGCTTTTCTGGACGCGGTGCCGAAGCATGTGCTCGTCGTGCTGGACGAGGCATACGCGGAGTACAACGTATCCGGGCAATATCCTGATAGCATGAAGCTGCTAAAGGATTACGAGAACGTGATCTCGCTGCGCACCTTCTCCAAAATTTACGGCCTGGCCTCGCTGCGGATCGGCTACGGCGTAGGACGGCCGAACGTCATCCGCTCGGTCAATCAGGTGCGCGAGCCGTTCAACACGACGAGCTTCGCCCAGAAGGCGGCCCTCGCCGCGATTGGCGACCAGGCGTTCATCGACTCGTGCCGCGAGGCGAACACCAAGGGCATCCGCCAGCTTCAGGCCAAGTTCGGCGAGCTCGGGCTGCGCAGCTTCGAGGCGCACGGCAATTTCGTCATGGTGGATGTGCAGCGTCCGGGCAAGCCGGTCTTTGAAGCCTTGCTGCGCAAAGGCATCATCGTTCGCCACGACCCGTCCTGGGGATATCCGACGATGATTCGGGTGACGGTCGGCAGCGAAGAGCAGAACAGCAAGTTTTTGGCCGCGCTGGAAGAAGTGCTGAGCGAAGTGGCAGTTTCATGACGAAGATTGCGATCTTCGGAGTCGGTTTGATCGGCGGCTCCTTGGCGCTTTGCTTCAAGGGGAAGCCGGGGCTGACGGTTGTCGGCCATTCGAACCAGCCGGAGTCCGTCGAGAAGTATATGAAGCGCGGCGTCGTCGATTACGCGACCACCTCGATGGAAGAGGCCGCTTGCGATGCCGACTTTATTTTTCTATGCACGCCGGTCAGCTTGCTCGAGCCGTATTTGAGCAAGCTTTCGGCCATGAAGCTGAAGCCGGGCTGCATCATCACCGACGTGGGCAGCACCAAGGCGCAGCTGGACGAAAGCGCCTCGCGCATGGAATGGAAGGACGTTCATTTCATCGGCGGGCATCCGATGGCGGGCAAGGAGAAGTCCGGCGTGGAAGCGGCGACGTCGCTGCTGTTCGAGAACGCGATCTATGTGCTTACGCCGCAGGAGGGAACGCCGGAGGAAGCGTATGAGCGCCTGGCCGGATTGCTCAAATGGACGAAAGCGCACTTGATTCGGATCGATGCCAAGCTGCACGACGAGATCGTCGGAGCGATCAGCCATCTTCCGCATATTATCGCTGTAGCGCTTGTCAATCAGGTTGCCGCCTACAGCGAGCGCAACCCGCTGTATCAGGAGCTGGCGGCGGGAGGCTTCCGCGATATTACGCGCATCGCCTCCAGCGATCCGGTCATCTGGCGCGATATTCTGATGAACAACAGACAGGTGCTGCTGCGTCTGCTGCAGGATTGGAACGAGGAGGTCGGCCGCTTCATCCGGCTGCTCGAGGCCGGAGACGGCGAAGGCATAGCAAGCGAGTTCGCGCGCGCGAACCGGTTCCGCAGCGAGATGCCTGAACGGCGCAAAGGCGTCATTCATTCGTTCTACGACATCTATGTGGACGTGCCCGACCATCCGGGCGTGATCGGCCATATCGCCACGCTGCTCGGCAGCCATAAGGTCAATCTGTCCAACATTCAGATCATCGAGAGCCGGGAGGACGTGCACGGCGCGCTGCGCCTGTCGTTCAGCGAGGAGAGCCATATGGATAAGGCGATTTCGCTGCTCAAGGACCAATACGAGGTGTATCAGTAAGGGGAGGGGCTTCTGAGGGAGCCCCTCTTCACGTTGTTCTCGGCGTACCCCGCGCATCGGCACAAAAAATTCGGAAACGGTTGCAGAAAAACCGTTGACAAATTGAAAACGGATACATATAATAAGAGTACAGTATGGTTTCTCTCCACTCCTATCCGAATACTTGCACACTGTGCAGCCGCCTGATTCGTTCAGGTGGTCTTTTTTTTGTTTTGCGCCATACAGTAAGGTTAGTGCCTCCTGTTTTTGGCAGTGCTACGGAATCGTGTCGGAAAAGCAGGATTTTTGACTATTGACCGCGAATTGTAAATGTATGTACAATCGAATAGTTTTATTTTTTTCAAAAAATCCGGTTGTCGGACCGCAACTTTTTGCTCCCCTTACAGTAAAACATGATAGTATCGCTGGGAGGAGCAGGAACGCGAGGAGGGTCGCAAGTACATATGACCGATTCCCAGTTGATCCGTGAGATCAAGGACGGCAATGTCCAGCTGTACGACGAATTGATGCGCCGGTATGAACGCAAGATTTTGGCCTTCATTTTTCATATGCTGAAGAGCGCTCACATGGAGTCGATGGCGGAAGATCTCTGCAACGAGACGTTCTATAAAGCCTACCGCAGCCTGCACTCGTTCCGGGAGGTCGAAGCTACGTTCTCGACGTGGCTGTACACGATCGCCCGCAATACGGTGCTGAGCGAGCTGCGCAAACATAAAAATATGAAGGTCTCCCTCGAAGAGAGCGGATATGTCCCGCAAACCGATCTCGAAAAGCAGCCGGAGCAAACGGTGCTCCGCAACGAGAAGGTGCATATGGTGCGGGATGCCATCAACAATTTGCCGGAGAAGCAGCGCTCTGCCCTGATTCTGCGCGAATACGAACAGCTGGATTACCAGGAGATCGCCAACATTCTCGGGCAGACTGTCAGCTCGGTCAAATCCTTGCTGTTTCGCGCCCGGGCCAGCGTCAAGGTGCAGCTTGAACCATACTTCGACGATGCGAGCTTCGAGGGGTACGAGAGGATGAATCAACGATGAAATGCCGCGATGTACAGGAGCTGCTGGGCATGTATTGGGATTTGCCGGAAACCGACCTGCGCCGGCAGGCGGTAAACGAGCATACCAAGCACTGCAGCCAATGTTCGGAAGAATTCGACATTTGGCTCGAGAGCACGATGCTGATTCAATCTGCCGTCGTGGACGAGGAGCCGTTCGAAGCGGCCGGAGAGCGCTCGATATCCTCCAGCGTGATGAAGCGGATTTATGAAGACGAATCGTGGCGGCTGCCGGTGGCCGATCGAATGTACCGCTTTTCCTATAAGCTCAGGCGCAATGTGACGGCTGTTATCGCTGCTTGCCTGGCGATCTTTATCTTTACTTTTGCGGTATCGCTGATTGGGCCGCAAGGAACAGATTCGGGAGGCATCGATTCGGCCGTGTTCGGGAGAATCGGCGATCCGGTCGTTATCGCTGCCGGACAGAGCGGCTCCATGAACGCCTATGCGATGCCGACGACCGCGGTAGCGAGTCTGAAGGGCTTCAACGACCCGATCAAGATGAAGGTCGGCCCGATTCGCACGGTGAAGGACTATTTGCTGTTCGTGTCGTTGCTCGGATTTACGAGCACGCTGCTGATTATGAACTGGCTGTCACGGACGAGGTCCTGACCAAGCGGCCATGAAGGGGGAACATCGATGAAGACGATCGGACTTGTCCGGCACGGCACGACCGAATGGAATCTGGCCGGGAGAATGCAGGGGCAGATGGATACGCCGCTCGCGGAAGCGGGTCGGGTTCAAGCGCGGCTGCTGGGGCGGCGGCTTGCTTCGGAGCCAGGCTGGGACGGAATCATCGCGAGCGATTTGTCCCGGGCCGCCGAGACCGCGCAGATCGTAGCTGCCGCATCCGGCATTCCGCTGATCGGGACGGACGCGCGGCTGCGCGAGCGGTCGTTCGGGCAGATCGAAGGGACGACCCGCGAAGAGCGGATTGCCCGTTTCGGCGCGAGCTGGCGCGAGCTGGATTTGGGGGTCGAGAGCGACGAGCAGCTGCTGTCCCGGTGGGACAGCTTTCTCGGGGATGCCGAGAAGTCGCATGCGGGCCGACGTATACTGATCGTCACTCACGGGGGATATATCGCCCCCATCGTACAGCGGGCGCTTGGCCGCATCCTTGAGGAAAACCTGGACAATACGTCGCTGACGGTGCTCGATCGGGATGGAGAACGGTGGAACGTACCGCTGATCAACTGCACCGAGCATTTAAGAGAGCTGGAGCTGTCTCAACAGGGCTAAAACCTGGGGAGACGGCTTTTTAAGTATAGGCAGTCCGATGGCAAAAGGAATCGCTCGTCATACGGGCTGACTTTAAGCTAACGCAAGCCACAGAGCTTATTTCACTCGAAACGATCGATTTGAATTTGTAACGCAAGTGAGCGGCCTTATTCGGCAATTTGCCCGCCTGATTCAGCGTTTTTGACTAAATAGCGATACCAGCCTTCGGTTACATTTCAAACAGAGCACGGAATCAGCTAAATAGCGTTTGTCATTTGCGTTAGAGATGAGATTGTGACTCTTGGCTCGCTTGAACCCCTCGAACCGCGGCCCGTTCATCCTTGAATGGGCAAAACGTGAAATCGTTTGTGTTGCGAACGCAGATTGACGTTTTCTTGCGGCGATGCGTTTAAAACCGGCACATTTTCCCATAATGGTTAGTAAGAGAACGGGTGGCGGAATTTTCCGGGCAACGGGCCGCCGCCGACATCTTTGCCGGTTGTGAAGGGGGAACAAGCATGAACTTGGCCGACATGCTCAGCTATGCGGATATCCAAGATTTGAGCCGTATTGCCAGTAACTACGCATGCGAATGCAACGGGCACTCCAAGAACGAGCTGATCCAATCGATTCTGACGAAGGTCGGAAGGAAGGATGTGTTTGAGCAGCAGGTCGGCGAATTATCGCTGGAGGATATCCGGTTCCTCAACTCGCTGCTGTTCGATCCCCGCGGCACCTTCAGTCTGGAGGAGCTGACGGCGCGCGCCCAGCAGAGCGTATTCCACAGAGACGGGGCGGAGCCGAACCTTAATCCGCGCGAGACGATCGTCCGCTTCAAGCACCGCGGCTGGCTGTTCAACGGCCATTCGCTGCAAACACGTTATTTGTTCGCGATTCCCGCCGACCTGAAGCGCCGCTTTATCGCCTCGCTGGCAAAGCAGTTTCAGCGGCAGCTGCAGACGGCGGACGAGCCGCAGGTTTACCGCGACGAGCAGCGGCTGATTGCCGAGGACATCTGGCATTTCCTGAAGTTCCTCCGGAATCAGGACGTAATGCTGACGTCGGAGAATGTCATGTACAAGCGAAGCCTGCTGCAAATATTGGACAGCTTGTCCGTTCGCGAGGAGCCGGTCGGCCGCACCGCCTGGAGGTTCGGTTACGGCCGCATGTTCCGGGATTATCCGAACCGCTTCTCGCTCATCTACGATTATTGCTATTACAACGATCTTATCAGCGAGCACAATCAAGTGCTTGCGCTCACGGAGCTTGGCCGGGAACGGGTCGACAACTGCCAGAAGGAAGAATTGCCCGAGATATACCGCTTCTGGCTGAGGCTGTACAAAGGGCCGATTCCGAATCTGCAGTCGCTTGTCCAGTGGATCAATCTGCTGGCCCCAAATTGGGTTACGGCTTCCTCGCTCGGAGAGGTGCTGTGCGCGCTGATCAAGCCGTATTATTACGATAGTCCGGCATCGATTGTCGAGCAGCGCATTTTTCAAATGATGATGCATTTGGGACTGCTGCGGATCGGCGAAGACGATGAGGCCGGCCGGGTCGTCCAGGTGACGAAGCTGGGCAGCCGGATTATCGAGGGCGCTTATGTCGAGGAGGACGACCGGATCGTCATCGACGGTTGAAGCCGGGACGGCGGCGAAGCGAGGGCAGAAGCACATTCAAAGCGATGAAGGCGACTGTACTTAACGGCGTTATGGCCGTTGAATATGATTTATTAGGAGCAGGAAGGCACAATTACGAATCATGAATCGTCAGGAGGGGGTTCTTATGGGCAAAATAAACGCAGCGGGCGACGGAATGCTCGGTTTGTTCGCAGAGATGGTGCTGGATGAAGCCCTGCGCAAGTTCAGGGAACAGTCCCTTTACCAGGAAATCGATCAAGCATTGGCCAAAGGAGACGAACAGTCCTTCATTGCCCTGACGAATGAACTGAATGCACTGCGCGCCGTAGGACAATGATAACGTTGCGACGAAGTGAATTATGACACTTCTATGAAAGGCATGTGAAGCCCCGTTCATATGCCTTTTTTTGTGGTACAGTTAGACGGGAAGGAAAGGAGCGTAAGGACAATATGAAATTCAGCGATATTGCCGAGGGCCAGTGGGACGAGCTTAAGCCTTATCTGGATACGGCGCTGCTGCCGCTTACGGGGCTTGGCGGCGGCGAAGCGCCGCATGAGGCGACGCGGGCCCTGGAGCAATTGCGGGATGCGCTCGACTTGATCGAGATTCCGTTCAAGGGGCGCATCGTTACATACCCGGCTGTGCACTTCGCGGCGGAGCCTGACGAGACGAAGCGGCAGCTTGAGGCCGTATGCCAGCGGCTGAAGGAAGCGGGCTTTCGCTATATCGTCTTGATGACGGCGAGAAGCGAGGACGAGCTGCCGCTCGCCGCTCCGCAGCATGCGGACGCCCTCATACGGATCACCCCCGAGCAGTTGAAGGAGGATGCCGCCGGCGCCAGGCAGCTTGTGTCGGAAACTGTGGCGAAATTATGGGCGGGGGAAGCGGCAGAAAGCAGCAGCAATGTATGAATTGTGGCAAGATGGCTCAATCTAAACAAGAAATCGTTCTAAACAAGAAATCGTCGCCAGAGGCGGGCGAATCCTTCGCGATCGGATGTCCCGCGGTACTGAAATCGTGTCGGCGGGTCTCCGTTCATTTTTGAAAGAGTTGTGACAATTTAGTTAAATGTGACATAAGCCCGCCGACGAATGCGCGGCTGCGGCTTGTCCCAATTCTTGACGCACCAGGGGACGTAGGCTATTATATTTATGTCCTAGTGTATGGTGTAAACTAATGTCGAACGACGACTGATATATGTTGCGAAGGGGGTTGAACGAGAATGAACGACCACATGAATCAGGAAGCGCAGCACGGAGAGAAGCCGGTCAAACGCCGCGAGATGTCCCGGCGCCAGTTTCTTTCCTACACCCTCGGTGGAGCAGGTGCTTTCATGGGAGCCGGCATGCTGTTTCCTATGATCCGGTTTGCGGTGGATCCGGTTCTTCAGCCCAAGTCGGAAGCGGAATGGGTAAAAGTTGTTGAAGAATCGCAAATTACAGAAGTGCCCAAGTCCTTTAAATTCCAAGTGCATCAGGTTGACGGCTGGTACGAGAGCGACCCGGAGCTGGAAGCATGGATTGCGCGCGACGCAAGCGGCAAGATTTTCGCCTTGAATCCGACCTGCAAACATCTCGGGTGTACGGTAAACTGGAACGGAAGCCCTCAGTTCAAGGATCAATACTACTGTCCTTGCCATGGTGCTCATTACACGATCGACGGGCAAGCGCTTGCGGTCGCGCCGTTGCCGCTTGACGAGTATCAGGTCAAGGTCGAGAACGGCTTCGTGTATGTCGGCCAGCTTGGACCGAATACGAGGGTTTAATTGAAGGAGGCGTAACATCGGATGTTGAAAAACGTCTATAACTGGATCGATGAACGTCTGGATATCACGCCGTTATGGAGAGACGTTGCGGACCACGAGGTGCCCGAGCATGTCAACCCTGCTCATCACTTCTCCGCTTTCGTATATTGCTTCGGCGGCTTGACGTTCTTCATCACGGTTATACAAATTTTGTCCGGCATGTTCCTGACGATGTATTATGTGCCGGATATCATCAACGCCTATGCAAGCGTTGACTACTTGCAGCACAAGGTCGCATTCGGCGTCATCGTGCGCGGGATGCACCACTGGGGAGCAAGCTTGGTCATCGTCATGATGTTCCTACATACGCTCCGTGTATTCTTCACGGGCTCTTACAAAGCGCCCCGCGAGATGAACTGGGTTGTCGGGATGCTGATTTTCTTCGTGATGCTGGGCCTTGGCTTGACGGGTTATCTGCTCCCGTGGGACAACAAGGCTTATTTCGCGACAAGCGTTACGCTGAAGATCGTCGAGTCGGTTCCGTTCATCGGCGAATATGCCAAAACCTTGCTGCAAGGCGGCGAAATCGTAGGGGCTCAAACGTTGACGAGATTTTTCGCCCTGCACGTGTTCTTCCTGCCGGGTGCGCTGCTCGCCTTGCTCGCCGGACATTTCTTCATGATTCGTAAGCAAGGTATTTCCGGACCGCTGTAAGACCCGGGGAAGCATTGCACAGTTTTCTGCCCAAGAAGACGTTAAGGAGGGGCGATTCGTGGCTCATGGTCATAAAAATGATGAAAAAATAGTTTACGTAGGGGACTCGCGTGTCCGTGCCAAATCATCGCGTCCGGTTCCGCCGGATTACTCGGCATACCCGGGCAAGTCGGAAGTATTCATTCCGAACTTCCTGCTGAAGGAATGGATGGTTGCCGTCGTCGTGCTGGTCGGCATTCTGGTGCTGACCATGTCCGAGGCCGCGCCGCTCGGTTACCCGGCGGACCCTACGAATACGGAATTTATTCCGATGCCGGACTGGTACTTCCTGTTCATGTATCAGCTGCTGAAGTACCCGTACACGTCCGAACAGTACGTCGTGCTCGGTACGCTCGGCGTTCCCGGAATCGCGTTCGGCGCGCTGCTGCTCGCACCGTTCCTGGATACAGGGAAGGAAAGACGGTTTTACCGCCGTCCGATCGCTTCCTCGCTGATGTTCCTCAGCTTGATTGCGGTTACGTACTTGACCGTCGTCTCCTGGACGCATTATCAGCACGAGCTGAAGGAGAAGAACATTATTCCGGAGCATATCAAGCGCGAGGAAGAGATGCACGCAGCGAAGGGCAAAGGCGAAAGCCCTGCGCCTAAAAAATCGAACCAGCAGGTGGCGATTGTGGCGGAAGACGATCCGGCGATGGAAATTTACAAGAAATCAACGTGCGTTTCCTGCCACGGCGGCGATCTGAAAGGCATGCCGACAGCCAAAATTCCGGCGCTGCGCGGAGTCGGCGACAAGCATTCGAAAGATGAAATTCTCAATATTATTCACAACGGTATCGGCCAAATGCAGCCGCAGTACGATGTGAACATCGCGCAAGGCTTGACCGATGCCGATCTGGATGCGCTGGCGGACTGGCTGTCCAGACAGAAGAAGCAATAAAGACGAAATAAAACCTGACTGCTGCATAGGCGGTCAGGTTTTTTCCATAACAATCCGCCTACAGGAGGGACATCGGCGACTTGGCTAAAACCTTAAGCTTCTGGTTCTCCGATACGTGGCTCGGCAGCCGGTTCATGCTCTGGAGTCTGTTCTGGATCAATCTGCTCGGAACCGTATACGGATACATATGGTATGACGACCAATTGATTTATACCGCCGTCAAGCTATCCCCGTGGTATTTGCCTTTCGTTCCGGACAGTCCGACGGCAAGCTTGTTTTTCACCATCTTTATAGCCATGCTGCTGGCGGACAAGAGCAGGTCCAGGAACCGGCACACCGCGATTCGCGAGGTGAGGCCGGACCCGGCAGGCGGCATCGCCCGTTCGACCGTCGAAGCGTTCGCCTTGATTACATCGTTCAAGTACGGCATCTGGGCTGTGACGATGATCTGGGCCGGCGCATATCAGGGAGATGCCGTGACGTGGCAGGATTGGATGTTGACGATCTCGCACCTCGGCATGGCGGCGGAGGCGCTGCTGTATGCCGGATTTTACCGCTACCGCTGGCCGGCGGTACTGCTTGTCGGTCTGTGGACGGTGTGGAACGACTACATGGACTACGCCGTCGGCGTTTTTCCTTGGCTGCCCAGGTCGCTTGAGGACGATGTGCCCGCTGTAGCAACGTTCACCGTCGCGCTCAGCGCTGTCTCCATCTTGCTGGCGCTGGTCTTGTGGCTGATGCGGGAACGAAAAGGGGCAGAGCACAGGCAAACCGGCATAAAATAGGACATCCTCCCATAGGATCTACCTAGGAGGGGATGTCCGATGCGACGAATCCGCAGGTGGAGATGGACAGGCATGCTGGCGGTGCTGCTCGCCGTAAGCTTCGTGCTGCTTGGCTGCCGGACCGGGAAGGAGCAGGCCGATGCGGCGCCCAGACCGACGGAGGAGCAGCTGGCCAGCCTGCGGCTGCTGAACGAGACGGCCGCTGAGATGTATCAAAAAGTGATGCGGGGAGACTTGGAAGGCGGACGGGTCGGCATGCAGCAGATCAGCGACCAGGTGACGCAGCTCGGCAGCTTCGAGGGCGTCGCTACGGTGGAGGGGATGAACGCGCTCACCGAGGCGATCGTTCAGGCGAAGCGGGCCCTTGCGTCGGTTCAGGGCAACGTGGGCGCGGCGCAAATCGCCGCCGCCAAGGTGCGCCTCGCGACAGATGCGCTTACGCATCCGAGCCAGCCGATGTGGCTGCAATATTATTCGCTGCTGCAGGAGGATGTCGAGCTGCTGGAGCGCTCCGCCGCCGAGGGGAATAAAGCGTCGCTCCGTCAAGGGGCAAGCCGGCTCGACCAGCATTATGCGATCGTCAGACCGAGTCTTCTGATCAGCCGCAGCCTGGAAGATGTGACGAGAATGGATTCATTGAACACGTTTATAAGCAATCAGTCGGACGCGGAAGATCCGTTCAAGAACATCGAGAACGTCATTCTGCCTTTGCGGCAGACGATAGACAGGCTGTTTATGAAAAAAGAAACGACTGCCTACTTGCCGATCGCCGAGCCGCGCAATCCGATCATTTGGACGCTGGCGTTCGGCTCGGCCATTATTGCCGCGCTAACGTTCGCCGGCTGGCGCCTGGCCCAGAAGGAGGACTCAACCCCGCTGGGCGGGCCTGGCCAGGGCGTTTGAACGTCTATTCGGGCTTAAAGCCCTCGCCGAGCACATCGTGCACTTCATTAATAATGATGAAGGCGCGCTGATCCACCGCCCGGACGAGGTCTTTGAGCCTTTTCATTTCTTGCCGGTACACGACGCAGTATACAGCATGCTTCGATTGGCCGGAATAAGCGCCGACGGCTGGCAGAAGCGTGGCTCCCCTGTCCATCCGGGTCGTAATGGCTTCGGCGATCTCGTGGGCGCGGTCGGTAATGATCAGAAACGCCCTGGCCGCATATCCGCCCTCAATAACGAAGTCGATCATTTTCGAGACGATAAAGACGACAATCAGCGTATACAGTATTTTCTCTTTCGTAATGAAAAACAGCGAGGAGCCGATGACGGCTGCATCGAAGGCGAGCACGAACTGCCCCACGCTCCAGCCGAACCGCTTCTGGACGATGCGGGCCGCGATGTCCGAGCCGCCGGTCGTGCCGCCGTACCGGAATACGATGCCCAGACCTGCGCCGAGAGTAAAGCCGGCATAGGCCGCCACCAGAAAAAAATCGCGCTCGGTGCGAAACGGCACAAGCAGTCCGCGGGCGATCAGCAGCTCCATGATCCATAAAAAAAGCGATAGCGAGACAGTGCCTATAATCGTATACGCCATAGACGTTCGGCCAAGCGCCCGCCATCCTGCATAAAATAGCGGAACATTGATCAATAATGTACTGATTGACGGAGGAAAGCCGAAGACATAATTGAGCAGCAGAGCGATTCCCGTGATACCGCCCTCCATCAGCCCGTTAGGAATCACGAAATAATGAAGCCCGAACGCATATATGGCGGTTCCGAGCACGATCGGCCATGCCGAATTGAGGGAACGAAGCGACGTCGTCATGAGGCACCTCCGGATGTTGCTTTTTGCAAGGGCAAGTATATTGTCACCGTTTTTCGCGAAAAAAAATTTGTCATATCCCCTCGTTTTGCGTTAACATGGGGAGGAAATGAAATATCGCCGATCACTGACAGGAAGGTGGGTGATTTTTAGCCCGATGAATGCGCAGCCGCAAGAAAACCGCAAGGAACGAACGCTTAGGGACCTCCAGGACGAGGTTCATGCATACATATCCCAATTCAAGGAAGGATATTTCTCCCCGTTGTCTATGCTTGCAAGAATGTCCGAGGAAGTCGGGGAGCTTGCCAGGGAAGTCAATCACAGATTCGGGGAAAAGCCGAAGAAGCCGACGGAGGAGGACAATTCCATCGAGCTGGAATTGGGCGACATTTTGTTCATCACCATCTGCTTCGCCAATTCGCTCGGCATCGATCTTACGGAAGCGCATGATAAAATCATGCATAAATTCAACACGCGCGACGCGGATCGTTGGACAAAAGTGAACACCGAATCTTGACTCCCCTCATATTGTGTTATGTGAGGGGGGTTGATCATGAATGGCGAAGAAGCGATCCGAAGAGCGTACGATGCGATATTGAAGCACGACTTCGAGCAGGCCATCTCATGGTTCGAGCGAGCGATTGAGCTGGAGCCCGCCTGCGCGGCTTATCATTATAAGCTGTCCATCACCTACGCCCGCAGCAACAAGCTGGCCAAGGCGATTCACCATGCGAGAGAAGCGGTCCGGCTCGATCCGCACGACGAGCATTATTTGTTCCACTCCAATCATTTGCAGGCCAGGGAACTGACGATGCAGGCGGAGCGAATATTCGAGGACTCGGACGGGAAGCTGTGGCTGGCCGTGTCTTTGCTGAAGAAAGCGACCGAGCTCGATCCGCTGTCGCTGGAAGCACTGCTCTTGCTGGGCGTCGCATACTCCCGACTGAACGAATACCATGCGGCGGTGCAAGCTGTGAAGGAGCTGCTGAGACTGGACCCTCAGCATTCGCTCGGCCGCCGGCTGTTGCGAGAATATGAATGGAAATGGAAGCAGTACCTGAACGCAGGACATCGAGATTCAGCAGAAGATACCGGAAAGGATAGGATAAACGATGAGTCAACCGATTAGAGTAGCGGTAGCCGGCGCGACCGGCAGAATGGGACGGGAAACGGTCCGAATGGTGCTGTCCGATCCCGAGCTGCAACTGGTAGCGGCGGTCAGCCGTACGGCAGAGGCGATCGACGCCGGCCGGCTAGTGGGGCTGGAGCCTTGCGGCGTCCCGCTGACAGCGGATTTGGAGCTTGCTTTGGTGGAGACGAAGCCGGATGTACTGGTCGATTTTACGACCCCGCATTCGGCGGTCGCCCATACTTCGCTGGCGATCCGCCACGGCGTTCGCCCTGTCATCGGCACGACCGGCTTCAGTCCGGAAGACATCGAAGCGTTGGACAAGCAGTGCCGCGAGAAGGGGATCGGCGGGCTGATCGCCCCCAACTTCTCCATCGGCGCGATTTTGATGATGAAATTTGCCGCGCAGGCGTCCAAATATTTTCCTCATCTGGAGATCATTGAATATCACGGGGATCAGAAGCTTGACGCGCCGTCCGGCACGTCGGTGAAAACGGCCGAAATGATCGCGGAGGTCCGCGAGGAAGTCCGGCAAGGTCATCCGCAAGAGAAAGAAACGATTGAAGGCTCGCGCGGAGGGTATTACAATGGTTTCAGGATACATAGCGTCAGGCTGCCGGGTATCTTCGCCAAGCAGGAGGTTATCTTCGGCGCATTCGGCCAGACGCTGATAATCCAGCACGATTCTTACGATCGGGCGGGTTATATGCCTGGCGTCAATACGGCTGTCAAGAAGGTTATGCAGACGACCGGCATGGTATACGGATTCGAGCATTTTATCGATTGACCAGATTGCTTGCCGCATGAGGAGAGGAGACAGAAATACGCCATGTCCAAGCCGATGAATATTGCATTGATCGCGCACGACCGCAAAAAAGAGGAAATGGTCAATTTTGTAATCGCCTACGAAACGGTGTTCGAGCATCACAATCTGTATGCGACCGGAACGACCGGGACGAGAATTATGGAAAACACGAAGCTGAGCGTTCACCGCTTCATGTCCGGGCCGCTCGGAGGAGACCAGCAAATCGGCGCGCTCGTGGCGACGAATGAGATGGATTTCATCATCTTCCTGAGAGACCCGCTGATGGCGCAGCCTCACGAGCCTGACATCATCGCGCTGCTCCGGCTTTGCGATGTGCAGGGCATACCGGTCGCCACCAACATCGCGACGGCGGAAATATTGGTCAAGGCGCTGGACCGCGGAGATTTCGCCTGGCGCGAGCTGAAGGACAAATATAAGCCGGGTGTGGACGGATGACGGGCGGCGCAGGTGCAGGCGCTGCCAACGCCGCGTCCGGACCGCTCGATATGCTTATCTTCGGCGCGCACCCCGACGATGCCGAGATCGGAATGGGCGGCACCATTGCCCGTCATGCGGTGGCCGGGTACCGCATCGGCATCTGCGACCTGACCCGGGCCGAGATGTCCTCCAACGGGACGGTGGAGCGGCGCAGCGCAGAAGCGGAGGCCGCGTCGCGCGCGCTGAAGCTTGCCGTTCGCACGAATCTGGAGTTGCCGGACCGGGGCTTGTTCCTTCAGCCCGACTATATCGAACGCATTGCAGCGGAAATTCGCAGGTGGCGGCCGCGAATCGTATTCGCCCCCTATTGGGAAGACCGGCATCCGGATCATGTCGCCTGCAGCCATCTCGTGCAGGAGGCGGTATTCAACGCCAAGCTGAGGCGCTATATGCCGGAGCTTCCCGCGCATACCGTGCAGGAGACGTATTTTTATTTTATCAACGATGTGTATGAGCCGGATTTGATCGTGGACGTGTCCGAAGCGTATCCACAGAAGCAAGAGGCGCTTAAAGCGTACGCTTCCCAATTCGAAATGCCGGCGTCCGGGGATGTCGTCGCGACTCCGCTCAACCAGGGCTATCTGGAGCGGGTGGAAGCCCGCGACCGTCTGCTTGGACAAAGGCGATCGCTCGAATATGCCGAAGGGTTCGTCTGCAAGCTTCCGCTGCTGGTCGATTGGCTATAAATAAGCTTTCAGCAAGCAGCCTGCGGCTGCAATCCGAACAAACGGCGATGTGCCTGTTCTATGCGGGCGCGAGGGCCGTTTGTTTCGCACTCGGGGAGGGAAAAGCATGAAGAACCGGCTGAAAATCGGCATTACCTGTTACCCGACGCTGGGGGGCTCGGGCGTCGTGGCGACCGAGCTGGGCAAGCTGCTGGCCGAGAAGGGGCACGAGGTGCATTTTATTACGCATAGCATGCCTTTTCGGCTGGGGAAGTTTGACAAAAATATTTATTATCACGAGGTCGAGGTCAACGACTATTACGTGTTCAAATATCCGCCTTACGATCTGTCGCTCGCCAGCAAGCTCGCCCAGGTGGCGCAGCTTGAGCATCTCGATCTGCTGCATGTTCATTATGCGATTCCGCATGCCGTCTGCGCGCTGCTGGCCAAGCAGATGGTCGGCGCCGAGCTGAAGGTCGTCACGACGCTGCACGGCACGGATATTACAGTGCTGGCCCATGACGAGAGCTTGAGCGACCTGATCCGCTATGCGATCAACGGCAGCGACGCCGTGACTGCGGTATCGCAGGATCTTATTCGCGAGACGCGGGAGTTGCTCAACATCGAGAAGCCGATCGATCTGGCCTACAACTTCGTCGACAAGCGGGTGTACTATCCGCGCGATGTCCACAGCTTGCGGCGGGAGTTCGCGCATCCCGACGAGAAAATATTGATTCATATCTCCAACTTCCGTCCGGTCAAAAGAGTGCCGGATGTCGTCGACATCTTCGACCGGGTAAGCCGCGACATTCCCGCCAGACTCCTGTTCGTCGGCGAAGGGCCGGAGCTGTCGAAGGTGCTGTGCCAGGTGAAGGAGCGCGGGCTGCTCGACCGGGTGACGTTCTGCGGGAAGCAGGACGACGTCGCTCAGCTGCTGTCGCTGTCCGATCTGATGCTGCTGCCGTCGGAGAAGGAAAGCTTCGGCCTCGTCGCGCTGGAGGCGATGGCCTGCGGCGTTCCGACGATCGCCTCGAATGCCGGGGGCATTCCGGAATTGATCGCACACGGGGAGACCGGCTTTTTGGCCGAGATCGGCGATACGGAGCAGATGGCTCTGTATGCCAAGCGTCTGCTGACGGATCGGGGGCTCTATGAGCGGTTCGTGGAAGCTTGCCTGCAGCGGGCTCGCTTTACGTTCTGCAACGATCTGATCACGAGGCAATATGAAGAAATTTATTATCGCGTGCTGGACCGTCCTTTGCCCGAGCATGTGAGGCTGAGACCTGTCAGCTGTTGAGGGCGGGACGAAGGCGACGCGGGAAAGGCGGTGGCGGGAGCTATGAGCGAAGGGCTGGAACAAGGAGCGGTGCGCATTGTCCGAAGGTTGACGGAAGCAGGATATGAGGCTTACATGGTCGGCGGCTGCGTGCGCGACAAGCTGCTCGGCCGCCCGGTCAAAGATTACGATATCGCCACCTCCGCCAGGCCTGAGCAGGTGCAAGATCTGTTCGAGCGTACCGTGCCGACGGGGCTTAGGCACGGCACCGTCACCGTGCTGTTGGGCGGAGCTTCCTATGAAGTGACGACGTTTCGGGCCGAGGCGGAGTACGAAGATTACCGCCGCCCTACGGAAGTCGCTTATGTCGATAGCCTGGAGGAAGATCTGAAGCGGCGCGATTTCACGATGAACGCGATGGCGATCGACGCCGAAGGGCAGCTCGTCGATCTGTTCGGCGGGCAGCGCGATTTGGCGAAGAGACAGCTGCGCTGCGTCGGGAAGCCGGAGGAAAGATTCGGCGAGGACGCGCTGCGCATGCTGCGCGCGCTCCGTTTCGCCGCGGAGTACGGGCTGACGATGGAGGCAATGACCTGGCACGGCCTGCTCCGCTCGATCCCGCTGCTGAAGCATATCGCCATGGAGCGGGTGAGAGCGGAGCTGGCGCGGATGATCGAGGGCAGTGATCCGGACGAAGCGCTGCGGCTGCTCATCTTAAGTAAGGCGCTGCGCTATACGAAGGAGGGGCTTGCGCTTGCCGCAGCCGACGCCATCGGCGACTGGCGGGAGCTGCGCCGCCTGGAGGACGCCGAAGCGCGCTGGGCCTATCTGTACCTGCGCACAGGCCTCAGCTCTGCGGAGACGGCGGACGATTTGCGGCGGCTGACCTGCTCGCGCGCCTTTATCGACGCCGTCAGCCGGATTGCGGCCGCCCACGAAGCTATGCGCGCGGCGAATCAGCCGGATAGCGCGGCCGAGACCGCCCAGCCGGAGGAGCTCAGGCGCAGCTGGCTGCGCGCGGCGCTGCGCTTCGGGCGGCCCGCGCTGCGCCGCCTGCACGGGATCTATGCGCTCGATGCGGCCTGTCTGGCTGCGGCCTTCGGCCCGCATGCCGGCCCGCTTGGCGCGCAGCTGCTGCAGCGCGGCGCGGCCTGGCTCGGGGAGATGCCGGTAACGGGCATGGCCGAGCTGGCCGTGACGGGCGAGGACCTGCTCGCGCTGCCCGGCATGAAGCCCGGCCCGGCCCTGGGCCGCCTGCTCGGCGAGCTGCTGGACAAGGCCGCGCTCGGCGCTGCGCCGAACGAGCGGGAGCCGCTGCTGGACGAGGCGCGGCGCTTCCTTGCATCAATGTCCAATCGGGAGAACGAAACGACATGAACGATACGCGATTATTGGCTTTGTTCGAAGAAGCCGGCGGTGTCTTCCTTTCCGGCGAAGAGCTGAGCGGCAAGCTCGGCATCAGCCGCACGGCGGTATGGAAGCAGATCGAGCGCCTGCGTCGTCAAGGCTACCGCTTCGAAGCGGTGCCGCGGCGCGGCTATCGGCTCATCGCCAGGCCGGAGAAGCTGGATGTGGCTCGCATCTTGCGGACGCTGCAGACCGAATGGCTCGGCCGCTCTATCAAGTATTTGGAGCAGGTCGATTCCACGAATACGCTGGCCCATCAGCTGGTGGCGAAAGGGGAAGCCCAGGGCACGCTGATCGTCGCCGAGGAGCAGCTGTCAGGACGCGGAAGAATGGGGCGGTCGTGGCATTCTCCAGCAGGCAAGGGCATCTGGATGAGCTTTATTTTGCGGCCGGATATTCCGCTGCTGTTCACGCCGCAGCTGACGCTGCTTACGGCTGTTGCCGTATGCCGCGCGATCCGCGCCGTTGGCTCCGCCGAGGCCGGGATCAAATGGCCGAACGACATCCTGATCGGCGGCCGCAAAGTATGCGGCATTTTGCTGGAAACGAGCGCCGAGGAGGATCGGCTGCTGCATGTTGTAGCGGGGATCGGCGTCAGCGTCAATTTGACGGAGGACGATTATCCGCCCGAGCTTCGCAGCATCGCCACATCGCTGCTCATCGAGACCGGCCGACGGGTAAGCCGGGAGGAGCTGCTGTGCCGCATTTTGCAGGAGTGGGAAAGCTTGTTCTCCTTGTACCGGGCGGAAGGCTTTTCGCCGGTGCGCACGCTGTGGGAGACATTGTCCGTCACGCTGCATCGTCCGGTTCGCAGCGTGACGCCTCAGGGCGTGATCGAAGGGACCGCCCTTGCGCTGGACGAATCGGGCGCTTTAATCGTGCAGACAGCGGACGGCCAGCCTCATAAATTGTACTCCGGCGTCGTGGAATTCGGATGACAGTCCATGGAAAGTCTGCTATAATCGCTAGTACGACAGACGGTATCGCCGCGGCGCGAACCGTACTGGATGAGTGCCATTTTAGCATGACAAGTGCATATGGGTTGAAGCGATATGTCGGATTCTGCTCTGAGCCTGACGGACCGAGACAGAAGGATCATATGCGATGAAGCGTACATGTGACCTTTTAGCCTCTTGATTGCCGGGCTGAAGGTCTTTTTTGTTATCTACAGGTTCGATCGCCATCGTCCTGGCTCGCTAGGCTTTGCATTTTCTGGCTGTTTGCAACAATCCGGCCTACCTTCGCAATACTAAGATCCAAGATCAGAATGAAGAAAGCGGGTGCTGGGACTTGAGCGCAAGAAAACCGGTTACAACGGCCAAATTGAGAAAAATGAAAGAGGACGGCGTACCGATTACCGTCGTGACGGCTTACGACTATCCGTCCGCGATGCTGGCCGAGCTTGCCGAGGTCGATGCGATTCTGGTCGGCGATTCGCTCGCCAACGTCGTCCTCGGCTACGAATCGACGGTCCCGGTGACGATCGATGACATGGTGCACCATACGAAGGCGGTCACCCGGGCCGCGCGCGCCAGCTTCGTCATCGCCGATATGCCGTTCAATACGTACCATGGAAGCATTGACGCCACGCTGCGCAACGCTTCCAGGCTGATGCAGGAGGGGCTGGCGAAGGCGGTCAAGATGGAAGGTGGGGCGGAGATCGTTCCCGCTGTCGAGGCCTGCGTCAGGGCGGGCATTCCGGTCATGGCCCACATCGGCCTTACGCCGCAATCGATCCATCAGATCGGCGGCTACAAAGTGCAGGGCAAAAGCTCGGACCAGGCGGTCAAGCTGATGGAGGACGCCAAAGCGCTGGAGGCGGCAGGCGCCTTCTCCATTGTGCTCGAGCTGGTAACGGAACAGCTGGCGGCGCAAATGACCAGGGCGCTGTCCATCCCGACCATCGGCATCGGGGCCGGAGCCGGCTGCAGCGGCCAGGTGCTCGTCTTCCACGACCTGCTCGGCTATGCCGCGAAGCCGCAGCCCAAACGGTTCGTCAAGGAGTATGCCCGGATCGGCGAGCAAATTTTGCAAGGCTTGAAGCAGTATGTCAAGGAAGTGAAGGACGGGAGCTTCCCGGGACCGGAGCATTCGTTCAAGATGGATGACGACGTTGCCGAATATTTGTACGGTTCGTCCGGCAAGCCGCAGGCATAACAGGGGGGCGTAAATCATGAAGGTGATTCGATCGATTGCGGAGCTGCGCAACGCTTTGAAGGAGGAGCGGGCAGCAAGGCCGGGGCTTGCGGTCGGCTTCGTGCCGACGATGGGCTATCTGCACGAAGGGCATGCCTCGCTGCTGAAGGCGGCGCGGCAGTCATGCGACACAGTGGTGCTGAGCATATTCGTCAATCCGCTGCAATTCGGACCGGGCGAGGATTATGAGACATATCCCCGGGACGAGCAGCGCGATCTGGCTGTCGCCGAAGCCGAGGGCGCCGATTACGCCTTCCTACCGAGCGTTGCCGAGATGTACCCGTCGCCGACAAAAACAAAAGTGACGGTCGGGCAGGTTACGGAGCGGCTGTGCGGCGCATCGCGGCCGGGGCATTTCGACGGCGTCGCCACTGTCGTCACGAAGCTGCTTAACATCGTGCAGCCGGACCGGGCTTTTTTTGGCATGAAGGACGCCCAGCAGGTCGCTGTCATTCAGCAGATGACCCTGGACCTTAACCTTCCCGTCGAGATCGTGCCTTGTCCGACGCTGCGCGAAGCGGACGGGCTCGCCCGCAGCTCGCGCAACGTATACTTGAGCGAGGAGGAGCGGAAGCAGGCCGTCGTGCTTTACGAGGCGCTGAGCTTGGCCCGATCGCTGGCGGAGGCTGACAGGCAGATGACCGCGGAGGAGCTGAAGCGCCACATCGAGGCCAAGATCAGCTCCGCGCCGCTGGCCAGGATCGATTACGCGGAGGTGCTCGCTTACCCGTCGCTGGAACCTGTCGGCAAGCTAGCGGAGGCTGGCCGCGTCATCGTCGCGCTGGCGGTCAAGTTCGGCCGCACGCGGCTGATCGACAACATGATCCTGGAGTGAGGGCGGATCACCGCCAAATTCTCAAGATGGGAGGCTGCGGCATGTTCCGTACAATGCTCAAATCGAAAATCCACCGCGCGACCGTTACCGAAGCGAATTTGAATTACGTCGGCAGCATTACGATCGACGAGGATTTGCTCGATCTGGTCGATATGCTGCCGAACGAAAAGGTGCAAATCGTCAACAACAACAACGGGGCCCGCTTCGAGACGTATATTATTCCGGGGCCGCGCGGCTCCGGCGTCATCTGTCTGAACGGCGCCGCCGCCCGGCTTGTGCATCCCGGCGACACGGTCATCATTTTATCGTATGTCATGTTGACGGACGAGGAAGCGCGCCGCCATGTGCCGCAAATCGCCATTATGGGCGAGAACAACAAAGTCGTCAGCGTGCTCAAGGAAGAAATTCATTCCACCGTGCTGTAAGTCGAATGAAATAAAGCGGGGCGACGCACAATGAAGGTACAATTCAAGAAGCTCCGAGGTGGGATGAGCCATGTTCAAACATCTTTTTGCTTCCATGAACGAACTGCTTGACGAAGTGATGGCGCAGTACCCTTCTGCGGACGGGAACAAGCGGAGGGAGCTTGAAGAAAAATGGCAAGCCCTAAAAACGATGAGCGATCAATGCATCGAGGAATGGCTGTTGTTCGAGGAGAAGATGGGCAAGTTCGCTCAGAAGCACGGCGCGCCCAACGCTCCTCATGCCCCGGCCGCGGCGGAGCAGGAGACGATCGGGCGCAAAAACGAACGGTTCATCCGCGGCCAGGGCTACTACAAGCTGCATATGTTCCGCGAGGCGATCGATGCCTTCAAGGAGCTGGTCAAGCGGCAGCCTGACTTCAATCTGGCCCGCATGTATTTGGCCATGTCTTACCTTCGGCATGGCGAGCCGGACGAGAGCTATTATCATTTTCAATTATTATCCCGCCTTAGCGAAAACATTCAGATCAAGGCGATCGCCTACAACGCGATGGGCTGCATTCAGGCTGGCAAGCGAAATACGGATAAAGCGCTGGAATATTTCAACATGGCGTACCGCAACGACCCGGCCAGCATCGAGCCGCTGATCGAAGCGGGATTGTGCCGGGAATGGAAGGGCGGCTTGCAATTCCCTTTTCAATCTGCAAGAATGGAAGATGGCGCCGTGCAAGGAAAAGGTTGAGTTTTGCTATTTCCTTTTCTTCGCCATATTGGTATGCTAATGAGAAGAGCGGGGATGAAGGGATTGACCAGGCTGCATGAAATTTGCCGTATTGGATTTTGAGACTACCGGAAGCACCTCTTCGGATCGGATCATCCAAGTAGGGCTGACCGTTATACATGATCAGGAAATTACGGACAGGTATACTTCGCTGGTTCATCCTGGCATAAGTATACCTGCTTCTATTACGGCGCTTACCGGCATCGACGACGAGATGGTGAAGGAGGCGCCGCAGCTGGATGCCGTTATGGCCGAGCTCGTTCCGCTGCTGGACAATGCCGTGCTCGTAGGGCATAATATCGCTTTCGATCTCGCTTTTTTGCAGCGGGCGCTTGATGAGAGCGGCTACTTTCCGTTCGACGGCCGCGTGCTGGATACGATGGATTTGCTGCGCATGCTGTATCCCGGCATGTCCAGCCTGCAGCTCACCATGGCCTGCCAAGCGCTCGGCATTCCTCATGAGCGGCCCCATCAAGCGGACAGCGACGCCGAGGTTACGGCGCTCATCTGGCTGCGCTGCCTGCAGCGGCTCAAGTCGCTGCCGCTGCTCACCTTGCAGCGTCTGGAAACGGTGTTCGCGGATTCGGCAACCGACCTGCACTGGTTTCTTGCGGAAGTGCGCAAGGCCCAAGAGTTGCAAGAGCCGCTCGACCTAGATTCGGACCGGTATTTCCGCCAATTCGCGCTGCGCGTCGGCAATTGGGGAGAGGAGGAGGAAGCTGCGGACGCTGGTGACACCGAGCTGCCGGAGACGTTCGACAGCTTTAACGAAGCGTTCAAGGAAGCGCTTCGCCAGCGTTTCGCCGCCTACGAGGATCGCGAAGCCCAGACGCTCATGCAGCGGGAAGTGGCCGAGGCGCTTAAGCAGGGGCGCCATCTGATGATCGAAGCGGGCACGGGCACCGGCAAGTCGCTCGGCTATTTGATTCCTTCCTTATATTACGGGCTGAAGCACGAGACGAAGGTGCTCGTCAGCACGCATACGATCAATCTGCAGGAGCAGCTTCGCGAACGGGACATCCCTTTGCTGAACGAGCTGTTTCCCGTGCGGTTCAAGGCGGCTGTGCTCAAAGGGCGAAGCCATTATTTGTGCCTGCGCAAGTTCGAGCAAAAAATCAACCTGCAAGATTTTGAAAACGGCAAGGACGATCGTATCACAGCCGGTCAAATGCTCGTCTGGCTCGGGGAAACGGAGCGCGGCGACGACGAGGAGCTGCATTTTTCCGGGAAAGGCTCGTTCTTCTGGCAGTCGGTGGCCAGCGACGCGGATTCCTGCCTGAACCGGCAATGCCCGTGGTTCAAGAGGTGCTTCTATCACCGGGCCAAATACGAATCGAACGCCGCCGATGTCGTCATTACGAATCATTCGCTGCTGTTTACGGATATGAAGGCCGACAACCGCATTTTGCCGGGGTACAAGCATCTCGTTATCGACGAAGCCCATCATTTCGAGGAAGTGGCCGGCAAGCATCTGGGAATGGAGCTGCATTACCAAGGCTTGTCCAACGTCTTGTTCCGCTTGTATAAGGACGCCCGCACCGGCCAGCTGTCGGCCCTGCGGAACAAGCTGTCCCGCTTCGAGGACGAGCGCGCCATGGCATGGTGCAGTACGGTGGACATGGCTGTGGAGAAGCTGATCGTCCTGAAGGAGGAATGGGATCAACTCGCCGAGCAGCTGTACCAATTGCTGGCGGCGCGAAGCGATGCGGCTCAGGCCGAGTCGAACCAATTGGTGCTGCGGCTGAAGAAGGAAGCGTTGCCGCGCGGCTGGGACAGCCTGGCGGTGCTCGTCGACAACATGCATATTCACTTCAAGGAAGCGCTGCGGCCGCTTGAGAAGCTGCTCAGCGAGCTGAAAGACGTCGAAGACGAATACGATGTGCAGAGCCTCCTGACCGATTTGGGGGGGACGGTCAAAGATTTGCAGCGTTGCCGGGATACATTGCAGTTTTTCATGCAGCTTGGCGACGATAATTATGTGTATTGGATCGAAGCGGGACAATACGCCAAACACCGTTCTCTGCAGCTGGTATGCGTACCGATCGACGTCAGCGCGCTTTTGCACGAGCATTTCTTCAAACCGAAGGAAAGCGTCATTCTGACTTCCGCCACCTTGTCGGTCGGCAAGTCGTTCGACTACACCTGCGAGCAATTGGGACTGCGCGCAGAGCCGGCAAGTGCCGACGCGGCCGCGGCCGATCCGGGAAAGCTGAAGACGGTTCAGCTCCCATCGCCCTTTAATTACCGCAAGCAGGCGCTTGTCGCGATTCCGCGCGATTTTCCGAGCATTCGCGGCAGCTCCGGCGAGAAGGAATTCGTCGATCGCCTCATCCTGTCGCTGACGGAAGTGGCTTTGGAGACGAGGGGGCGCATGCTGGTGCTGTTCACCTCTAACCGGATGCTGAAGGCCGTGCATGCCGGTCTGAAGGATATGCTGGCTTCGTTCGGCATCCAAGTGCTCGGCCAAGGCGTGGACAGCAGCAACCGCAGCAAGCTGACAAGGCTGTTTCAGAGCCATCCCGAGAGCGTCCTGCTCGGCACGAGCAGCTTCTGGGAAGGCGTCGATATTCCCGGCGATGCGCTCACCTGCCTGGCGATCGTCCGCCTGCCGTTCCAGCCTCCGAATCATCCGCTGGTCGAAGCGAAGACGGAAAATTTGAAAAAACGCAATCTCAACGCGTTCATGAAGCTGTCGGTGCCGCAGGCGGTCATTCGCTTCAAGCAAGGGTTTGGCCGGCTCGTCCGAACAGCGTCGGATAAAGGCATCGTTATTTTGTACGATACCCGCGTCATCGATACGAGCTACGGCAAATACTTTCTGTATTCGTTGCCAGGGCCAAAAATCGAACATATGACGACGAGCCAGCTCGTACCGCGCATCAAGCAGTGGATGGAGGAGAACGGGTCATGAAAACGCCGAAAATTTCGGAAGCGGTCGTCCGGCGTCTGCCGGTCTACCTTCGTTATTTGAATGAGCTCAGCAAAAAAAACGTGACTACCGTATCATCGCAGGATCTCGGGCAGAAGCTCGACCTGAACCCGGCGCAAATCCGCAAAGATTTGGCTTATTTCGGAGAGTTCGGGAAAAAGGGGATCGGTTACGACGTCGACTATTTGATCGAAAAAATACGGCATATTCTCAAACTGGATAGAATCATCCCGGTAGCGCTCGTCGGCGCCGGCAATCTGGGCCGGGCGCTCTGCAACTACAACGCGTATTTGAAGGATAACATGAAGATTGTCGCCGTCTTCGATGCACAGCCGTCCAAGATCGGCACCTCGGTCAACAACCTGCAGGTGCAGCCGATGAACGAGCTTGGGGAAACGATTCGCCGGCTCGGCGTGCGCATCGGCATCATTACCGTGCCGGCCGGCGAAGCGCAGCAGGTGGCCAGCCAATTCGTGGAGGGCGGGGTGGAGGCGATTCTTAATTTCGCTCCCAGCATCATCAAAGTGCCGCCGGAAATTCGCGTGCACTACGCCGATTTTACGACAGAGCTGCAAAGCTTGGCCTATTATTTAGAATAAAAAAAAACAAGCCCGGCGGATTTCATCCGCCGGGCTTGTCCATTATTTGGAGAGAACGAACATGATCTCATAGATGAGATAGGCGAGCACCATGCTGATCGGAATCGTGATCAGCCAGGTCATGATCATCTTCGTCACGACACCCCACTTGACGTCGTGGAAGCGCATGACCGCCCCGGTGCCGATGATGGAAGAAGAAATGACATGGGTCGTCGAGAGCGGCATGCCGAGATGCGTTGAAGTCTGAATGACGATGGACGAGTTCAGATCCGAAGCGAACCCGTTGATCGGTTCGATCTTCAGCAGCTTCTTGCTCATCGTCTTAATGATGCGCCAGCCGCCGATCGAGGTGCCGAGCCCCATCGCCGTCGCTGCCGCCAGCTTGACCCATAAAGGCACGTCCAGTGTGTCCTGATAGCCGAGGGCGACGAGACCGAATACGATGATGCCCATCGCCTTCTGGGCGTCGTTGCCGCCATGGGAGAAAGACAGCAGCCCGGCAGACAATACTTGGAAAGATCTGAACATCCGGTTCAGCTTCGTCCGGGAATGGTTCCCTGCGGCGATAATCCACTTCTTGATGATCCACATGATAATGAAGCCGGTGCCGAAGGCGACGATCGGGGACAAAATCAGGATGAGTACAATTTCACCTAAACCGCCGAGATTGAGCGCTTGCCAGCCGGCGCCCGCGATGACCGCACCGGCCAGCGAGCCGATCAGCGTATGCGACGACGATGACGGAATGCCGTAATACCAGGTGACCAGGTTCCAGATAATGGCCGACAGCAGCGCGGCGATAACGACATGGACGCCGTTGTCGATCGTGGCCGGATCGGCGACTTTGCCGCCGACCGTTTTGGCGACTTCGGAAGAATAGATGGCGCCGACAAAATTGAGCACGGCAGCAAATAGAACGGCGAACCGGGGGGAAAGCGCCCGGGTTGAGATGGATGTGGCGATCGCGTTGGCCGTGTCGTGAAAGCCGTTGATAAAGTCGAAGATCAGCGCCAAGGCGACGATGATGATGATTAGTTCGAGCATAAGTTCCTCCTAAGCGGACTAGGCAGCGGCGTACGCTGTCCCGGATGTGCCTGTTGAAGCAAACATGTTCAGTCGATCAGGAATACCGGAGAACGACGCTTTCCAATATATTGGCAACGTCCTCGCAAGCATCGGTCGCCTGCTCCAGCCGCTCGTACATCTCTTTCAGCTTGAAATCGTGGTACGGGTCTGTCGGGTTGTGGAAAATTTCGCGTATGCCTTCGCGCATAAGCCGGTCGCCTTCGTTTTCCAGGCTGTTGATTTGAACGGTATGCTCGGTGATCTGCATGTACTTCTTCTTGGAGAGAAGCTTGAACGCATCCAGTATATGCTGACAGCATGAAACGAGCACAGCCGAAAAATCTTTCATATACTTATCGCTCTTTGTGATCTTCATGTAATCGAACCGTGCGATGGTCGCTTCGATGCCGTCCATGACATCGTCCACCTTGGAGGCCAGCTCCATGATATCCTCGCGGTCGAGCGGTGTAATAAACACTTTGTTCAAGCCTTTGAAGATTTGGTGGGTAATCTCGTCGCCCTGGCTCTCCAGCTCCTTAAGCTGGGGGTAATACGAAGCCGGCGGCTCGTCGCCCATCACCGCATTGCGGAAGATTTGCGCCGCCTGCAGCGTATTTTCCGATGCCTTGATGAGCAGCAGCAAAAAATCGGTGTCATTTTTTTTGGTGAACAACATGGTTCAAGCCTCCTCAGTATTTGGACAGGGTAATCCCTGAATTAACAAAACATCAACAAAACAGCCTCGAATTATGTAGAAAAAGGTCCGAAATTAACACAAAATTAAAAATAACACAATCGGCTTGCGAAAAGCAATCCTCGTTTATCCCGTTTAGAATATGTCGATGACGCCATTCTTATGAAGACGGCCGCAAGCCGCGCGCTGCTTGAATTTTAAGCGGCAAAGTTGTACATTGGAAACAATGAACTGATGGGGAAAGGTCGTGTAGCTCAAGTGAAGAAAACCGTGATCACAAACGGCATTTTTTTGACCATGGACGAGGCGCAGCCGCTCGTCCAAGGATGCATGGCGATCGAAGGGGAGAGCATTGCCTATATCGGCACCGAGCCCCCGCTGCCGCTGGAAGCTTATGACGAGCGAATCGACGGCAAAGGCAAGCTGTTCATGCCCGGTCTTGTCAATACGCATTGCCACGCGGCGATGTCGCTGCTGCGCGGCTACGGGGACGATCTGGCACTCCAGATTTGGCTTGAGCAAAAAATGTGGCCGATGGAAGCGCAGTTTACGGCGGAAGACGTGCGCGCAGGCACCATGCTGTCGATTCTGGAGATGATCAAGAGCGGCACGACGACTTTTGTCGATATGTATGACCATATGGATGAAGTGGCCAAAGCGGTGCAGGCGAGCGGCCTGAGAGGCTGCCTCACCCGCGGCGTCATCGGCCTCTGTCCGCCGGACGTGCAGGACGCCAAGCTGAAGGAGGCGGTCCAGTTCGCTAGAGATTGGCACGGCCAGGCGGAAGGACGCATTACGACGATGATGTCGCCGCATGCCTCGTATACGTGCCCGCCCGATTATATCGAACGGATCGTGCAAGCCTCGCACGATCTGAACTTGCCGATTCATACCCATATGTCGGAGACGGCGCGCGAGGTGCAGGACAATGTCGATCGATACGGGGCGCGGCCGGTCGCCCATCTCGAGAAGCTTGGCGTATTCGAGCGCCCGACGCTGGTAGCGCACGGCGTCCACCTCACCGACGAGGAAATCGCTGTGCTGAAGCGCTACGACGTGCGGGTATCGCATAATCCGGGAAGCAATCTGAAGCTGGCCAGCGGCGTGGCCCGCGTGCCCGAGCTGCTTAAGGCCGGCGTGCTCGTGTCGCTTGGAACCGACAGCTCGGCCAGCAACAACAATCTCGACATGTTCGAGGAGATCAGGCTGGCGGCCCTGCTGCATAAAGGGGTATCCGGCGATCCGGTCGCCGTCCCGGCGTGGGAAGCGCTGAAGCTGGGCACGACTTACGGCGCGCGGTCGATCTGGCTGGATCAAGTCGGGATGCTAAGGCCCGGCATGAAGGCCGACGTGATCGGGCTCGATATCGAGCAGGCGCACTTCTATCCGCGCACGAATTTGATCTCGCATGCGGTATACGCCGCTTCCGGCAGCGATGTCGTCGACATGTGCGTGAACGGCCGCTGGATCATGCGCAGCCGGGAGTGCTTGACTGTCGATGAAGAACGGGTGCGCTTCGAAGCGCAGCGCAGCTTTGAGAGGCTGACGGGACAGTGATGGCACGGCTTCGCGACAATCGCTACCTTCGCCGCTTTCTCGGCTGGAAGCTGGCCGCGGCAGTCGCCACGATCGCGATATTGCTGCTGGTGCTCGGCAGCCTGCTGTTTTCTTCCATCATGGGCGGCGAATGGGAGGCGCGGCGCGCCGCTGTACTTGCCGCTTACGAGAAGACGATTTTGGCCAAAGCGGACAAGGTCGACAGGTTCGTCGGCGACAAGACATATACCGTGATTCAGGGGCAGGATAAGATCGGGCAAGGTCTGATCGTCTGGGTGAGCGAGGATGAGCTGATCGCCGAGATGGCGGCAGACGGCATCGGCCCGGAGCAGGCCGTCTCGCAAACGATGTCCAAAGCGCAAGGCATCGAAGTGCTGCGGGTTACGCCCGGCATTTTGCACAATGAAAAGGTGTGGGAAGTGTTTTACAAGCTGCCTCCGGAGAATGGAGGCCGCAGCAAGTATTATTACGATTATTATACGTTCAAGGACGGGACTCCGATCGATACGTGGCGCCTCAGCATTCAGTAGCCGCGCTTGCCATCGGCCCGGTCAAGCCGCTTGCAAGCTTTGCTTGCAGCGGCTTTTTTCGCTTGTTTCCCGGTCTTCCACACATTGCATCCGCCATTTTGATATATCGTATGCTATACTTTAGATATGCCTTTTGCTGGCGTATGATCGTTATATCAACGAAAATCGATTTTTAACATATAGAGAGGGGGACGATGGCAGATGAAGATACGTCTCTTACCCGTTATCATCAGTGTTTGCGTTTCGGCGGTATTGCTGTTCGGCGGATATTTCGCATACCGCAGCGTGGCCATGGAAAGTCCGCTGCATTCGGTTGTCTCCGGCATTCCCGGCGCAGAGCTCGTCTCCTTGAAGCTGAGCGGCGACAAAGCCGAGATCGCCGTCAAACTGGCTCCCGAGGCAAGCCTCAGGGAAGTATATCAGCGCATCGAAGCGGAAGGCGCCGTGGCGCTGAAAGGCCGCGAATTGGTGCTGAAGGCGGAAGAATCGCCGGATGCGGCGCTCGATCAGTGGTGGGCGTCGGCGTTGTTCGAGGTCGCCCAAGCGATGGAGACGATGCATTATGCGGACATACCGAAAGCGCTGGAGGCGCGGGCGGAGGCGTCGGGCAGTGGCCTTACGGTCGAGACCGAAATGGACGAGAAATATGTCTACGTCACATTGCGGAACAACGAAGCAGTCAAGCGCATCATGCTGCCGCGGACGCCTGCCAAGCTGGGAGTGTGGCCGAATGAGTAAATACGGCAAGGAAATTTTTATCGGCACGACGCCGGTCGTGATCGCCTTCCTCATATACATGGGCGTGAACATCGTTCCGATCGTATTTATGACGGCGATTTTGGGCATTTTCTTCTATATGAGCCGCGCTCGCGGCGGCATGGGCGTAGGGGGCTCCTCCGAGCGCAAAAGCCGCAGCAGGCCGCCGGTCTATATGACCTTTGACGATATCGGCGGGCAGGACCGCGCCAAGCGGGAGCTAAGGGAGGCGCTCGATTTTCTGATTCGGGCGGACGATATCCAGCGCCTCGGCATCCGTCCGCTGAAAGGGATTTTGCTGACAGGGCCTCCGGGCACAGGCAAGACGCTGCTGGCCAAGGCGGCGGCGCATTATACGAATTCCGTCTTTTTGGCCGCTTCCGGCAGCGAATTCGTCGAGATGTATGTCGGCGTCGGTGCCAGCCGCATCCGCGATCTATTCAAGGAAGCGCGGAGCCGCGCAGCCAAGGACAACAAGGACAGCGCGATCGTGTTCATCGACGAGATCGATGTGATCGGGGGCAAGCGCGACGGAGGCCAGCACCGGGAGTACGATCAGACGCTGAACCAGCTGCTGACCGAGATGGACGGCATCCACACCGCGCAGACGCCGCGGGTGCTAGTTATTGCCGCCACCAACCGGAAGGAAATGCTGGATAGCGCGCTGCTGCGCCCGGGACGCTTCGACCGGCAGATCGAGGTCGACTTGCCGGACAAGAAGGGGCGGCTGCACATTCTCCGCATTCATGCGAAGAACAAGCCCCTGGCCGAAGACGTCGATCTGGAGATCGTCGCCCGGGAAACGTTCCAATTCTCCGGCGCCCAGCTGGAGAGCGTGATGAACGAAGCGGCGATCTACGCGATGCGCGAAGAGGCGGAAGCGATCAGCCAGAAGCATCTGACGCTGGCTGTGGACAAGGTGATGCTTGGCGAAAAGACAGACCGCGAATCGACGCAGGAGGAGCGGGAGCGCGTCGCCCTGCACGAGCTCGGCCACGCGATCGCCGCCGAGGTGCTGCGGCCCCGCTCGGTCGCCCAGGTAGCGCTCAGCCCGCGGGGCAAGGCGCTCGGCTATGTGCGCCATAATCCGCAGCAGGACCAGTATTTGTATACGAAGGAGCAGATCGAGCACCAGATTATGATCGCGCTGGGCGGCGCGGTCGCCGAAGAAATGTTCTACGGAAGCCGGAGCACAGGCTCCCGCAACGATTTCGAGCAGGCGCTCGGCATGGTGCGCACGATGATGGACGCCGGCCTGACCCGCCTCGGCATCGTCGACAGAGAGATGGCGACGAAAGAGCGGCTGATGGAGGAGAACCGGGCCATACTCGAAGAGCTGACCGAGGCGACGCGAAAGCTGCTTGAAGAGAGGCGTCCGGTGTTCGAACAGTCGCTGGAGCTGCTGATCCGGGAAGAGACGCTGTCGGGCGACGAATTCCGCAAGCTGCTGCAGCAATGCGACAAAAAAAGCATAGCCTGACAACAACCGTAATGCGGGCCGGATAGGCCGCGTTGCGGTTTTTTGCGCTTTTTCGAGATTGGTGCAACTTTTTTCTGTTATGATAGTCTAATAGAATGGGAGATTTCGCCATATAACCTGCGCTTTCGTCTGCAAATCCAGCAGATTTGCAGATATTTACATAAATCTTGAAAATTTTCACGAAAAATCGAGGTGCATGATGAAAAAAATCACTGTCTGGCTAGTCTTGCTGCTCTCATCGATTTTGCTTCTTCCCGCCTTGGTGTCTGCGGCGGAGGCACCTATTCAACTGTTTATGAACGGGAAGCCGCTTGTCGGCGAAGTGCCTCCCCGCATCGTGAATGGCAACACGCTCGTGCCGATCCGCATCATTGCGGAATCGCTCGGCTCGGAAGTATCCTGGGAGCCAAAGGAGCGTAAAGTGACGATCGAAAAAGGCAAAACGAGCATTCAATTGTTCATTGACAAAACGAAGGCGCTGGTCGGCAGCCAGGCTTACGAGCTGGAGACGGCGCCGATGATCGCGGAAGGCAATACGCTGCTTCCCGTCCGCTTTGTGAGCGAGCAACTCGGAGTCGATGTGAAATGGGACGAAATTACGAGATCCGTATTTTTGTACCAAAATGAGGAGGCGAATCAAGGCGACGGTTCGGAAACGGTCGATTCCCCTCAATCTGAAGGGCCGGTCAAGGCGGGCGACGAAGCGCCGGCCGGCGGCGATGAGGCTCCGGCGAATAACGCCAAGGCTCCCGAGCCGATAGCCGGCTGCCCCGCTCCGCGGGCTCCCGCCGCCAAGCAGGCGGAGACTGCAGGCGAGCAGCAGCCGACGGATGCCGCCGAGGCGAACGCGGCAAGCGGCCGCGCGGCAGAGGGGAAAGAGCAGCCGGCAGGCGGCAAGTCGGATCGCACGTCCGATAAGGCCGAAAACCGGACCGATGCGGCATCAGAGAAGAAGAAGGAAGCCGCGGGAACGAATAAGCCGGATTCGGAGGGGATTGTCAAGACATCTTCGCTCCAGCGCGAATCTTCCGCGGACCAGCAGCAGGAAGGCCAATCGTCCGCAGGCGGCAAGAAGACCGAAGCGGCTGACGCCGCCGGCAAGGAGGCGGGTAAGAGCGCCGGGCAATCGTCCGGAACGGAAATCGCCGGGGACAAGCAGGATTCCCGGGGGGAAGCGGCGAATACGTTAAACGGAGAGGCCGCTTCCGGCGCGCAAACAGACAAAGCTGCGGCGCTTCCCGTGTTCAAGGGCGTTAAGGTCGCCGGCGAGTGCCTTGTCGTCATGACCGACGGCGGCGAGCCTGAACCGAAAGTGTTCTCCCTGTCCGGGCCGGACCGCATCGTTATCGATCTCCCGCAGGCCGTACTGGATCCGGAGCTGGATGCCCGTGTTAACCCGCAAGGGGAAGGGCAGCTGGCGGAAAACAGCGATTACGTCGCATCAATTCGCTATTCTCTATTTTCAAAAGAGCCATCGACCGTTAGAATAGTAATAGATTTGGCTAAAAAAGCGAAGTTTACTAGAGTGGAAGAATCGGTGCCGAATCAACTCACCTTCGTATTCGGCGGCAGGAGCTTCCCCGCCAAATCCGGCAAGCCGAGAATCGTGCTCGATGCCGGCCATGGCGGCAAGGACCCCGGCACGACATCGGCCAGCGGGCGGCATGAGAAAGATTTCGTGCTTCCCTTGACGCTGAAGGTGAGCGAGTTGCTCAAGCAGGACCCCCGGCTCGAGATCGTTTTGACGCGCAGCGACGATACGTACCCGGAGCTTTCCGAGCGCGTGGAAATCGCCAATCTTGCGCAGGCGGACCTGTTTGTCTCCATTCATGGCAACTCCGTGCTGGATAATCCGTCGATTCGCGGCACGGAGACGTATTACTGGACTGATCAGAGCCGCGAATTCGCCGAGCTCATGCACCGGCATTTGCTGGCCGCTACGGGATTTCCGGACAGGAAAGTGAAGAAGAACAATTTTTACGTGATCCGCAACACGGAGATGCCCTCTGTGCTCCTGGAAATCGGATTTCTATCCAACCCGACCGAGGAAGCGTTGATGTACAGCGAGGCGTTCCAGGACAAGGTCGCCGCGTCGATCGCCGCAGCCATCAAAGAGCAGTTGAATCTCGACTAAGGAGTGGGTGTAACGATGACAGCGAAAATGTGGAAACGCGCGGCGTTAGCAGCGGCTGTACTGGCGGTGCTTGCGGGATGCGGGCAGAAGCCGGCAGCGAATCCTCCGACGGAATCGCCAGGGACGAATCCGGGCGTCAGCCAGGGAGCGAATCCGGGCGCGGAACAGGGCGCGAATCCGCCTGCGGTGAATGAGTCGCAAAAGCCGGCGAACGAGCAGGAGAAGAAGGAATATACCGTCAAGCTGTATTACGCGGACGCCCAGATCGAGAAGCTGGTGGAGCGGGAAAAATCGGTTTCCGTCGAGCAGGAGAGCGACAAATATTTGGCGGTGCTGAAGGAGCTCGCCACGAGCCCGGACAGCCAGACGATCGCGCTCTGCAAAGGCTTCACGTTTCATTCTGCAGCGCTTAAGGACAAGCAGCTGAACGTGGATTTGAGCATTTCTCCCGAAGGGCGGCTCGGCTCGGGCGGAGAACAGCTCGTGCTCGATGCAATCAAGCGCACGCTGTTTCAATTTGACGAGATTGAAAGCTTTGATCTATTGGTAGACGGCCAGCAGGTCGAGAGCTTGATGGGCCATATGGATCTTCCCCATCCCATCAAACGTTAACGCTGCGGACGGCGCGGCATCCAACAGGGAAAAGCAGACAATCGAGAGGAGTTTACAAAGTACATGTCCAAACGCAAGCATACTTATCCACTTACGGCCGCCGCATTGGCTTTGACCGTCATGGCGGCCAATCCTGCGGCAGCGGCCGAGACGGGCGCTTCAAGCAGCGTCTCGACCCGCTCGGCGCAAGGCTTTACGGACGTCAGTGCCTCGCACTGGGCGATTAAGCATATTACGAAGCTGGCCGCTCTCGGCGTCATCGAAGGCTACGAGCGCGGGGAATACCGTCCGGAAAATTCCGTCTCTCAGCAAGAGGTTATCGTGATGGCGCTGCGGATGATGGGGCTGGAGAGCGAAGTGAAGAAATCCAGCGTAGCTACGGCGTTTCCGTTTCTGGTCGACGATTTTTTCAAGCCGTACGTCGCCTATGCGTTTGACCGGGGGCTGATCGACATCGGCGAGGAGACGGAAGGAACGACTGCCAAGACGCAGTGGGGCCGCAAGGAAGCGACGAGAGAATGGGTGGCGAAGCTCGTCATCCGCACGATCGGCAAGGAGAAATTGGCCGACAGCTTGGCGGACGATACCCCGCCGTTCAACGACTCGAAAGACCTTTCCTCCTGGGCGGCAGGATACATCAATGCGGCTGTCGACCTGAAGATCGTTGACGGCTTCGAAGACGGTTCGTTCAAGCCGAAAGGCACCGTAACCCGCGCCCAGATGGCAACGTTTCTGAGCCGCGCGGAGAAAGACATGCCGTCGGCGCCGGAACGCGTCACGACCGGCTACATTCTGGAAATGAACAGCAACAAGCTGGTGCTGCTGACGAAGGACGAGAAAAAGGTCGAATATAAGCTCGGCTCGAATACCGTCATTTACAAGCGCGAGGACGACAGCCGCATTCCGGCGTCCGATCTGAAGCTGACCAACGAGATCTATTTGATTCAAAACGGCGGCAACGTATCTTACATAGAGCTGCTGGACGACAAGCAGCAGCTCGAGACGTTCGAGGGCACCTTGAGCGAGCTGTTTGTGGACGACATGATCGTCTCGCTGCAGCAGGGCAGCGCCAAAAAGCTGTATCAGCTCGATTCCAACGTAACCGTAACCGACAAGGACGGGCGGGGCTTGAGCCTGAACGGCATCGCGACAGGGAGCATCGTGCAGCTGAGCCGCAATCCGCTGCTCAAGGAAGAGAAAATTACGCAAATTGTCGTCAAGCAGGCTCCGGTCAGCAAAACCGCCGAGGGAACGGTCGTATCTGTCGACAGGGAACAAAATGTGGTTTCGTTCCTCGAAACGTCGACGGGAGCAACGGAAACGTACGGCATCGGCGCCAAAACGACGCTTACGCTGGCGGACGGCTCGGCGGCCGACTTGTCCAGGCTGACTGCGGGAGACATCGTCTCGTATGAAATTAAAGCGAATGAGCTCGTCTCGATGAAAGTGACCAAAGCGGCGGATGTCAGCATTTCGGAGCAGGGCAAGCTGACGGCGATCAATCACGATACCCGCACGCTGACGATCAACCGTTCGGGGAATGCGCTGGACGCCTATTATTTTGCCGACAACGCGATCGTATCCATTGACGGTCTGCCTGCGGCCACCTTCTACGATCTCGAGATCGGGGACGAGCTGAAGCTCGACATTGTCAACAATGAGGTTATCAAAGCGACGGTAACGAGCCGTGCCATCGAGCAGCTGACCTTCGCGACTATTCTGAACTATTCGACGCAATCCAAGGTGCTCACGGTTTCGAAGCACGACGGCTCGGTAGGCGCCTACAAATTGACCGATTCGACGGCGATCCGCTATGCGGAATCGAATCTTAATTTGAACAACTTCGACCGCTTCTTCCTGGACAAAGCCGATAAGAAGGTCAATATCAAGGCATCGAAAGACCGGATCATCGAGATCGATTATGCGCTCGATATCGACGGGTCCATTCAGCAGGTCAATACGACTTCATACGATGTGACGATCCGGACGGCCGGCGGCCAAACCTTGACCTTCCGCGCGCCAAGCGCCGTTCCCGTCGAATCCCAGGACGGCAAGAAGACAGGGCTAGGCGAGCTCAAGCCTGGCGATAACGTTCGCCTGCGGCTCAGCAACTCGCAGGATTTGGTGACGTCCATCACCGTGAAAAAGACGGGCTTGTACCGGGTGACCGGCGTGAACACGAACCGCAGCGAGCTGACCGTGAAGGACGAGAACGGAAAAAGCTTGACGATCGAGATCGACAGCAACAATCAAATAATAAATCCCGGCAAGCCGACGCACGATCTGAAGGATATTCAGGTCGACGAATTCGTCAAAGCTGCTTTCAACGGCAGCGAGCTGGAGCATGTGACGCTGTTGAATGCGGTTCGCGGCAAAGTGACCGCCGTCGATCTGGCGGCTAATACGATTACGGTGCAGGATTACAATAAAGGCATTCAGGTCGTGCCGGTCGGTCAATTGTTCACGGTGAAGCAGAACGGAACATCGTACACGACGCTCTCTTCGATCAAAGCGAATGACCGGGTCGAAATCGTCAAAAATACGGACGACAAAGCGACGATCTATGTGGCGACGTCCGCCAAGCGGGTCGTTCAGTCTTACGATTCCGTGCTGAGCCGGATGTCGTTCAAGGCTTCGGACAGCGACGGCAAATCGACGTACTATTTCTTCGCCAAGGCATACTTGCACAAAGGCGGCGACACCGTCACGCCCGGCGCTTTTGCCGAGAACGAAGAAGTAACGGTATATATTTTGGACGACAAAATCGTCGAAATCGAAAAATAATCCGGATGCCAGCGCAATTTTGTGCTATGAATATGTAACCTTTTACCCGGATAACCCGTCTATTTAGGTAGGCTAGGCCGCCTTTGGACGGGTTTTTTTTCGCGAAATTTGCGTCCTTTGTCGGAAAAAATTCGTTTTTGACAGGTACAAGCCATTGATTCGCCGCATTCGTTTCGTTAAACTGTAGAACAATACCCGTTTCTCCCGACAACGGACGGCGGGTTCGACTTCCCGATATGTTGGAGGGAGCAAGGCATGTCAACGAAGGTTCGCCGTGTCCTCGATACGATCGCCGAAATGTTTCCCGACGCTCGCTGCGAGCTGAATCATTCCAATCCGTTCGAGCTGACCATCGCCGTGCTGTTGTCCGCACAATGCACCGACGAGACGGTGAATAAGGTGACAGAGAGCCTGTTTAGGAAATACCGGCGGCCCGAAGATTATTTGGCGGTGCCGCTCGAGGAGCTGGAGCAGGACATACGGCGCATCGGACTGTTTCGGAACAAGGCGAAGAACATTCAAGCGTTATGCGCGCTTCTCCTGGAGAAGCACAACGGCGAAGTGCCAAAGTCGCACGAGCAGCTTGTCGAGCTGCCGGGCGTAGGGCGCAAAACGGCTAACGTAGTCATATCGAACGCCTTCGGCGTTCCGGCCATTGCTGTCGATACTCATGTGGAGCGGGTGTCGAAGCGCCTCGGGTTAGCTATGGCGAACGATTCGGTGCTCGAGGTCGAGAAGAAGCTGATGAAGAAAGTGCCTAAGGACGAATGGACGCAAACCCACCATCGGTTAATTTTTTTTGGTAGATATCATTGCAAAGCTCAAAACCCCAAATGCGAGACTTGTCCGCTGATCGATTTGTGCCGGGAAGGAAAGCAGCGTATGAAAACCGGCAGAAGCAGGAAAACTAGTAAACAGGCATAGAGGCTTGCAGCCTGAGCGAGCGATGAACACGACAAATGAACACGACAATTGAAAGGACGATACGGCATGAAGTGCATTTCCGTGTATACGAACAATTTTGAAGTTTTTTCCGATATTTACGAGAAGGTGCTGAGCACCCCGCTGGCGGAAAATGAGGAGAAGCAGGTCGAGGGCGTCGTCGTCTTCGAATCCGGAAGCGTGCCGGAAAATTACGTGGACCGCATGAAGCAGCGGCCGGAAGTCGTCGTCATGAAGGTGCGCGACCGCGACATTACGATTTTGCAGCATCGCAATGTGTTCGAAATATTGCTCCCCGAAACCGAATCTGTGGTACACTAAAAACCGAAGTCATTCGGTTTTTTTTGTTTGAAATTGCTGCATGGGAGAGGAAATCAAAGAGAGATGAGTTACCCGACGATAATCGACACAAATCGCCAATTGGAAGAAGCATTGCAAGGACTGCTGGAGCAGGTCCGCAAGGAGGGGGACCGGGTCAGCGAGGGGAAGATCGTCCAGCTGCTGCACAAGGCGGCAAGCGGGCGGATGGGGATTGCCTTCTGCGGCCATTTTTCCGCAGGCAAATCCAGCCTCGTCAACCGGCTGTGCGGTCATGAGCTGCTGCCGTCCAGTCCGATACCGACAAGCGCCAATATTGTTACGATCGCAGACGGCGAGGCCGGAGCCCGGATCGTATACCGGCAGAACCCGGGGGTGGCCGGCGCCCCGCGCACGGACGTGGTGCCGCTGCACGAGCTGGCGGAGCACTGCCGCAACGGCGAAGCGATCGAAACGGTGGAGATCGCCTATCCGATTCCGTTTCTCGGCTCTGCTGCGGCGCTGCTCGACACGCCGGGGATCGATTCGACGGACGACGCCCACCATTTGGCGACGGAGTCCGCGCTGCACTTGGCCGACGTCGTATTCTACGTGATGGATTACAACCATGTGCAGTCTGAGATCAATTTCGCTTTTACGAAGAAGATGAAGGAATGGGGCAAGCCGCTTTATCTGATCGTCAATATGATCGACAAGCACCGCGAAGCCGAGCTGCCGTTCGCCGCTTACCGTCAAAGCGTGGACGAGGCATTCGCCGCCTGGGGCATCGAGCCGGACGGCGTGCTGTACATTTCCGGCAAGCATCCGGACCATCCGCTGAGCGAGTTCGCGCGGCTGCAGTGGCTGCTCGGCCGCCTGATCGCGCAGCGCGAGCCGCTGACGCTGGCCAGCCTGGCCAAGTCGGCGCAGGCGATCGCCGCGGCTCACGCCGCCTGGGCAGCCGAACGGAGCGAGCCGGCGAAGCAGGTGCTGCGCAGCCGGCTGGCCGCCGATGACGGCGCGGCGGAGGCAGAGCGGGAGCGCAGCGAGGCCGAAGCGGAGTTGCTGCGCCTGGAGGGGCTGCCGCAGGAGCGGGAAGCGGCCGCGCGCAAGGAGGTCGCGGCTGTGCTCGACAACGCCAATCTGACGCCGGCCGCGACGCGCGACCTCGCTCACGAATATTTGCAGAGCCGAAAGCCGGGCTTCAAGGTCGGCTGGCTCGGCTCGGCCGCCAAGACGGCCAAGGAGCGGGAGCGCCGGCTGGAAGCGTTCCACCGCGATTTCGCCCACCAGCTGGAGACGCAGGCCGAGAGGCATGTACAGCAGTCGGTGACGCGCGCCTTCGCCGACTGCGGGCTGGATGACGCCGCCGTCGCCCGCGAGGCTGGCGCCATCCAAATCGAGGCGACGCCGGAATGGTTGGCGGGCCAGGTGAATGAAGGCGCCGGATTCGGCGGCGACTACACGCTGACCTACGCGAAGCAGGTCGCCGGCGAGATCAAGGCGCAGTACCGCAAGGCGGCGTTCGAGGCGGCGGAGCGGCTCGCCGGCCAGCTGGCGGCGGAGCTGGCGCCGCGCGTCGCGGCGCTGCGGGAGCGCATCGCCGCGCTCGACGAGCGGCTTGCCGACGCCCGCGAGCTGGCGCGGCTCGAGCGCGAGGACGCCGCCTACGCGGCCGCGCTGGCGGCGCCGCTGGCGGCGGCCGAGACGCCGCTGCCGCCGCTGCCGCAGCCGGCGGACGCGCCGCCGCCGGCCGCGCCGGCCGGGGCGCCGGCCGCTGCGGCGTCCGCTGCCGCCGCGCCCTCGCAGGCGGCTGGCGCGGCGCCGCTCGCGAGGGCGGCAGCGCCGGCAGCGGGCACGCCGGCGGCAGCCGCCGCCGCGCTGGCGCCCGCCGCCGCAGCCGCCCGGCCGGCGACGGCGCTCGCGGATGGCGAGCACCGCCGCCGCATGCAGGCGGCCGCCGCGCGGCTCATGGCCGCTGCGCGCGAGCTGGACGGCGTTGCGCCGCTGGCGGCGATTCGCCGCTCGCTCGAGGAGAAGGCCGAGCGGCTGGCGCATAATCGCTTCACGGTGGCGCTGTTCGGCGCGTTCAGCGCCGGCAAGTCGTCGTTCGCGAACGCGCTGATCGGCGAGCGGGTGCTGCCCGTATCGCCGAATCCGACGACGGCGGCGATCAACAAGATCATGCCGCCCGATCCCGACAACGGCTGGCCGCACGGCACGGCCAAGGTTCGTATGAAAAGCCGCGAGCGGCTCGAATCCGACATCCTGTATTCGCTGGAGGTGCTCGGCGAGCCCGCGGCCGATCTGGAGGAGGCGCTTCGCCGCATTGCAGGGCTCAAAGCTTCGCGCGTTCCCGGCAAAGGGAAGCCGCATTACACGTTCCTGAAGGCGGTCGAACGCGGCTGGGCGGCTGCGATGCCGAACATCGGGCGCGAGCTGAAGGCGACGGCCGAAGAGTTCGCCGGCTACGCGGCGGACGAAGCGAAGTCGTGCTTCGTGGAATGGATCGAGCTGTATTACTCGAATCCGCTGACCGATCAGGGCGTCGTCCTCGTCGATACGCCGGGGGCCGATTCCATCAATGCCCGCCATACGGGCGTCGCCTTCGAGTATATTAAGAACGCGGACGCGATCCTGTTCGTCACCTATTACAATCATGCGTTCTCCCATGCGGACCGCGAGTTCCTGCTGCAGCTCGGGCGGGTGAAGGACAGCTTCGAGCTGGACAAAATGTTCTTCATCGTTAACGCCGCGGACCTGGCCTCCTCGCCGGAGGAGCTGGACGGCGTGACCGGACACGTGAAGGATAACCTGCAGCAGCACGGCATCCGCCATCCGCGCATCTATCCTTTGTCGAGCTACAACGCGCTCGAAGGACGGCTGACGGGCGATGCCGAGGCGGTGCAAGCGTCGGGCATCGAAGCGTTCGAGCGGGATTTCGCCGGGTTCGCCTTCGGCGAGCTGACCGAGATTGCGGTTCGCGCCGGAGAGGCGGACGTCAGGCGGGCTGCCGAGGTGCTGCATAAGCTGGCGGACAGTGCCCGGGCCGACGCCGGCGAGCGGGCCAGACAGGCCGAGGCGCTCCACGTCGCGCTGCAGCAGATCGACGCGGAGCTGAAGCGGCCGGAGACGGAGCTGGAGCGCGAGGAACTGGCCAAGGAAATCCGCGAGCTTGTCTATTACATCAAGCAGCGCACCTCGTACCGGTTCGGCGAGCTGTTTGCGCTCGCCTTCAATCCCGCCGATTTCCGCGAGGACTCGCGGGATAGCAAGGCAGCGCTGCAGTCGGCGTGGAACGATCTGCGCCGCATGCTGGCGTTCGACCTGACGCAGGAGGTGCTGGCGACGACGCTGCGGATCGAGAACAAAATCAACCGGCTGGCGGAGCGCGCCGCGCAGCGCTGGACGGAGCGCATCCGCAAGGACATCCCGTCGTTCGAGCCGGCAGGTTACGAGCCGCTGCAGCTTGTCCGCCCGGAGCAGGAAGCGGCGTTCGAGCCGGACGAGATTACGGTCAAATGGCTGTCCGGCTTTTACAAGAACGGGAAGCAATTTTTTGAAGGCGACGGCCGCACCCAGCTGCGCCGGGAGCTGGGGGCGAAGCTGGGCGAGCCGATGGCGCGGTTCGCGCAAGCGCAGGCCGACCTGCTCGTAGCGGCTTACGAGGCGCAGCTGGATGAAGGCTGCAGGCAGCTGGCCGAGCGCATGCTGAGCGAGTTGAAAGCTCACGCCGACGGCCTGCTGTCCGCGCTGGAGGCCCGCGTCGACCCGCAGGAGCTGATCGGACGGCAGGAAGCGCTGCTGAATCTGCTCTCTTAAGCTGAAAATGCGCTTGCCATTGCCGACGCATTCTTCAGCAGGCCACAGGTGACGGCCGCTGCGGCAAGATTCGCTCGCAGCCGGCGTCCATAAGGAGGTCAAATAACAGCATATGCGAAAGGCTCGGGAAGCGTTCCCGGGCTTCTTTTTTTCAGAATTCGTGAAAGGGTTTACATTGCTTGGATTTCGGCATTTTCCTATGAAATAGACCGATTATGCAACCATAATGTGGCGAAAACGGTGTTATTGCCTGTTTCCACGACATTTCCGGCTGGACGGATTGTTGCCGCTTTCAACCGATGATGCTACACTTCAATAACGTAGCTTTGACGCTTTCGGGCATTGCTAACGGCGGCCCGAAAGCCATTTTTGCTTTAGGCGGCAAAAAAAGCTAACCATTCAGGCACATCATTTGTACCTGCGGAGAAGGAGGGGTTTCCCGCATGAATGTGTTTAAGCAGTTGAAGCCGTTTTATTGGCCGGAAAGGAAATATTTGTTCGCCTCGATTTTCTGCCTGATGATCGCGACGGCGCTGGGGCTTGTCTATCCGAACATGCTCCGCTATCTGATCGACGAAATCATCGTCAAAGGGCAATACCACCTCGTGCCGACGCTGTCGCTGGCGGTGATCGGGGTGATGACGGTCAAGGCGACGTTCCAGTTTCTGCACGGGGCTTCCAGCGGCAAATTGGGCAATCATACGGCCTACAACTTGCGGAACGCCTTGTACGAGAAGCTGCAGTATTTATCCTTTCAATATTACGACAAGGCCAGAACCGGGGATCTGATGTCCCGGCTGACCGCCGATTTGCAAGCGGTTCGCGATTTTATCGGCTTCGGCTTCGTACAAATTCTCAACGTCTGTATGATGGTGCTGTTCGGCTCGCTCATGCTGATCAGCATCGACCCGCTGCTGACGCTGATTACGATGCTGACGATGCCTTTTCTCGTATATACGGCCATGCGCTTCGAAAGCAGGATTCACCCGGCGTTCCGGTCAATCCGCCAATCGATGAGCTCGATGACGACGGCGGTGCAGGAGAACATCACCGGCGTGCGCACGGTCAAATCGTTCGCCCGCGAGGCGCATGAGATCGACAAGTTCGCCGGCCGCAACCAGGACTACCAGACGAATAATGTCAACACCTCCGGCATCTGGGCCAAGTTTTTCCCGCTGATGGAGCTGTTTGCCAATTTGAGCGTCGTCCTCTTGATCGGCGTCGGCGGCTGGATGGTCATTGTGGAGCGCATTACGCTCGGCGAGCTGGTCGCCTTCTCGAGCATGATCTGGTATATTATCGGGCCGATGTGGGGCATCGGCTTTCACATCAATAACTTCACGCAGTCCAAAGCGGCCGGGGAAAGGCTGCTGGAGGTGCTGCATCAATATGTGCACGTCAAGAACAAGGATAATGCGCGCATGCTGTCGCCTGACCGGGTGAAGGGCCATGTCCGCTTCGAAAAGGTGACGTTCGGCTATCCGGAAAACCCGCCGGCGCTCGTCGACTTCGAGCTGGACGCTCCGCCGGGTTCCGTCATCGGTCTGCTCGGCGGCACAGGCTCCGGCAAATCGACCGTCATTCAGCTGCTGCTGCGCGCCTATAACGTGAAGGAAGGGCGCGTCACTGTGGACGGGGAAGACGTCCGGGACGTGACGCTCGAATCGCTGCGCGAGCAGATGGCGATCGTCTTCCAGGAGACGTTCCTGTTCTCCTCGAGCATTCGCAACAACATCGCCTATGGCGTGAAGAACGCGACCATGGAAGAGATCGAACGGGCGGCGAAGCTGGCCAAAGCTCACGATTTTATCATGGAGCTGCCGCAGGGCTACGATACGATCGTGGGCGAACGGGGCCTTGGGCTCTCCGGCGGCCAGAAGCAGCGGATTGCGATCGCCCGGGCGCTGCTCAAAAATCCGAAAATCCTCATTCTCGACGACGCCACGAGCGCGGTCGACATGGAGACAGAGCACGAAATTCAGCGCGGCTTCCAAGAGGTGATGAAGGGCCGGACGACGTTCATCATTGCCCACCGCATTTCGTCGCTCAAGCACGCCGACGAAATCATCGTCCTCGACCAGGGACGCATTGTGCAGCGGGGAACTCACGAGCAGCTGATGAAGCAGGAAGGACCGTATTTGGAGACGTATAACATCCAGTTCGCCGACAAGCCGGAGGATATCGAGGAGACTGAGGACGCTCCTCCCGCCGCAGCGGGCAGCGGCAGGCCGGAGCCTTGCGATCGTCAGGCGGCCGCCGAGGTGGCGGCGGCATCGAATAACAAGCTGAGGGGGTTCGCGCATTGAACCGGGCAGACAGGAGCAAGAACAGGCCCGCCGGCGCTCAGGCCGCTGGCGGGGCGGCGCAGCCGCGCTTCGTCTATCAGGACGACGAGGTGCTGGACAAAGAGTTCGATTGGGGCCAGGTCAAGCGCCTCAGCCGGTATATGAAGCCATACGCCAAGCAAATTTTGCCGATTATCGGCATCATGATGGTCGTCGGCGCCTTGACGAAGCTGCTCAATCCGCTACTCATCGCCTATGCGATCGACCATGCGCTCGAAGGCAAGAATCCGACCGCGCTCTTGTGGTGCGTCGCCGCCATGCTGGCGCTGTATGTCATTCAATGGCTCGCGAACAATTTCAAAATCCGCTATACGAATATCATCGGCCAGAAGGTCATCTACGATCTTCGCCACGATTTGTTCAGCCATATTCAGCAGCTGTCGTTTCGCTTTTTCGACAAGCGACCTGCGGGCTCGATTCTCGTCAGGGTGACGAACTATGTCAACTCCTTGCAGGATTTGTTTACTAACGGCGCGGTCAACCTGATGATCGACTGCGTGCAGCTGGCCGGCATTATCGCGATTTTGCTCATTTACAACTTCAAGCTGGGGCTTGCCATCATCGTGACCGTTCCGATCATGTTCATGGTCTCCACCAAGCTGCGGCTGCGCATCCGCCGGGCATGGCAGGTGGTGCAGATGAAGCAGTCCCGCATCAACGCGCATTTGAACGAATGCATTCAAGGCATCAAGGTGACCCAGGCGTTCGTGCAGGAGAAGGAAAACATCCAATATTTCGACGAAATGAATCGGGACAATATGGTCACCTGGAACCGCGCCTCGACACTGAACCAGTCGTTCAACCCGATCATCGAGGTAACGGGAGCGATCGGCTACTGCATCCTGTTCTGGTACGGCGCGCACCTGATTCAGGCGGAGGAAATTACGGTCGGCGTTCTGGTGGCGTTCTCCACCTACATCGGCCACTTCTGGGAGCCGATCAACCGGCTCGGCCAAATGTATTCGCAAATGCTCGTCGCCATGGCATCGTCGGAGCGGATCTTCGAGTTTATCGACGAGCAGCCGAACGTGGCCGAGAAGCCGGACGCGAAGCCGTTGCCGCCGATTCGCGGCGCCGTCGATCTGAAGCGGGTCGTCTTCGAGTATGAGCCCGGCCGCCCTGCGCTCAAAGGCATCGATCTGCATGTGGAGCCGGGACAATCGATCGCTCTCGTCGGCCATACCGGCTCGGGGAAAAGCACGATCATCAACCTGCTGTGCCGGTTTTATGACGTGACGGAAGGCAGCGTCTCGATCGACGGCATCGATGTGCGCGACGTAACGATTCACAGCTTGCGCTCGCAGATCGGCATCGTGCTGCAGGATACGTTCATTTTCTCGGGCACGATTCGCGACAACATTCGCTTCGGCCGTCTCGACGCGACCGACGAGGAGGTAGAGGCGGCGGCGAAGGCCGTCAAGGCGCACGATTTCATCGTTAACCTGCCCAACGGTTACGACACCGAGGTGCAGGAGCGGGGCAACGTGCTGTCGATGGGGCAGCGTCAGCTCATCTCTTTCGCCCGCGCGCTGCTGGCTGACCCGCGCATTCTCATTCTGGACGAAGCGACGGCCAGCATCGATACCGAGACAGAGCTGAAAATTCAGGATGCGCTCAAGACGCTGCTGCATGGCCGCACGTCGTTCATCATCGCCCACCGGCTGTCGACGATTCGCGGCGCGGATCATATTCTCGTGCTGGACCACGGCAGCGTGATGGAAGAGGGCAATCACGAAGCGCTGATGCGCCACAAAGGCATTTATCACGGCTTGATTCAGGCGCAGTACCGGCTTCTGAAGGAAACCGGATAACGCTTGGCTGACGGCTGACTCACCGCTTTTGCACCTTGTGCAAGGGCGGTTTTTTCTTGGCGCTGCAGAAAGCTTAGCTTCACGCTGCAGAAAGCTTAACTTCGCTAAAGTGAAAGCGAAGTGCGACTTTCTGTGCCAAGAAAAGCACTGCTGCTCAACCGCGGCAGCTCCTCCTTGAATGGACGCCGATAGACGATTGGCTTCCGCGGGCATGTTCTACTTCAAGCGAAGGCCAGCCGCTGAGGCGCAATTCGTTCGCTCGGTTTGCGGCCAAGCACGAAAAGCGGCTGAGGCTGGGTGGGATCAAGCAAGGCGCGGTATTTTCGGGGCTGGGGTGGGGGAACGGAAGAAGGGCCTCAAGCTGCTGGTCTGCGAAGGAGGCCGCGGGCAGTGGCAGCATTTCCGATCGCTGCATTTTAACGCTTATGACACACGCTATTTTGATGAGGATGGTGCTGTAAAGAATCTAACGAAGCTGAGCCGCGCTATTCGTTCGGAAACCTGGATCTTGGGGTCCCACAAGGCGAAGATTGCTGGAAAATGGCGCCATCGGAAAGCGGTCATTTCGGGCTAGTTAAGCTTTGTGGCTAGCGTGAGCGCCTTTATGGCAATCGTTAGCGCAATATTGCGCTGGCTTTCCCCGGCTTATTCGACCCCATGGTGCCTGCGGCTTGCGGAAACGGGCATTTATTCTTCCGGTTAGCGCGAATGCAGAATTCGTCGTCTGGCGGAGGGGGGATTTTTGCCTAATTCCCGTATTTTGGGCTTTTTTGTGCATGGGCGGCATACACTGGATTTATGGGTTGACAGCGTTCTTCGGTGCTGAAAATGTTGCCGGCCGGCAGGTTATCTTCAAATTGTAAAGATAAACGCCGATGTCGAGCGGTTCCTTCGTCGTCGGCCGTCGCCTTCGGTGTTGAAATTTTGTCCGGTGGATACCGTCAAATTGTAAAGATAGACGCCCATGCCCTCGCGCGGCACCGTCCAATGATGAAAAAGGGCTGCGAGCCCTGAAGTATATTCAAGAGAATCCGCAAATGTTGTATTTTGTACAACAAAAACGGGGGGGTACCCCCTGTTTGCGGCTCAAAGTTGCACTTTGTACAACATTTCGGGCGATGTTCCCGGATTTGAAGCCAATTTCGCTCGAATTGTTGCACAAAATGCAACATTTCCCTGCTTCTGGAGCGAAGAGGCCGGAAAATGTTGCATTTTTTGCAGGATTTGTCGCCTGATGTGCCTGGGGAGGGGCCGCGCACCAAGCGCTATTTTCAAGATAGACGCCTATGACGAGCGATTCCTTTCGTCATCGGTCGTCACCTTCGGTGCTTGAAAATTCGCCGGAGGGTTCCGTCCAATTTTTCAAGATAGGAGGTAAGCAGCGTTGAAGAGGCATATCGGATGGAATGGGAATTGGCACTGCTTCCTGCAATGGTTTACAGCTCTTGCCGTTATCATCGGGATCTCTGTTTCGGGACGATGGTTCGTGAAAAGCCATATGAGCGGCAAAATGGACGTTTTTCTGGATGACCAATGGATCGGAACCGTATCGAGCGCAGACATGGTAATTCGTTGGAAAGAAAGCGTTTACAATAACTGGCGGGAGCGGTTCGCTCACGCGGACATCGTATCGAAGCTGGACCGGCTGCGGCTCAAGCAGACCGAGCGCTTCCGCCTCGGCACGGACGACGAGCAGGTGATGCAGTCGCTTCGACAGGCGGCCGTCCCCTCGGCCCTGGCTGTAGAGATTGTCGTCGACGGGCTATCGTTCGGATACATCCGCAACCGGGAAGCTGCGGAGGAGCTGTTCGAGCGGCTGAAGCGGCCCTTCGCTCCGGCGTCTTACCGCGCTCTCAGCGAGCGCTTGCGTCCCGTGTCGATGAGCGCTTCGGCGGCTGCACCGGCGGCGCAGGTGGAATTCGTGGAGGCGGTCGAGCTGCGGGAGCGGACGGTGCCGCCCGAGCTGGTGGAGCCGCCGGAGGAACTGTTCCGGAAGCTGTCGGCTGAACGGGAACAGGCGCAGGAATATATAGTGCAGAAAGGCGATTGCATCTCCGTGATCGCCGCCCGGCTCGGCATTCCGCAGCGAGACATCTACGAACTCAACCCCTGGATCGAGAACGATTTGATCCGTCCAGGCGACCGGCTGGTGTGGAAGAAGAACAAGCCGGTTTTGTCGGTCAAGACGGTGGAAACGCGGCAGGAGACGGTCAAAATTCCGAATCCGATTATATATGAGAAGGACGAAACGCTCGATTCCGGGGTGATTCAGATCGCATCGGAAGGAAAGCCGGGGATCAAGCGGGTATCGATCAGCTCCGTCAAAATCGACGGACAGCTGGTGGAAAACAAAACCGTCGGCGAAACCTTGATCGAAGAGCCGGTGCCGACTGTTGTGAAGCAGGGGACGAAGCGATCGGGAATCGGTACAGGATCTTTCGTGCACCCGGTGATCAAGCCGACGATTACGAGTGAATTCGGGCTGCGCTGGGGCAAGTCCCATACGGGAACCGATTTCGTCTCCGACGAGCCTTCGATTTTGGCTGCGGACAGCGGCAAAGTCGCGTTTGCCGGCATCAAGTCGGGGTACGGCAACTGCATCATCATCGACCATCAGAACGGTTACGAGACGCTCTACGGCCATTTGAGCAAAATCGGGGTGCGGGTCGGCGACAATGTGGCCAAGGGTGACAAAATCGGCGTCATGGGCAGCACCGGCAAGTCGACCGGCGTCCATCTGCATTTTGAGATCATCCGCAACGGCAAGCAGGAAAATCCGATGAAATATTTGCGCAGTTAATGGCTCAAGCGCCCATTCACATTTGCAAAATGCGCCGCAAACCGCTACTCTAAAAGGGATAAACTATATGACAATGGCATCAAGCGGAGGGAGCCCGGTGAAATCGACAAGGCGATGGTGGCTGGCGGTCGGCGGCACGGCGCTTGCGGCGACGCTCTTGTGCGCTGGCGGATTCGTTTACGCGGTCAGCGTGATTATGAACCCGAGGCCCGCGGCGGAGACAGGAGTTGTTCAGCGCCCGGAAGCGGAGAAGCCGGCGGCGCCGGAGGAGACATGGGAATCGAAAGAGCAGATTCGCATCGTGGCGCTCGGCGATTCGCTTACGGCCGGCACCGGCGATTTGTCGGGGCGCGGTTACGTCGGTCAGCTCAAGGAGAAACTGCAGGCGCGGTGGAACAAGCCGGTCTATGTGTATAACAATTTTGCCATTCCCGGCTATCGCACGACGGATGTGCTGCGGGATTGGGACGACAAGCGGGACATCGCCGAGGCGCTCAAGGAAGCGGATCTGGTGCTGCTAACGATCGGCGGCAACGATTTGTTCGACGGGGGCCGGGACATGTGGGGCGCAAACGGGGATGCCGAGGCGTTCAACCCGCAGGGAGCCGAGGGAAGAATGGATGAGGCGCTGCAGCGGCTGGACGAGATTTTCTCCCGAATGGCGAAGGCGGCGCCGCAAGCGCGCATTTTGTACATGGGGCTGTATCATCCGTTCCTTGACCTCGATGACGAAAGGCTTGGCGCTCCCATCGTTCAGCGCTGGAACGGCGCTGCCTTCGAGCTGGCGAACAAGCATCCGAATATAACGGTCGTGCCGACCTATGACTTGTTCCAGCTGCATCTGAACAAGTATTTGTACAGCGATCATTTCCATCCGAATCAGGAAGGGTACGAGCGAATCGCCGAACGCATGGCGGACACGTTACAGTAAAATCGCCGGTTGTTCCGGGAGCGGATGGACGCAGGCGAGCAGGCGGACGATTGCGATTGGAAGGGGGAGCGGCGGCAAGGACATGGAAACGCAGCAAGCATCAAGTCCGGACAAGCCTCGAGACGTCGTGCTGTCCGTCAGCAACGTCAAGAAGCGGATCGGGAAGCGAACGATTATCAAAGGCATTTCGTTTGAAGTGTACGCAGGGGAAATTTTCGGCTTTCTCGGCCCTAACGGGTCGGGGAAGACGACGACGATCCGGATGCTGGTCGACCTGATTCGACCGACGGAAGGCACGATCCGGATTTGCGGTTATGATGTCGCCAAGGATCACAACAAGGCGCTGCAGCATGTGGGAGCGATCGTGGAAAATCCGGAGCTATACGGCTATTTGACCGGCTGGGAGAATCTGGAGCATTTTGCCCGCATGCTTCCCGGCGTAGGCGAGGAGCGTATTCGCGAGGTCGTCGAGATCGTCGGCATGGACGCCCGCATTCACGACAAGGTGAAGACGTATTCCCTTGGCATGAGGCAGCGGCTCGGCATCGCCCAGGCGCTGCTGAACCGCCCCCGGCTGCTCATCCTGGACGAGCCGACGAACGGCCTCGATCCGCAGGGGATCAAGGAGCTGCGGGCATTCATCCGCCGGCTGGCGGACCAGGGCCTCAGCCTGTTCGTGTCGAGCCATTTGCTGAGCGAAATTCAGCAGATGTGTGACCGGGTCGCGATCATCGCCCGCGGCGAATTGATTCGCACGGGTGAGGTGGCGGCGCTGATCGACGAATCGGTCAGCAGCGTCGTCTGGAGCGTGGGCGCGCGACGCGCCGCCGTGGCGCGCGAGCTGCTGGAAGCGGGCGAGGGCGTTCAAGTATTGCCGTCCGGCGGCAGACCGCACGGACAGCGCGAGCAGGCGCATTCGCATGAGGGCGCGCTGGACGGCGACGCGGAGAGTTCGCTTGCCGGGGCAGAGCAGCCGCCGGGCATCCGCGCGATCGTCACTCGGATGAGTCAGGCCGCCATCCCCGAGTGGACACGGACGCTTGCCGCCGCCGGCGTGGACGTATTCGGCATCGAGATCAAGCATCCGACGCTGGAGGATTTATTCCTGGAGCTTACGGAGGGAGAACACGTTGGTTAGTCTGTATCCGCTCGTCGTTAACGAATGCATCAAAATCGTCAAAAAGCGCCGCTTGTTCGTCGTGCTGCTCATTTTGGCGGCGATTATACCGATGTTCGTCTACGCGCAAATGAAAGTGACGGAAAACGCCTGGAAGCAATTCGGCACGGAGGATTGGCGGGTCGAGCTGCGGCAGAAGATCGTCGATTACACGCGGAGCATCGGCAGCGCCCGGGTGCCGGAGGAATGGAAGCAGATTCGCAAAATTGAGGTGCAGAGAGCGCAATATTATTTGGATCGGGACGTGAATCCAAATTCCCCCAACGGGGTAACCTTTACAAGAGAATTTATGAAAAATGCGGTAGGACTTTTCATTCCGTTAATGGTGATGGTGATCGCTGCGGATCTCATATCGGGCGAGCATACGTCAGGGACGATCAAGCTGCTGTTGACAAGACCGGTGGAACGATGGAAAATCTTACTGAGCAAGTGGATTGCACTGGTTCTGTTCGTCTCTGTCGTCGTGGTCGCTACAGCGCTGCTCTGTTATTTGATCTCGGGAGCGGTATTTGGTTACGGCGGATGGGACATGCCCGTCTTTTTCGGGTTCCAGCTTGCCGGGGGCGACATCGATTTCTCTTACGTCCGGCCGATCGAGCAGTGGCTGTACTTGATCATGGAGCTGGGCCTCGTCTGGTACGCCGCCCTGATCGTCGGCTCGATGTCGCTGATGATCTCGGTGCTTGTGCGCAGTACGGCCGCCGGCATGGGAATCATGCTGGCGCTTCTCATCTCGGGCACGATTTTGTCCAACATGGTGTCGAACTGGGAGACGGCCAAGTATTTGTTTATGGTAAACTTGGAGCTGACGAATTACTTGACGGGCGCGCTGCCGCCGATCAAGGGGATGAGCCTGCCGTTCTCGCTCGCCGTGTTGACAGCGTGGGGCGCGGCATCGGTCGTCGTCTCTTTTGTTGTCTTCACAAAAAAAGATGTGTTAAATTAATTCCAGTTAATGTTATAATTGAACTTTCAGGATGGACCGCCGATGACGAGTGAAAACTCGTCATCGGACGTCGCCTTCGGTGTTGAAAAATTCGCCGGAGGGATTCGTCGAATTTTCAAGATCGACGTCTATGACAAGCCGCACGCTTGTCATCGGACGTCGCCTGCGGTATTGAAAATTCAGCGTGTGGATATCGCTAAATTTTCAAGATTGACGCCTATGACGAGCGATTCCTTTCGTCATCGGTCGTCACCTTCGGTGTTGAAACTTTGCCGGAGGGTTCCGTCCAATTTTTCAAGATAGTAACTCGTTTGGGAGGATCGCGATGGCGGAGCAACTCGATATGTTTGCGAATCATACGGAATCGCCGGCGGATTACGGAGCGGACGACATTCAGGTGCTGGAAGGGCTGGTCGCCGTCCGCAAGCGCCCGGGGATGTACATCGGCAGCACGAGCGCTTCCGGTCTTCATCATCTGGTGTGGGAAATCGTCGACAACGCGGTGGACGAGCATTTGGCCAAGTACTGCACGCAGATCGACGTGACCATTCATAAAGATCAATCGGTAACCGTATACGACAACGGCCGCGGCATCCCGACGGGCATGCACAAGATGGGCATCCCGACGCCGCAGGTGGTCTTTACGATTTTGCACGCCGGCGGCAAGTTCGGCGGCAGCGGCTACAAGAAGTCCGGCGGCCTGCACGGCGTCGGCGCCTCGGTAACGAATGCGCTGTCGGAATGGCTCGTGGTCGAAATCTACCGCGAAGGCAAAATCCACCGCCAGCGCTTCGAATATTGGGTCGACAAGGACGGCAAGGAGCATGTCGGCGAGCCGGTGACCGGACTTGAGGTGGTCGGCACGACGCGGAAGACAGGGACGAAGGTCACATTCAAGCCCGACAAGCGGGTGTTCCAGGGCGGGACGACGATCAGCTACGATACGCTGCTTGAGCGGCTGCAGGAAATCGCCTTTCTCAACTCCGGGCTGAAGGTGACGCTCAAGGACGAGCGCACCGACAGGGAGGACGTATTTCTGTACGAAGGCGGCGCCAGCCAATTCGTCGCTTTTTTGAACGAAGAGAAGAATGTGCTGCACGATGTCGTTCATTTTTCGGCGGAGAAGGATGAGATTGACGTCGAGGTGGCGCTGCAGTACAACGACGGCTATACGGAGACGATCGTCTCGTTCGTCAACTCGATCCCGACCCGCGGCGGCGGCACGCATGAAACGGGTTTCAAAACGGCGTATACGCGCGTGATGAACGAATACGCGAGGAAGAATGCTTTTCTAAAAGAAAAGGATAAAAATTTGGACGGTCAAGATTTGCGCGAAGGCTTGATGGCCGTCATCAACATCAAGATGAGCGAGGTCGAATTTGTCGGTCAGACGAAGGACCAGCTCGGCAGTGCGGCGGCGCGCAGCGCGGTTGATTCCGTCGTCGCCGAGAAGATGGCCGTGTTTCTCGAGGAGAATCCGCAAGTAGCCCAGCTCATTATGAAGAAGGCGATTCAATCGGCCAAAGCCCGCGAGGCGGCGCGCAAGGCGCGGGAAGAAGTGCGCAGCGGCAAGAAGGGCAGGAGCGAAAGCTCCAACCTCGGCGGCAAGCTGACGCCCGCGCAGTCGAAGGATTATACGCGCAACGAGCTGTTCATCGTCGAGGGCGACTCCGCCGGCGGCTCGGCTAAGCAGGGCCGCGATTCCCGCTTCCAGGCGATTCTTCCACTGAAGGGCAAGCCGATGAATCCGGAAAAATCGAAGCTTGCCGATATTTTGCGCAACGACGAGTACAAGGCGATCATCGCTGCCATCGGCGCCGGGGTCGGTCCGGAGTTCGAGGAGAACGAGAGCAATTACGCGAAGATCATCATCATGACGGATGCCGATACGGACGGCGCGCATATTCAGGTGCTGCTGCTGACGTTCTTCTACCGGTATATGAAGCCGCTGATCGACTCGGGCAAAGTGTATATCGCCCAGCCGCCGCTGTACAAGGTAACCAAGAAGGCGGGCAAAAATTCGGTCGTGAAATACGCCTGGACCGATGAGCAGCTGCAGGCGCTGACCCGGGAGCTCGGCAAAAACATCGAGCTGCAGCGCTACAAGGGGCTCGGCGAGATGAATCCCGAGCAGCTCTGGGAAACGACGATGGACCCGGCGACGCGGACTCTGCTGCAGGTGCAGATCGAGGATGCGGCCAAGGCGGAGCGGCGCGTGTCCACGCTGATGGGCGACAAGGTCGATCCGCGCAAGCGCTGGATCATCGAGAACGTCGATTTCACCGAGTTCGAGGAGTGACGCGATAGTGAGCATCAAGGAACAGTTTTTGCCGGCTTTTCTGGAGGAGATTGTAGGCGACCGGTTCGGCCGGTATTCGAAATACATTATACAAGACCGCGCGATCCCGGATGTGCGGGACGGGCTGAAGCCCGTGCAGCGGCGCATTCTGTATGCTATGTACGAAGCGGGAAATACGCCGGACAAGCCTTATCGCAAAGCGGCCAAAACGGTCGGCGACGTCATGGGCAACTATCACCCGCACGGCGATTCGTCGATCTATGAAGGCATGGTGCGGATGGCCCAGCCGTGGAAGATGGGGCATCCCCTGATCGACGGCCACGGCAACTGGGGCTCGATCGACGACGACCCGGCTGCGGCGATGCGCTATACGGAAGCCCGGCTGTCTTCCATAGCGATGGAGTTGCTCCGCGATATCGACAAGCGGACCGTGGCGTTCAAGGACAACTTCGACAATACGGCGAAGGAGCCGATCGTGCTGCCCTCCCGTTTTCCGAACCTGCTGGTCAACGGCGTGAGCGGCATCTCGTCCGGCTTCGCAACGGAAATTCCGACGCACAATTTGCGCGAGGTGATCGACGCCTGCATCGCTGTGATCGACCGGCCGGCGATCGGGCTGGATGAGCTGATGCAGATCGTCAAAGGACCGGATTTTCCGACCGGCGGCATCATCATGGGCTTGGAGGGCATCCGCGAGGCGTACCGCACCGGCCGGGGACGCATTCATATCCGCTCCCGCACGGCGATCGAGGATGTGCGCGGCGGCAAGCAGCAGATCGTCATTACGGAAATTCCGTACCAGGTTGTCAAATCCCGACTCGTTACGGCCATGGAGAACATCCGGATCGAGAAGAAGATCGAAGGCATCGCCGAGGTGCGCGACGAGAGCGGCCGCGAAGGCATGCGGATCGTCGTGGAGCTGAAGAAGGATGCCGACGCGCAGGGCGTGCTCGCTTATTTGCTCAAGAAGACCGACCTGCAAGTGACGTACAATTTCAACATGGTGGCGATCGTCAACAAGACGCCGATGCAGCTCGGTCTGAAGGAGATGCTGACAGCGTACATCGAGCACCAAAAGGAAGTCGTGACCAACCGCTCGCAGTATGAGCTGGAGAAGGTGGAGGATCGCGCTCACGTGCTCGAGGGGCTCGTTAAGGCGCTGAACATTCTCGACGAGGTGATCGCGGCGATCAAGGCGTCGAAGAACCGCCAGGACGCCCAGACCAACCTGGTTGCGCAGTTCGGGTTCACCGAACGGCAGGCGGACGCCATTTTGACCTTGCAGCTGTACCGGCTGACGAATCTGGAGATTCACTCGCTCGAGAAGGAGCTGAAGGACGTCCAGAAGACGGTCGATTATTTGCGCGGCATCTTGTCCAGCGAGAAGAAGCTGCTCGGCGTCATCAAGAACGAGATCGCTGCGATTCGCGACAAATACGGCGTCGACCGCCGCTCCGACATTCAGGACGAGGTCGAGGAGCTGAAAGTGAACCTCGAGGTCATGGTGACGGCCGAGGACGTATACGTTACTTTGTCCAACGAAGGATATATCAAGCGGACGAGCAAGCTGTCGTTTACGCGCTCCGGCGGGGAGATCGAGGCGACGGGCCTGAAGGAACGCGACTATCTGCGCTATCTGCTGGAGGTTAATACGCTGGACAGTCTGCTTGTCCTGACCCAGCGGGGGCAGTGCTACCTGCTACCGGTTCACCAGGTGCCGGAGTTCAAGTGGAAGGAGAACGGAACGGCGATCGTCAACGTCATTCCGCTGCCGAAGGAGGACCGGGTCGTCAGCGTCATTCCTGTGCGCGATTTCAATGAGCCGGGCAAATCGCTCGTGTTCGTCACGCGCAGAGGACAGGTCAAGCGAACCGAGCTGAAGGACTACTACACGAGCCGGTCGAACGGCATCGTGGCGATCAAGCTGGCTGACGACGACCATGTGCTGGACGTGAAGCTGAGCGAAGGAGGACAGGAGCTGCTGCTCGTCACGCAGAACGGCATGAGCATCCGCTTCTCCGAGGATGAGGTGAACCCGATGGGTCGCGCGGCGGCCGGGGTGCGCGGCATTCAGCTCAAGGAGGGCGACGAGGTCGTCAGCTGCGAATGGATTTCGGGCGATGAGGGCGAGGTCGTCGTCGTCTCCGATCTGGGCTATGCGAAGCGGTCGCTGGTGGCCGATTATCCGGTGCAGGGCCGCGGCGGCAAAGGCTTGTTCACCTTCGAATTCAAGGAAGGCAAGCGGGTAAAGTCGAACGGAAGCGCGCTGCTGAAGGCGTTCGTTGTGAAGGAGCCGTTCGATTTGACGCTGGTGCTGGCCAGCGGCGACAAAGCCTCGTTCTCGACAGAGCAGACGCCGATCGACGAGCGAAAGTCACCGGGCAAGCCGATGGCTCCACTGGCCAAGGGCGATTCGGTGATCGACGTGCTCAAGCTGGTTTAGCGGCGCGCGGCAAAAAGGGACTAACCAGGAAACAGGCTGACGCAGCCGGGCGGGAGGACGACTCTCGCCCGGCTTGTTGCGCTGCCTGCTGCTGAGCCGGGGCGCTCTGCCGGGCTGCCCTGCCGGGCCGCTTTGCTGCCGGCTTCGTCGCGGCTGTGCCGAAAGCTATGTACCTATGCCGATAGGGCGCTTCGCCGCGGACAAGCGGCTGCGGGCGCGCGGCAGCCCGGCAAGCTCGCTCAATCAATCATAGCTTTGATAGGTCGGCTCAAGCTGTTCCTTCAGCTCCAGCAGCAGCTTAAGCACCGCCCACACGGGCATTGGCTCATCCAGCTTGTTCAGCCATTCCGCATCGTCGATGAGTCCGCACCGCAGCGCTGCTTCTCCGACCGATCGTTTCCACGTTTCCATATTCGTCCCTCCTTAGACCGAATTCCATACGAAAATAAGCCTGTTCCAAAGATTGACAAGCTCCGACGCTAGGCGCTTGTTCCCTAAGCAATATATGTAGGACCGCGTCAAGCGGTCCCTTTTTTTATCGTTTTATGTCCTAAAATATTGATGCTATTAATCTTTCGCGCGTGCGAATGCGATGGTATAATATACATGTACAATGACCAGATCGGAGATTCGAGGAGGAATGACGGTGGTAACACAGGAGTTTGCCAAGCTGTGGTGGAAGGTGTCCAAAGATTTGCGCTCGCACATGGAGGCGGAGCTGGCCCCGTCGCTCACCGAAGGGCAGCTGACCGTGCTGGAGCTGCTCTTATCTTCCGGCCAGCGCCGGATGAAGCCATCCGATTTCATCGAGCATTTGACGACGACGCCTGCCGCGATCACGACGCTGCTCGACCGGATGGAGAAGGGCGGACTGATCGTCCGCGAGCGCGACGAGAAGGATCGCCGCATCGTCTGGGTCGTCGTTACGGACAAAGGACGGGCGGAGTGTGAGCGGGGAATGAAGGTGAGGGAGCAGTTTTTGCAAAATTACTTGAGCCGCATCTCGCTGCATAACCAGCAGCTGCTCGTCTATTTGCTCGGCAAGGTGGCGAACGCCTGAAGCGGTCGCGGTTCGGACTTGCCGTCCCGTAAGGCAGCCCTCGGGCAGCGGAACGAGTTCGGGTGCCGTTCCGCCGTCCGGGGGCTTGTTTGCGCGTTTACCGTGCATCGTCCTGCCACAGCAGCCAAGGATACGTATTCGGCGGGGAGGAGGCGAAGCTGAGCGCTTCCTTCGTCGTCGGGTGCTCGAAGGCAAGCCGGGTCGACCAGAGGGCGATCTGCTCCCCGGGGCGGGACTTGCCGCCTCCGTAGCGCTGGTCGCCGTACAGCGGGCAGCCGATCGCCGCGAACTGGACGCGAATCTGGTGAGGCCGCCCTGTATGCAGCTGAATCTCGACGCGCGCCAGCCCTTCGAGCTGCCCGGTAACGGTATAGTCCAGCAGCGCTTCCTTGGCGCCGGCCCGCTCGCGGGGCACGGCCGACACCGTGTTCGTGCGGGCGTCCTTCAGCAGATAGTGGCGCAGACTGCCGCTCGGCGGCTGCGGCCGGCCGTGCACCACCGCCGCATACGTCTTGGCGATGCTGCGGGTGCGCACCGCGTCGGACAGCCTGGACGCCGCTTTCGACGTCTTGGCGAACACCATGACGCCGCCGACAGGACGGTCGAGCCGGTGCACGAGGCCGAGAAACACATTGCCCGGCTTCTGATAGCGCGCCTTCAGGTCGGCCTTGATCAGCGACAGCATATCGGGGTCGCGCGAGTCGTCCTCCTGGCTCGGAACGTTCGGCGGCTTCACGACGACGATTAGATGATTGTCCTCGTAGAGAACGGGGATGTCTCCGGGACGGATTGCGGTCGCCATGCGGTCAAGCCTCCCAGCGCCCGAGAATGCCGCAAGGCAGCATCAGGCCCGACGCGCTGATCGGGAGCCCGATTTCTCCGCACGTGATGGAGCCGCCGTAAGTCCGGCCGAGCGACAGCGTCAGGATGTTGCGCAGCACGGTCGAAGAAATTCCCGTCGTATAGGAATTGATCAGGAAGAATAGCGGCCGGTCGGTCAAAATGTTCATGCACGATTCGACGAACGGATACAAATTCGTCTCCAGCTTCCACGTTTCGCCATTCGGTCCCCGGCCGTACGACGGCGGGTCCATAATAATGGCGTCGTATCTGCTGCCCCGGCGCTGCTCGCGCTGAACGAACTTGAACACGTCGTCCGTGATGAACCGGACCGGACGGTCGCCGAGCCCGGACAAGTGCAGATTCTCCTTGGCCCACTGCACGACGCCCTTGGAGGCGTCGACATGGCATACTTCGGCGCCGGCATAAGCGCAGGCGACGGAAGCCCCGCCGGTATAAGCGAACAGGTTCAGCACGCGAATGCGGCGGCCTGCCCCTTGAATTTTGTCCATCATCCACTGCCAGTTGATCGCCTGCTCGGGAAACAGCCCGGTATGCTTGAAGCCCGTCGGCTTGATATGAAACGAGAGGCCGCGGTAGCCGATCGTCCAGCGCTCCGGAATCGGCTTATGGTAGCGCCACTGGCCGCCGCCGCTCGAGCTCCGCAAATAATGGGCGTCGGCGTTGCGCCACGCCCCGGTTTCCTTGGATAAGGGCCAAATGATTTGCGGGTCCGGCCGACGCAGGACGATCTCGCCCCAACGCTCCAGCTTCTCGCCCCCGCCGGTATCGATCAGCTCGTAATCTTTCCAATCCTGTGCAGCAAACATAAGATGCGTTCCTTTCCGTATGTATATTCGATATTGCCATTATCCATCCTGCGCAATGTCACCATTATTGCCTAAAAAACGGCCTGCGAATCACAAGGCCGGAGCTGGGCGGCAGGAGGGATTTCCATCCGGCAGTATCATATATTTGGCCGGGCGGAATATAATTGTCAGTGTCCACCTGGGACGACATTCCCGGGTATGCGGTGCGTTCCACATCCGGCAGCATCGGGCAATCCAACAAATATTCCACACGCATCGGCAAAAATCCTTTTTTTCTTGCGGGGATGTCGAACGATTTTCGGAAAGGACGGAGAGAAATTGGCGTATTTGCATCGTACTTGGTTATTACCGGGCGAAACAGGGGGGATCGCTTGTCTTCAGCGGATAGACGCCTATGACGATCGATGCCTTTTAAGGGGATGAACGATACGGTGACGATCACAATCCCTGGTCCGGAGGACCTGTACTTGTTCCATGAAGGACGTCTGTTTCGAAGCTACCGCGTGATGGGGGCCCACCGAGCGGAATCCGGGGGCCTGTCAGGCGTGCGTTTCTCGGTCTGGGCGCCGCATGCGAAGGAAGTGCGCGTCGTCGGCGATTTTAACCGCTGGGACGGCAGCCGGCATGCAATGCGCAAGGTCAGCGTATGGGGCGTATGGTCTCTGTTCATTCCAGGGGTGCAGGAGGGCGAATATTACAAGTACGAGATCGTCACGGCCGAAGGCGCCGTTCTGCTCAAAGCCGATCCCTATGCGTTCCGGTCGGAGCTTGCGCCGGGCACCGCCTCGCGCGTCTGCGCCTTAGGCGGTTACCGCTGGGGGGACCGGGCTTGGCAGGAAAGCAGGGCGCACCGCTCTGTCTACCGCTCTCCCGTGAACGTTTATGAGATGCATCTGGGCACCTGGAAGAAAAAAAGCGGCGGAGAGCATCTTACCTACACGGAGCTGGCCGACGAACTGATCCCGTATGTCAAGGACATGGGATATACCCATATCGAGCTGCTGCCGCTGGCGGAGCACCCCTATGAGCGCTCCTGGGGCTATCAGGCGACCGGCTACTATTCGGTCACGAGCCGGTTCGGAACGCCGCAGCAGTTCATGCAGTTCGTCGACCGCTGCCACCAGGCGGGCATCGGGGTCATCCTCGATTGGGTGCCGGGGCATTTCGTCAAGGACGAGCACGGCCTGCGGCAGTTCGACGGCAAGCCGCTGTACGAATGCGCCGATCCGGAGCGCGCCGAGAAGCAGGAATGGGGGACGCTGGCTTTCGATTTCGCCAAGCCGGAGGTCGTCAGCTTTCTCATTTCCAATGCGCTGTTCTGGTTGGATGTCTACCACATCGACGGCTTGCGCGTCGACGCGGTGGCAAGTATGTTGTACCTCAATTTCGGCCGGCCTCACGACCGCAAGCTGCTGAACAGCGAAGGCGGGGAATCGAATCTGGAGGCGGTCGCCTTCCTCAAATTGCTGAACGAAACCGTCTACCGGCATTATCCCGACGCTCTGATGATGGCCGAGGATTCATCCGACTGGCCGCTCGTAACGGCGCCGGTGCACGATGGCGGGCTCGGCTTTGGCTTCAAATGGAACATGGGCTGGATGAACGACATGCTCCGGTATATGGAGATCGATCCGTACTTTCGGCCCGGCAGCCACCATCAATTAACCTTCAGCATCATGTACACCTACTCCGAAAATTATGTGCTCCCGCTGTCTCATGACGAAGTGGTGCACGGCAAACGGTCGCTTCTCGGCAAAATGCCCGGCGATTACTGGCAAAAATTCGCGAACCTGCGCGCGCTGTACGGCTATATGACCGCCCATCCGGGCAAAAAGCTGCTTTTCATGGGCGGAGAATTCGGTCAGTTCGACGAGTGGAAGGATTTGGAGGATCTCGATTGGGAATTGCTCGGCTACGACAGCCACCGGAGCATGCACCGCTATGTCCGGGAGCTTAACCGGCTGTATCTGGAGGAATCGTCCCTCTGGGAGCTGGATCATGAGCCGGCCGGCTTTCGCTGGATCGATCCGCATGACCGCAGTCAAAGCGTCGTCACTTTCATGAGATCGGGGGCCGAACCGCATAACTTCCTGATCGTGCTGGTCAATTTTACGCCGGTCTATCATCGGCAGTACCGGATCGGCGTTCCGGCTGCCGGGGAATATGTCGAGCTGTTCAACTCCGACGCCGGCCAGTACGGAGGCTCCGGCAAGCTGAACGAGGGCCGGCTCCGCACCGAGTCCGTGCCGTGGCACGGCGAGCGGCAAAGCCTGCATATAGCCGTTCCTCCGCTGGCTGCCGTCTACCTGCGGCCGATCAAGCTGACGGGGCAGGCCGGGGCGAGGCAGGGGCTCGACACCTTGAGAGAGAGCAGTCCTGCGAGACGCAAGCGCAGCGGCGCAGCCAAACAGAAAGGTACCGCTATTCGAGAAAGGGGGCAGGCCGATGCGTAAAAAGGAATGCGTGGCTATGCTGCTGGCGGGCGGCGAAGGCCGCAGACTGGGCGGGCGGCGAAGGCCGCAGACTGGGCGTGCTGACGAGGCAGCTCGCCAAGCCCGCCGTTCATTTCGGGGGAAAATACCGCATCATCGATTTTACGCTGAGCAACTGCACCAATTCGGAGATCGACACGGTCGGCGTGCTGACGCAGTATCAGCCGCTCGTGCTGAACTCCTATATCGGCATCGGGTCGCCGTGGGATCTCGACCGCCGCAGCGGAGGCGTCACCGTGCTGTCTCCCTTCATGGAGCAGAGCGGGGGCGACTGGTACAAGGGAACGGCGAACGCGATATACCGCAACATGGCCTTCATCGAGCAGTTTTCCCCGGAATACGTGCTCGTCATCTCGGGCGACCACATCTACAAGATGAACTACGACTTGATGCTCGATTTCCATCGAAGAAAGCGCGCCGACGCCACGATCGCAGTCATCCAGGTCAAACGGGAGGAGGCGAGCCGCTTCGGCATCATGAGCACCGACGACGACAACCGCATTCTCGAGTTTGCCGAGAAGCCCCGGGAGCCGAAGAGCACGCTGGCGTCCATGGGCATCTACATCTTCGACTGGCCGATGCTGAAGCGGCAGCTGATCGAGGACGAGGCCGATCCAGAGTCGAGCAATGATTTCGGCAAGGACGTCATCCCCCGCATGCTGCGCGAAGGGCTTCGCATGTACGCTTACCCGTTCAAGGGCTACTGGAAGGATGTCGGGACGATCCAGAGCTTGTGGGAAGCCAATATGGATCTATTGGAGGAGCAGCCCGCGCTCAATCTGAACGACAAAAATTGGCGCATTTATTCGGTCAATCCGTACCAGCCGGGGCAGTATGTGGCGCCGTCCGCCGTAATACGGCGTTCGCTCGTGAACGAAGGCTGCTGCGTTTTCGGTGAGGTGGACCATTCCGTCCTGTTCTACGGCGTGGAGATCGGGGAGAACAGTCTCGTAAAAGATTCGGTCATCATGCCGAATGTGAAGATCGGCAGCAACGTAAAGATATATAAAGCGATCATCGGGGAAGGGACGGTTGTGGAGGACGATTGCGTCATCGGGCAGCCCGAACGGGACGGCCCTCAGGACATCGTTCTGATCGGCAGCCATGAACGGGTCAGCTTGGCCACTAGCGGGATGAAAGGATGAGTTCTCATGAAACGGATGATGGGTATCGTAAACCTGGTGAACGAGCCGGACGACCTGGAGGAGCTGACGTACACGCGCTGCATCGCCTCGGTTCCGTTCGGCTCCCGCTACCGGCTGATTGATTTTATTTTGTCCAATATGGTGAATTCGCGCATCGAGAACGTGTCCGTATTCACTCAGCACAAGTACCGGTCGTTGATGGATCATCTCGGCTCGGGCAAGGAGTGGGATCTCGACCGCAAACAGGGCGGGCTGTTCCTGCTGCCGGCGGTAACCCACGAGATGAGCGGCATGTCCCGCGGCGATCTGTTCCAGTTCTACAACCACCGCGATTATTTGTACCGCGGCCGCGAAGAATTCGTCGTCATCGCGAGAAGTCATGTCGTCTGCAGCATCGATTTCAACGACCTGCTGAACGAGCATCTGGACAAGAATGCGGATATTACGGTCGTCTACGCCAAATCGGCCGAGGACGAATGCTCGTCCTTTCGCCGGCTGGCCGTCAAGGAGGACGGTCAGATCACGGTGATCGAGGATCATACGGGCCGCCTGCGCACGGACAACATTTCGCTGGAAATGTATGTCATGAGCAAGGGGCTGCTGCTCGATATGGTCGAATCGTGTCTGGCCCAAGGCTACGATGATCTGGTGCGCGACGGCATTATGAAAAATATCGGCAAGCTCGGCGTTTACGGCTACCTGCACCGGGGATACGCCGGCATCGTCAACACGGTGCAAAGCTATTACAAGCACAGCATGCAGCTGCTTCATCCGAGCATTTGGAGAGAGCTTTTTTTTTCGCCAAAACCGTCCGATCTATACGAAAATCAAAGACGAGCCGCCCGCCCGCTACGTCGAAAACGCCCACGCCCGCAACGCGCTGATCGCCAACGGCTGCGTCGTCGAAGGGAAGGTCGAGAACAGCATATTGTTCCGGGGCGTCAATATTCGCAAGGGCGCGTATGTGAAGAACAGCATCATTTTGCAAAATTGCGAGATTGAAGAGAATGTCATTATCGAAAATGCGATTCTCGACAAAGACGTCTTCATCAGCCGCGGACGCGTGCTGACAGGCGACAAGCAGGCGCTGTTTATCGCTTCCAAAACGAAAATTATTTGAGTTTAGACGCCTATGGTGAACGGAACCTGCCGACATTTTATCAGGAAAGGGAGAGCGTCAAAAGCTATGAACGTATTGTTCGCCGCGTCCGAAGCCGTGCCTTTCGTCAAAACCGGCGGGCTTGCCGATGTCATCGGCTCGCTGCCCCAGGCGCTCGCGAAGCTTGGCGTCGATGTCAGAGTGATGCTGCCGAAATACGAGGATATCCCGGGCGAGTGGAAAGAACGGCTGGAGCCGGTCACCGTGTTTACTGTCAAGATGGGCTGGCGGGAGCAGTACTGCGGGATCGAGCAGCTCGTGCAGAGCGGCGTCACCTACTATTTTATCGACAACGAATATTACTTTCGGCGCAAAGGCTGCTACGGCTACGGAGACGATGCCGAGCGGTTCGCCTATTACTGCCAGGCGGTGCTGGGTGCGCTGCCTCATATCGGCTATAGGCCCGACATCGTTCATTGTCACGACTGGCAGGCCGGGATGATTCCGGTGCTGTACAGGGCGCAGTATGCGCAGCAGCCGGCTTATGCGGGCATCCGCACGGTCATGACGATCCATAACCTGAGGTATCAGGGCGTCTTCGGGAAGGAGCAGTTTCGGGACTACTTCTCGCTCGGGGAGGAGCACTTCAGCGGGTATGCGCTGGAGCAGCACGGCGGGGCCAGCTTTCTGAAGGGGGGGCTGCTCTATTCCGATTTCATCACGACGGTCAGCCCTTCCTACGCCGAGGAAATCCAGACTCCCTATTACGGCGAGCATATGGACAGTTTGCTGAGAAGCCAAAGCCACCGGCTGGCGGGCATTGTTAACGGCATCGATTACGATACGTTCGACCCGATGAACGATCCGCATATCGCCGTGCCGTACCGCGATTCGCTGTCCAAAAAGCGGCAGAACAAGCTGAAGCTGACAGAGCGCCTCGGATTGCCCGCGATGCCGGATTTGCCGCTGATCGCGATCGTTAGCCGGCTGGTCGATCAGAAGGGCATGGATCTGATCGGACGGGTGCTGCCCGAGCTGATGGCGCTGGACGCGCAGTGGGTCGTGCTCGGCACCGGGGAGCCGCGCATCGAGCATATGTTCCGCGATGCCGCCGGACGCCATCCGGACAAGTTGTCCGCACAGATTTTGTTCGATGAAGCGCTGGCCAGACAAATGTATGCCGGCTCCGATCTGTTCCTGATGCCCTCGCTGTTCGAGCCATGCGGCATCGGGCAGCTGGTGGCGATGCGCTACCGGTCCGTGCCGATCGTCCGCGAGACCGGCGGGCTGAAGGATACGGTGCAGCCGTTCAACGAGTTCACCGGCGAAGGAACGGGCTTCAGCTTTACGAACTACAACGCTCACGACATGCTGTATACAATAGAGCGGGCTGTCAGGATGTTTCATGACCCGCAAGCGTGGAGCCAGATTATAAGCAACATCCGGAAAAAAGATTTCAGCTGGCGCAAATCTGCGCAAGCATACGCCGAGCTCTATGGCAAGCTGAAGGAACGGGTGATTTGATGCGGCGCCTGAAACGCCGCCAAGCCTCCAAACCGGCCGGACATCGGTGTACGTCCGGCGCATTTGGAGGCTTCCGGGTTCGGCTTGTCATGGCAAAAGCCGTTCTTTTCCGTATGCGGGGGATGCGGGCGCCTGAAACGACGCCGGGCGGCGGCGCTCAGGCGGACGGCGGGCTCGCCGTCCCGACCGGCCGCTCCTCAAAGTACATCGTTTCTTTGTTGAACGCCCGGTTGATCGTCAAAAAGGTGTGGAGCAGCTCGAACAGCTCCGATTGATTCAGCTCCAGCGTAACGGGCGCCGCGCTTTCGCCGAATCGCTTCATATGAAGCTTTAACGTGCGCTTTTCGGCATTGGCCTCAATTTCAATGTACTCGTTGCTCAGCATGCTTTTCCACATTAGCTTCCTGTCCTCCCTTTCTTCGTTGCGGCCATGATGCCGTACACAGTAAGTGTATGCCCAGCCCGGGGCGATCATGAACCGGAATCGCCGATGCCGCCAATGATCGCTGCCGATGAATGTAAAGGCGTTTTTTTGCTGCGGCCCGTGCTTTTTGATTTGCCGAACCGTAGGGCAATGTGAGATATTAATAAGGGACAATAATACGGCAAGCAGACGATAGGTGGTTATAAACGGGATGGAGTGGCTACAGCAGTCATTTTCCTTTGTTTTTATTGTGAACCTGGTGCTGGCCGGGTTTCTCATCTTTCTGGAGCGGCGCAATGTGGCGGCGACATGGGCTTGGCTGATGGTGCTGCTGTTTTTGCCGGGCGTCGGCTTCCTGATCTACATGCTCTTTGGCCAGAGGCTGATCCGAAGGAAGCTGTACAAGCTGGAAGAGGGCGAATTTTCCCGCTTTATCGCGTTCGTCAAACGGCAGAGGCGCCAGCTGGAGCACGGGACGATGCGCTTTCGGGACCCGGCGATGGAAGATTATTCGGATATGGTGCATATGAATTTGGTCAATGATGCCGCCTGGTATACGCAGAATAACGAAGTGCAGCTTTTTGCGGAAGGAGACAGCAAATTTGCGGCGCTGCTGCGCGATATTCGCCAGGCCAGGGATCATATTCATTTGCTCTACTTCATTATTAAAAACGACGAGCTGGGCAGGACCATCGTATCGGAGCTGGCGGCCAAAGCGGCGGATGGCGTCGAGGTGCGGCTGCTGTACGACGCGATCGGCAGCTCCCGGCTGCCGAAGCGCTTCTTCGCCCCGCTGCTGCGCGCCGGCGGGCAAGTAGAGGCGTTCTTCCCTACCCGGTTTCCGTTCATCAACTTTCGCCTCAACTTCCGGAACCACCGCAAGCTGGCGATCATCGACGGCCAGTCGGGATACATCGGCGGGTTCAATATCGGCCGGGAATATGTGGGCAAGGGCAGGATGGGATTTTGGCGGGATACGCATTTGCGCCTCACGGGCAATGCCGTACATATGCTGCAGGCGCGTTTTTTTCTCGATTGGAACTTGTCGTCGTCGAAGCGCATGGAGGAGCTGAGGCGGTATTTTCCGCCGCCTTCGGTTACCGGCAAGGTCGGGGTGCAGATCGTTTCCAGCGGGCCGAATTCGGAGAAGCAGCAGATCAAGCATGTGTACCTGAGAATGATCTATAAGGCGCAGAAGCAAATTTTGCTCCAGACCCCTTACTTCATTCCCGACGACAGCATGCTGACGGCGCTGAAATCGGCGGTCATGTCCGGCGTCGACGTGCGGGTGATGATACCGGCGAAGCCAGACCATAAGATGGTTTATTTTGCCTCGTATTCCTATTTGGGCAGCTTGCTGAGCAGCGGCATTCGCTGTTACTTGTACGAGAAAGGCTTTTTGCACGCCAAAATGATGGTCGTTGACGGCGAGATCGCTTCGGTCGGCTCGGCGAATCTCGATATCCGCAGCCTGGAAATCAATTTCGAATGCAACGCGATTTTGTACGATACCGCGACGGTGTCCCGGCTTGTCGAGCTGTTCGAGACCGATCTTGCGCATTGCCGAGAGATGACGCTGGCGGAATACGAGAGCAGGCCGATCCCGGCCAAGCTGACGGAATCGCTGATGAGGCTTTTGTCGCCGATATTGTAGATAGACGCCTATGCCGCTGGCGCAGCACCATCAAATGGTGAAAATTGGGCCGCGGGCCCGGCGCTATTTTCAAGATAGACGCCCATGCGGCTTACGCAGCACCATCAGAAGATGAAAATGAACCGCCCGCCCCGGGCGTTATTTTCAAGATAAGCGACAAGCGAAAAGCCATGCCGGCGACTGCCGCATGGCTCTTCTGCGATTTCGGGGCGTTCAGATGTATCCGGCCCACTCCACATGCACGTCGTCCGAATCGTCGTCCGTTCCTTCGACCGCGGTCGCCGCTTCATCCGCATCCGGATTTTCGCTGATTGTTTTCTCGTTCGGTTCCATCGAGGAAGCTGCTCCTTTCTATGCAATAGTTGGCAACGGGATTCTTGTTTAGGATTCCAAAATTCCCCACAATCCATGCAAAAAAGAAGAAAACACAATTGAATCCCTTCATGCATCTGGGCGAGAATGAGCAAGAGAATGGGCAAAAATCTTGGAAGCAAGCGATTTTTTGGAAGATTTCGCTTGTTTTCGTTAAGCTGCCGATCTTGATTGCAGGGCCAAGTTGACATAAACTGTTGTTAGCAATCGTTTTGGTCGAGTGCTAACAACGGGAGGGCGAAAGGAGGATGCTATGCGGTAGCTGAGGCCTGTGCTGAGCGAAACGATCATGCTCCCAAAAATTGGATAACGACAACGAAGAAGATTTTTTTAAACCGAAGGTTTCTACTGGATAGGCGGCGGGCAAGCCGTTATTGTCCACAAACAAATTGCGCAATACGCAGTTGCATTTCCGGGACCGCGTATTACGGAGTTTTTTGGCCGAAAGGCGTGAGGATCCCTGGCTTAAACGAAGCTTCTTTTTTTATTTAGGAGGGTGATTCGATCATGAATGCATTGCTGCTCGCCGGAGGATTAGGAACGCGGCTGAGACCGCTGACGGAGAACTTGCCCAAGCCGATGGCGCCTGTCGCCAATCGTCCTTGGCTGGAGCATCTCGTTATCCGTCTGAAGCAGCAGGGAATCCGGCATATCGTCGTGGCGGTCAAGCATTACCCGGAGCTGATCCGCAGCTATTTCGGCACGGGCGACCAATGGGGCGTCACGATGGAGTATGCAGTGGAGCATGAGCTGCTCGGCACGGCCGGCGCGATCAAAAATGCGGAGCCTTATCTGGAGGAGACGTTCGTCGTCGTCAACGCGGATATTGTTCACTATACCGAGCTTGCGCCGCTCATCCAGTTTCACCGTCGCCATGAGGGAGCGGTGACGATAGCGCTGACCGAGGTGGATGACCCGTCGCACTATGGCGTCGTCGAACAGGACGAACAAGGGCGCATTCTTCGCTTCGTCGAAAAGCCCGCGCCGGAGGAAGCGCCGTCCAGGCTGGTCAATGCCGGCATTTATATCATAGATAAGAAGGCGCTGCAGTCGATCCCCGAACAGCGGGAAGTGTCGATCGAACGGGAAACGTTCCCGATGTGGATCGAGCAGGGCGCCGGAGTGTACGGCAAGCGCATCGACGGGTATTGGATGGATATGGGGACGAAGGAGCGTTACCGGCAAATTCATTGGGATTTGCTGAATCGCTCATGCCCGCTGCCGCTGCCCGGCAAAGCGAGCGGAAAAGGCATCTGGGTTGGCAAGCAGTGCGACATTCATCCCGGCGTGCTGCTCATCCCTCCAGTGCTGATCGGAGATCGCGTCCGCATCGGCGAGCGGTCGATCATCGGTCCCTTCAGCGTCATTGGCAGCGACAGCGTCATCGAAGGCCACGTGCGCTGCGCGGAGACGATTCTGTGGGATCGCTGCACGGTTCGCAGCGGTACGGTCGTGAACCGCTGTATCGCCGGCTGCGACGTCGAGATGGGCCCGCAGCAAACGATGCACGAGGCGGTTATGATTCGAACGGAGGCGATGCAGGCATGACGCGCATTGCTTACGTCAGCACCTACGTGCCGCAGAAGTGCGGCCTGGCTACGTACACCTTTCATTTGCGGCAGGCTGTGAACGGAGCCAAGCAGTGGAAGGGCAGGGACCCGGTCGTCGTGCTTTCCAGCCAGGCGGCCGAACAGGGGAAAAGCCCAATCCTGTGGCCGCTGATGCGGGATCGGAAGGAAGATTACGTGAAGATGGCGCGAAAAATCAACCATTCCGATATTGACGTCGTGTCGCTGCAGCATGAGTTCGGCATTTTCGGGGGCGAGGCAGGGGCCTTTGTATTGGAATTCGTACGGCATTTGCGCAAGCCGCTCGTCACCACCTTCCATACGGTATTCGAGCAGCCGAAGCCGCCATATGCGGCCATTCAGCATGAAATTGCCGAGAAGAGCGCGAGAATCGTCGTAATGAACCGGAAGGCAACCGTTTACTTGCAGGAGGCGTTCGGCATTCCCGCAGAAAAAATTCACTTTATCCCGCACGGGACGCCCGAGCCTCCGTCCGGTAGCCGGGAAGCGATCCGCGAGCAATTGAACTGGCGGGGCCGCAAGGTGCTGATGACGTTCGGTCTGCTCAGCCGCGGCAAGGGCCTTGAATTGATTCTGAACGTGCTGCCCAACATCGCTTCCCGCGTTCCGAACGTGCTGTACGCCATCGTCGGACAAACGCACCCCGAAGTGAAAAAACGGGAAGGCGAGCATTACCGCGAGGAGCTGAAGGAGCGGATTCGCTGCAGCGGCATGGAAGAGCACGTCGTTATGATAGACCGGTATATGGATGAATCAGATCTCGTGCGCCATATTATGGGCTGCGATCTGTATGTTACGCCGTACCCGGGTATGCAGCAGATCACGAGCGGCACGCTGGCGTACGCCGTGGGACTGGGCAGGCCGGTATTGTCGACGCCGTATTCGTATGCGACCGACCTGCTCGGCGATTATCCCGAGCTGCTGCTAAATTTTGGCGCGGAGGCGGACTGGACGGAGAAAATCGCCTCGCTGCTGGCAGACGACGCACAGCTGGAGGCGTGGAGCCAGCGCATCGGGCGCATCGGCCAAGCGATGCATTGGCCGGAAATCGGCAGGCGGCACGCCGCTTTGTTCAACGGGGTGAGGCAGCTTGAATTCGCCGGCTGATCCGCTGAAGCATCTGCGACGGCTGACCGACGATACGGGCATTCTGGAGCATGCCTTAGGAAGCATCCCCCGCCGCAGGGAAGGCTACAGCACGGACGATCAGGCGAGGGCGCTGTGGGCTTGCCTGGAGTGGTTAGAGCTGGTCGAGGCAGCGCGCGCCGAGGAGCTTCACCAGCTGATCGATACGTACTTGTCCTTTATGCTGTGGGTGCAGGACGAGCGGGGGCAATTTCACAACAACATCGCTTACGACCGCACGAAGGAGCCGGAGTCGGCGTCGGACGACTGCCTCGGCCGCTGCCTGTGGGCCGGCGCGGTCGCCTACACCCGCCTGCGGGAGCGGGAGCGCCGCCTGGCCGCTGCTGCGCTGCTGGAGAAGGCGCTGCCTTTGGTCGAAACCATGCGCTTCCCGCGCGGATGGGCTTATGCGATGGCGGCGCTCAGTCTGCTGATCGCCGAGCGATATCCGCTGGCTGCGGAGGAGGAGCTAAGACGGCTTGCGGCGAAGCTGACCGACGCCTACCGGAGGAACGCCTCGGCCGATTGGCCGTGGTTCGAGCCGGTCGTCGCCTACAGCAACGCGCTGATGCCGTGGGGGCTGCTGTGCGCATACGAGGCTTTGAAGGATGAGGAGCTGCTTAACGTCGCGACGGAAAGTCTGGATTTTCTCATCCGCTTGTCGACGGGGGAGAATGGACGAATCCGCCCTGTCGGCAACAGGGGATGGTGCACGCCGGGCAGCAGAGCGGTCTGGGATCAGCAGCCGATCGACGTCATGAAGCTGTGCCTGGCTTCGGCCAAAGCCTGCGAATTGACGGGACGCGCCCATTACGCCGAAACGGCGGCCCGCTGCCGGGACTGGTTCCACGGAGCGAACGATGCCGGCGAACCGATGGCCAGCGCTGCAGACGGGAGCTGTTACGACGGCATCGGCGAAGCGGGCGTCAATCTGAATCAGGGAGCGGAGGCCGCTATTTCTTACCTGATCACGGAAGCGATTTGCCGAAAGCGGTAGAAAGCGCCGATTGGGCCTCCTCCCGGCTCGATCGGGTATCCCTGCGTCGGCCTGAATGCTGATGGATGACAAGGGGCGGGCAGCGGGTTTCATTCATGGTCGTCTGCTCGCTCTCCGGAGTCCTCCATGTCTTGCGGCATTTTTCTTGGATGCATTTTCAGTATTCCCCGGTTCTTCATGAACACCTTCACAGCGATCGACTGTATGGAATCGCGCTGCAGCCAGAAGCGGTTCCCGGCCTGGAGAGTTTTCCACAGCGGGTATTGCTCGCGATAGAGAACAAGCTCCAACGAATACAGGTCGGCTTTCGTCTTTAATCCTTCGATATACGTGCTGCGGATTTCCGTTTTAATTTGCTCCTGCACCTTTTCGATGAGCTCCTTCTCCGTGAATGAATCGCGGACGACCATCGAGAACCGAGGCTTGGCCGAACCATCAGAAACCTGAATATCACGATTTTGGGCGTTGCCATCGAAATGATGGCTTGTTTTCCCTCTTTTCCAATCGACAGCGGAGCCCGGCAAAATGGAGTCCGACAAGCGCGATCCGGTTCATCAGCGGCACGACACGTCCTATCGATTTCTGCTGTCCAGCAAGAAGCTCTATGCCCAAGCTGCTCCGCTCCTTTATCCATAAGGGGTGGGTAAAATGGATCGATGAAACGAACGTTGAAGAAATGGAAACAGGAGGCAGTCCGAAATTCTCTTAAAAGGGGAATTTTGGGCAGCTTTGCTGGCGGTCTTGTGTGAGTTCTTGACACGCTTGCGAATCGAGGTTATTATAGATACACAAAGTCTATCAATGCCTTATCCATCAAGTGATGCTTACGGGCGGGAAACGATGGAATGGGACTAAAGAATGCCCAAATGATCGAGCTGGCCAAACCAAGGGCATTTCCTTGCAATCGGCAGGGCTTTGTTTTATTGAATTACGGATATTGAATATCCGTGAAAACCATTTTAGCGTGGAGGGATTAGCTTATGCTTTACGATTGTGCCATTGTCGGCGGAGGGCCGGCGGGATTGAATGCGGCGCTGGTGCTGGGACGAGCAAGACGGAGCGTTGTTCTCTTCGACAACGGTCAGCCGCGCAACGGCGTAACGCACGCTTCCCACGGATTCATTACGCGGGACGGGATCAAGCCGGGCGAGTTTCGGCGCATCGCTTACGAGGAAGTGCTCAGCTACCCGTCGGTCGAGCACCGGCCGTCCGAGGTGAGCGAAATTCGCCGAGCGGAGCCCGGTTTTGTCATCCGCTCCATATCCGGCGAGCAGGTGCAAGCGCGCAGGCTGATCCTGGCTGCCGGAATGAAGGAGGCGCTGCCCGATATCGAGGGACTGCGCGACTTTTACGGGAAAAGCTTGTTCAACTGCCCTTTTTGCGACGGTTGGGAGCTGAGAGATCAGCCGCTGGTCATCGTTGCGGACAATCAACACGTATTTCATATGGCCAAGCTGCTTTATAATTGGAGTCAGGATATTGTAGTGTGCACGAACGGTCCCGCCCCTTTAGGCGCCGAACAGCGGCAACTGCTTGCGTCCAGGGGCATGCGGATTATCGAAACGCCGATTGCCAAGTTTTCCGGACAGAACGGCAAGCTGGAACGGGTACATTTTACGGATGGCACGCATATTGAGCGGAGCGGCGGATTGGTAGGCTGCGCGTTTGTTCCTAACGCGAGGTTCGCTGAAGCGCTCGGCTGCGAAACGGCAGAAAACGGCGGGATTGTGACCGATGAGATGGGCAGAACCGCTGCGGCCGGAGTGTATGCCGCCGGGGATACGGCTTATGTGATGCCTTCCCAATTGATTTATGCCGCGGCCTCCGGCAGCAAAGCGGCGATGGCTGTCATGGCGGACTACATTGAAGAGGAATGGAAAGTGCGTTGAAGACGTCCGGGGCGGATCATTTGTTGACTTATTTGGCATAATCACCCATGCCATCTCCAGGGATACGAGCATAAGGTATTACGAAATCATTGAAGGGGAGATGGCAGGGTGCAAAAGATTCCTGTGGCGGGATTTGTGTTTCACTCAAGCGATGGCGATAATGCCCATTCGCATCGTCTTTATTTGACTTCCTGGGACGGTCGGCCGATCTATCACGTCCATCCGTTCTCCGGCGTGACCTCCTACGACGCGGGACATACTCATCAATACGTAGGGACGACGGAGCCGGCGCCGAGCGGCGTTCCGCACGTCCACCGTTATCATACCGTAACCTCGTTCAACCATGGACATACGCACACGATCCATGGAGTTACGGGACCGGCGATTGATGTTCCGGGCGGCGGACATATTCACTATTTCGAAGGGTTCACTACCGTAAACGGAATGCCTCCGCATACTCATCGTTATAAAGGCGCGACAGGCAACGAGGTATGACTGCCAATTCAATGGAATTCAAACGGAATTTTCGCCGCTCCTTATCGGGGCGGTTTTTCCGTTGAGCGAGCTTTTCGGGAGGCCTCTATCACCGTTTCATGCCGTCGAACGAGTGACGAAAAGTGCGGTAACTCAAAGTGCGGTTCGGCTCGAATTTCAGGATAGTGCCGTACAAATGCACGGGGCGGTCGCCGTCGTTGCCCGGCCCCACATAGGCGAAATCGCCTCATGTGACAAACGCCCCATTTTTTGATTAAATGGGAGGTACAATCATTTTTCCAAATACGTTATTTACTCTCCGCTTGAGGTGGTTCATGATGGCAGCCAAAATTTTACTGGTCGACGACGATCCGGACATTCGCGAGCTGATGCGCCTTTATATCGCCGCCGAAGGGCTGGAGGTGATCGAAGCGGGCAACGGCAAGGAAGCGATCGAGCTATTGAACAAAGGGGCCGTCAATCTGGTCGTGCTCGATATTATGATGCCGTATATGGACGGCTGGGAGCTGTGCCGCGAAATTCGGCGGCGGTATCCGGATTTGCCACTGCTCATGGTCACGGCCAAAGGGGAGTCCGCCGACAAGGTGAAGGGCTTCCATCTCGGCACGGACGATTACGTGGTCAAGCCATTCGATCCGGTCGAGCTGACGATGCGGGTGAAGGCGCTGCTGAAGCGCTACCGCATCGCCTCGTCCCAAAAGATCCAAATTCATGATATCGTGATCGACCGTTCGACTTACGAGGTGTACATGCAGAAAGAGACGATCCTGCTTCCGCCGAAGGAGTTCGAGCTGCTGTTTACGCTGGCCAGCTACCCTTCGCAAATTTTTACGCGGGCGCAGCTGATCGAGCTGATCTGGGGGATCGATTACGAAGGGGATGAGCGCACTATCGACGTCCATATCAAACGGCTGAGGGAGCGCTTCGAGAGCGCTGCGGACCGTTTCGTCATTGCCACGATTCGCGGGCTCGGCTACCGGCTCGAGGTGAGCTCATGATCAAGACGCTGTATTTGCGCATGGTCATTACGTTTTCAGCTGCCGTCCTGCTCAGTATGGGTCTTAGTTTTCACCTCTTCTTTTTCTTCAATGGGGACCGGTTGCTGACGAAGACGCACAACGATTTGCTGCACATCGGGGAGGAACTGGCCGCGATGAGCCAGCATGTGGAGCCCGGGCTGCTTATCCCTTTGTTGGAAAGCATCTCACGGCTGAACGAATCGGTGTCCCTTGCTTTGGCGGACGACGAAGGCCGATTGCAAGCGATCAGGGCGGACGAAAGCGAAACGTTGTCCAAGCTGAACCGTTCGGTAGTAACTCGAGTGCTGCAGGGCGAAGCCTACGAGAACAAGTCGCTTCGCGACCCGGACGCCATGACCATCGGCCTGCCGCTAACCGTAGGCGGCCGGAGCTACGCGCTGTTCATTTCGCCGCACTTTTCGCCAGCCGCCAGGTCATATGCGGCATCCGCCATCTTGACCGTGCTGGCCCTCGTTTTGTGCATCGGCAGCTTCCTGATCGCGATCGTATCCCGTTATATCGTCCATCCGATCAAGAAGCTGACATCGGCTACCCAGGCGCTGGCCAGAGGCAACTTCGATGTGCAAATCAAGCTGAAACTCCATGACGAAATCGGCATTTTGCTGAAAAGCTTCAATTCGATGGCCGCCAAGCTGCAGAAGCTGGAGCAGATGAGACAAGACTTCGTATCTAATGTATCCCACGAAATTCAATCGCCGCTGACTTCCATTCGCGGTTATTCCAAGGCGCTGCGGCAAAGCGGGATGAAGGAGGAGGACCGGAAGCGATATTTGGAAATTATCGAACGGGAGAGCGAACGATTATCGCGCCTGGGCGACAACCTGTTAAAGCTCGTATCGCTGCAGTCGGAGCATCATCCGTTCCATCCGACGACCTTCGATTTGGCCGAGCAGCTGCGCCGCATCGTCGTGACGCTCGAGCCGCAGTGGAGCGCGAAGCAGCTGGAGCTGCAGCTCGATTTGCCGAAGGTGAAATTCAGGGCCGACGCCGATCAGATGAACCAGGTCTGGATGAATTTGCTCAGCAACGCCATCAAATTTACCCCCGCCGGTGGAAGAATCCTGGTCCGCCTCACCGCACTCACCGACAAAGTGAAGGTATTGATTCAGGACAGCGGAATCGGCATCTCCGCCGAGGATCAGGAGCGCATCTTCGAACGATTCTACAAAGCAGACGCTTCCCGTGACAAAAAAACGGACGGCAGCGGCCTCGGATTATCGATTGTGAGAACGATCGTCGAGCTTCACGGCGGTGCCGTCGAAGTGGCGAGCAAGCCCGGCCAAGGCTCCGCTTTTACCATTACGCTGCCGATCGTCTCCTACAACGAGTCCCAATCATAACCAGTTCCCGCGAAAATTCGGATTGTTCATCCGAATTTCTTTTTTTTGTTCATACTGAGTTCATATTCGCCCCGTACATTCAATTCGAGTACATTGTGAACCGAAGAAGGGACGGGACTGCAGGGATGACCCCAATCATTCGTTTTTCGATGAAAAACGTTTCGGCGTTGTTCATCATCATGATCCTCTTGTTCGGCAGCGGGTTGTATTCCGCAGGCCAGTTGAAGCAGGAAAGCATGCCGGAAGTTTCATTCCCCCTGGTCATCGTCCAGACGACGTATACGGGTGCGCCCCGGGACGTCATGGACAATGTGACCGAGCCATTGGAGGAAAAGCTCGCCAATCTTGAGGATATCGATATGATGTCCTCCACTTCGAGCAACAATTTCTCCAGCATCATCGTTCAATTCAAGGAAAATGTGGATGTAGACAAAAAAAAGCAGGACATCGAAGACCAGATCGCGCAGGTCAGCCTTCCCGCATCGGCAGGCACCCCGAGAGTAATGACTTTCGGAGTGTCGTCGATGGCAACCAACTATTTGGCGCTGTATGCCAAGGAAGGCATGAGCCAAACGGATCTGGACAACGAGTTCAATGATACGATCAAGCCGCAGCTGGAGGGGCTCAAAGGGCTCGACCATATGGAAGTGATCGGCGAGCGGACGACCTCCCTCGATATCGAACTGAACGCAGATGCCCTCACGGTCTACGGACTGTCGCTCTCGCAGGTGTCGGGCGCGATCAAGGCTGCGCTGGCCGAAAGTCCGATCGGCAGCGTCGAGATCGACGACAACGAGAAGAATGCCCGCGTGACGGGAAAGATGGACAGCATCTACGAGCTGGAGCAGCTGGAGATAACGACAGCTGGCGGCGATATCGTCAAGCTGTCCCAGGTGGCCAACATCAATGCGATCACCGAATCCAAGTTCGTCGGACGGATGGACGGCTCGCCGGCGATCGGCATTATTTTGTACAAAGCGCCCAATGCGAACGCGGTCGAATTTTCCGACGGTATTCATTCGCTGCTTCAGCAATGGGAGACGACGCTGCCGAACATCACGTTCAAGAGCATCTACGATAGCGCCGACGAGATTCGGGAATCGATCTCCGGTCTGCTGAACGAAGGCATTCTCGGGGCGATTCTGGCCTCGATCATGATCCTGGTGTTCCTGCGCAATGTCCGGATGACCTTGATCGTGCTCGTATCGTTGCCTTTATCGATCCTCATCACTTTGTTGTGCATGCGGCTGTTCGGGCTGACGCTAAACACGATGACGCTGGGCGGTATCTTTATCGCCATCGGCCGGGTCGTCGACGACTCGATCGTCGTTATCGAAAATATATATTCCTCTCTGGAAAAAGCCCAGGAACGCAAGGAGTCCGTCATCGTGCTGGCTACGAAGCAAGTGTCGATGGCGATCACTTCGTCGACGCTGGCGACGGTCGGCGTATTCGCGCCGATCGGCATGATTTCCGGCATCGTCGGAGGCTTCTTCAAGCCGTTCGCCATAACGATCGCCTGCGCGCTGCTGTCTTCGCTGCTCGTGGCGCTGACCGTCATTCCGATGCTGGCCAAGCTGCTTGTGCTGCGCAGCACCATCAAGGGGCATGCGGAAGACAAGCCGAGACGGTATGTGGCGTTTTACGAGCGGGTGCTGCAGTGGTGTCTGAATCACCGCGTCAAGACGCTGCTATTGACGGCGGTCATCTTTGTCGGCTCGATCGTCGGCTCTGTTCCGTTCCTGAAAGTATCCTTTTTGCCCAGCAGCGAAGAATCTCATACGATGTCGTTCCAGCTCAAGCTGCCTTACGAGACATCGTTCGAGACGACCAATGCCATTACGAAACAATTTGAACAGATTTTGCTGGACAAAAAGGACAGCCTGGGACAGCCTGTGTTCCGCTTCGTGGAAGCTTTCGTCGGGTATGCAGGCGACGACGAGGAACGGATGCCTTACGCCTCGCAAATTGTGGTGGAGGTAAACGAAAGCTTGAAGCCGGATGTCATTCGCGAGCAGGTGAAGCAGTTTATGCTCGCCGAACTGCCCGCCGGGTCCACGGTCGAACCGAGAAGCATCGGAGGCGGATTCAGCATGGGCACGACGGACTTCTCCTATACGTTGAAAGGCGAAGACCAGGAGCAGCTGGAGAAAGCGGCGGCGATGGTCAAGGACAAGCTGCTGACCTTCCCCGAGCTGAGCGAAGTAGAGGACAGCTTAAGCGACGCCAAGACCGAAGTGGAGATTGCGGTGGACCCGGGCAGCGCGCGGGCTTACGGCTTTAACGTATCCTCCGTGATGGATACGGCGCGCCAGTGGATTCAGGAGCAGGAGCTCGGCGATCTCAAAATCGACCACGTGACTTATACGACCAAGATAATGATGGAAAAATCGTTCAAAAACTCGCTGGAGAAGCTGGGCAATATTCCTTTGCAGACACCGGACGGATCGACCGTGCTGCTAAAGGAGGTCGCCAAAATATACGAAAAGCCGTCGGCTTCCTCGCTCGCCAGAGAGGATCAGCAGCAGCTCGTCAAGGTGACAGCCAAAATCAATTCCGACGATAAAAACCGCATCAGCATGATGGTATCGATGGCGCTCGGCGAGCTTGAACTGCCGGAAGGCGTCTTCCCGGAAGTGCAGGGCGTATCCGCCGACATCGACGAAAGCTTCTCGCAATTGTATGTCGCGATGGTCGTTGCAGTCGCCGTCGTCTATCTGATCATGGTGCTCGGCTTCGGGAACGCTTCGGCGCCGTTCGCCGTCCTGTTCTCGCTTCCGCTTGCCGTCATCGGCGGTCTGATCGGCCTGGTCGTTACCGGCGTCACGCTGGACGTTACCTCCATGATCGGCTTCATGATGCTCATCGGGATTGTCGTCACCAATGCGATCGTGCTCATCGACCGCGCCCAGCAGCTGATGGAGGAAGGCTACGTCGTGCGCCAGGCGCTGCTTGAGGCGGGGAAGGTGCGGCTGCGGCCCATTCTGATGACGGCGGGAGCCACGATCATGGCGATGTTTCCTCTGGCGCTCGGGCTGTCCCACTCGGGAGGCTTGATCGGCAAAGGGCTCGCCGTCGTCGTCATCGGCGGTCTGACCACCTCGACGATTCTCACTCTGGTGATTGTCCCGATCATTTACGAAATGCTGGACCAAATGAAAAAAAGGTTTGCCCGCCTGTTTAGCAAGGGCAAAGAGCGGAATCCGCAGCAGACTGCGCTGGAAGGTTAACGATGAGGGAGGCCGAGAAGGATGAACATATGGAGCTATACGAAGGGGAAATGCAATCGATTGTGGCGCACGGCGGGGATCGGCGCGCTAGGCGCCGTGATCGTCTTCGCCGCCGGCTGCGGGGCAGGCGGCTCCGGACAAGCATCCGCCGATTTCAAACCGCGTCCGGTGCGCACGGAACCGGTCGCCAGGCATACGATCAGCAGTCCGGTCGAGCAAATTGCCGAAGTATCGGCAGGAACCGTATTCGACATCATTCCGAAGGCGAACGGCCAGGTCGTGCAAGTACTCAAGAAGAACGGCGATGCTGTCGAGGAAGGCGAGACGCTGTTTGTGATCGACAGCGAGGATGCCGAATCGGCCAGACGCAAGAGCGAGCTTGCCTTGAAGAACGCCGAGCAGTCGCTTGCCCAGGCGCGAATCGACGCCGTCAACAACCGCAAAAATCTGGTTGACAACGTGACTAAAGCGGAGATGGCGTACAAGACGGCCGAGCAGGATTACAACAAAATCCGCAACGAATTCGATGACGGTCTGGCGACATCCCACCAGGTGGAGCAGCTGAAGGATGCTCTCGACAACGCGCGAATGGGGCTGGAAGCGGCGCAAGCGCAGCTGGCGAAGTTCGACCAGACAGATCCGGTCGCCAGCTTCGAGACACAGCTGGAGACGGCGAGGCTGAATCTGGAGGACGCGGTTCGTTCGCTGGAGAATTACAGCGTCAAGGCGCCGGGACGGGGCATTTTGACCGATTTCAGGCTCGTGGCCGGGCAATCCGTATCGACCGGGGCCAAAGTCGGGCAAATTCAGCAGGTCGATCCGATCAAGATTGCGACAGAGCTGACCGAAACCAATTACGCGCTCGTCAAAGGCAAGACCGAGCTCGTATACTACAATCCGGATACCCCGGATAACAAGCTGACCGCACCGATCACTTACTTGGCGCCGATTATGAGCGCCGCCTCCAAAACCTATACGCTGGAGATGGAAATTCCGAATGCCGAGCAGACGATTCAGCCGGGCAAACGGTACATGGTTCAGCTGACGACGGAAACCGAGGAGCAGGTCATCGCCGTGCCGGCCTTGAGCGTCGTGCGGGATGAAGGCGGAACGTTTGTCTTCGTCAAGCAGGAGGATCAATATGAGAAGCGCAAGGTGAAGCTGGGAAGGATCAGCGGCGAGTACCAGGAGGTGCTGGAAGGCTTGCAGGAAGGCGAGGAGCTAGTCGTCTCCGGTCAAAACACCTTGAAGGACGGGCAACAAGCAGAGGCGGCAGCGACGACGAGGTAACGGCGATCAGCTTGTGCTGATGGCGCTGCTGAGACGATTCGCTCCTGGGAACATCTGCGGCCCGATGACGATTTACCGATTGTGACCATCGAATGTTCAAGAAAGACGCCGATGACAAGCGATTCCTATCGTCATCGGTCGTCACCTGCGGTATTGAAATTTTGTCGGCGTATACCGCCAAATTTTCAAGATAGGAGAGGGTTAGAAGTGAAGCGGCAACGGAGAACTATTGGCATATCGGCATTGGCTTTCACGCTCTTGATTCCAGCTGCGGTTCCGCAGGGGGTATTCGCCCAATCGGCAGCCGTTGCAGCCGCCCCCGCGAATTACGAGCTGGCGAGCGAGATGCGCGCAGCTATCAAAAATGTGGCAGTGCTGCCGACGGAGAAGGGCTCCCGGCTGTCGGCGACCGTCCGTCTGTACAACGGCGGATCTTCCAAACAGCGCGTGCCCGAGCACGAGCTGCGCGTGCGTACTAGCAGCGGGTCGGAGTATGCGCTGAAGCCGAGCGCAGGCAACAAGCCGGCGCTGGAGCCCAAAGAAATCGGCGAACTGGTGTACATGGCCGAGATCGACAGCAAGGAAATCGGGACAGTTACGGAGCTATCTTTTGTCTATGTCGATATCTACACTTATCCGAAGACAGAGAAACGGCTGCTGACGATGCCGGCAACGAACGTGTGGTACGGCACGTCAGCTGCCGCCCCGCAGAAGCCGGAAACGCTGGCCTGGGGTCAGAGCTTCAAAATCCCTGGCGTCAATTCCGAGCTCACGTACCAGCCGATCGACTGGTCTGTGCAGCATACGGCCGAAGGCCGGGCCGCCGTCGTCAAGCTGTTGGTCGACAATCCCGGAGTCGGCAGGGAGACGGTTCCCGCCTTCCGGATGGACGGTCAATCCGTCTGAAGATTTTCGCAGGCGAGCGCGCCGACGCTGGCGCCACCACTCTGGAAGCAGGCGAGAAGAAATACATTCATTTTGCCATTCCGCTGGATAACCAGGCGTCGCTGTCCAATCTGCTCGTCGTCGTGACCGACAGCTTCCTGCCCGGCGCCGAGGCGCAGGCGGCGATCCCGCTCGACACCGGCAAGCTGGCGATTTCGCTGCCGCAGTCGGGGCAGCTGCCGGCGACCGAGGCGTATACGATCGGCCGGCCGATGGTGATCGACAGCTTGACGACAGCGATCGACAGCCAGACGGAAGTGGCGCTGATGGAGCTGACGATGCATGACAATCCGGGAGAAGGCTTTAAATCGGCCGTCGCCAAATTCAAGTTAACGAACAAGAGCAGCGAGCCGGTGACGACGCCGACATTCCAGGCGGCGCTCGTAAACAGCGAAGGAGTCACCTACCAAGGGGCGCGGCAATCCTCCGTCGTTCAGACGATGAATCCAGGCCTTGGCTATGTTGTCAGCTATTCGTTCATCATGCCTCAGACAGAGGAGGGGGCCGCCATTCAACTGAAGCTGCTTGAACCGCTTAAGCCTTCTGACGCCGAATCGGCGCAACCGGGGGCGCAGCAGACCGGAAGCCAGCCGGCAGCGTCGTACACGACGGCGATCGCCTCGGTGTATACGCCCTTTCAGGAAGCGGACAAAGGGACGAAGAAATATTCCCTATATCCGTTCGAATTGACCATTCGCGATGTCGCCGCCGTCGCCACGTATATGAACAATTTGTATACGTATAAGGTGACGCTCGATATGGACATCGAACAAAAAGAAAATGTCGTCGTCGACGAGAATTTCTCCAAGCTGCGACTGGAGATCGTGGACAACGGCGGCCGGGTCGTCGGTTACAAGGATGCTGCCTTCACGGGAGAAAACAAGCTGATCAGCGGCAAGCAGACCGTCGATGCCAGCAATATTACGACAGACCAGTTCAATTATCCGTATACGATCAATATTTACGAAACGATTGAAACGCAGAACGGCACGGCCAAGCGGCTGCTGATGTCAACGACGAAGTAAAGGCGCTGCAACCTGCAGCATTTGCTGATCATCGTCAGCGAATGCTCAGCTCGCAGGCGACGACTAATGACGAAGAAATCGCTGGTCATAGGTGTCAATGATTTGAATGATTCATGTGGAGGTGGCGCCGGATGCGTATGCACAAGAAAAGAAACAAGCCGTCCTTGGCCGATAAAACGCAATGGTTTGCCGACGTTCATACCATGCTCCTCTTCTTCGTCGATCAATATGATATCCGGAATGCAGCAGCCAGCCGTCATCAGGAACCGGTACAGCGGGAGGAGCCGTTCGATCGGGATTCCATTTCCATGCTGGGCAGCGGACCTAAAGAGGCTTTGTCCGACTGGGATGAACGGGAGCTTCATTAGTCTGAACGAACGATTCACTTGTCACATTCGTCAAATTTCGACATATTTCAATATAAACAAAAAAACGGCAATCCGGAATTATATCCCGGATTGCCGTTTGCCTTTTGACATGAGTAAGTTCATTCTACTTCCGAACGGCGAACGAGACGGACGTACCTTGGCCAGGCGCGCTTTGGATGCGCAGTCCTTCCCCGTAAAGCCGCTTTAAGCGATAATAAGTATTTTGCAGGCCGATGCCTTTTCTTGGGCCGCTGCCGGCTGGCGCGATATGCGGCAATTGCGCGATCGTCTGCTCGTTCATCCCGATGCCGTCATCCTGGACAGTTATTTCGGCATAGGCTCCCTGGTCGGCGACGGCAATCCGGATCGTCCCGCCCTGTGCGCGCAGTCCGTGACGCACTGCATTTTCAACGAGCGGCTGAATGGTGAGCGGGGGAATCAGCAGCTCAAGACGATCGTCCACCTGCCATTCGATGCGGATGCGCTCTCCGAACCTCGCCTGTTCAATCATCAAATAAGCGCGGACGAGCTCCAGCTCCTGCTGCAACGGGACAAGCTGCTCCGCATTTCTGAAATCGAAGCTTGCCCTTAAGTAATCGCCGAACGTTTGAAGCAAGTGGCGCGTGCGGTCGATATCGATCTCGCTTAAGGCGATGACGGCGTTGAGCGTATTGAACAGAAAATGCGGTTCGATTTGCGCCTGCAGCCATGCCGCTTCGGTCCGGGCCTGAATGCGTGCCGCACGGGCGACGTCCGTTAACGCGCGCACCCGGAACCGCAGCTCGATCCGTTCCACCGGCTTCGTAACATAATCGTTCGCCCCGGCGCGGAACCCGGCTTCAATATCCTCTGGGCGGCTGCGCGCCGTAAGCAGAAGAATCGGCAGCTCGGTCAGCGAAAAGCGCTCCCTGACCCGCCGGGTTAATTCGTATCCGGACATTCGCGGCATCATGACGTCGGCGATGAGCAAATCCCATGGGCCATCGTTCAGCAAAGCAAGCGCTTCCGCGCCGCTGGCCGCCGTGACGAGCTCGCAGCCTTCAGGCTGCAGGAGGCATCTGAGCATGCGCAGATTGACCGGGTCGTCGTCCACGGCCAGTACGCGAGGCCGGTCTCCGCGGGCCGGTCCGGACTCGGTCAAGCCGGCATCGCTCTCGGCATCGGCTGCTCGGGAAGCGGCGGCAACAGCGATCGCTGTGCGATCCAGCGCCTCATAGGCGAAGACGCTCTCGGCGGGGAGCTCCTCTGGCTCGGCACTCGCGGCCAGCGGCAGCGAGAAAGCGAATGACGAGCCTTGCCCCGGCGCCGATTTGACCGTCAGCGCTCCTCCGTGCAGCTCGACCAGCTGCCTCGCAATCGCCAGGCCTAAGCCCAGTCCCGCCGGTTTGCCGCTCTCTGTGAAGCTTCCCTGCTCATAGGGCAGGAAGATGCGATCGATCATCTGTTCGTCGATTCCGATGCCCGTGTCCGCTACTTCCACACGCACCTTTCCGTTCTCTTCGAAGGCGCTGACGCGAACGACGCCTTTGTCTGTGAATTTGATGGCATTGTGAAGCAGATTGAACAATATTTGAATTAACCGATGCTTGTCTGCATATACCAGGGGCAAGCTGTCCGGCACGCCGTTTTCCAGCCGGATCGGCTTGCCTTCGGTCATATAGCGGACCATATCCACAGCACCGGACACTACAGCAGACAGATGCAGATGGACCGGTTGAAGCCGCACGCGGTTATCCTCGAACCGTTTCAAATCCGCCAAGTCGTCCAGCAGCACGGACATGCGCTTGCCGACAGAGATGAGCAGCTCGAGCCGCTCCCTGTTCCTTGCCTCGTCGAGGCGTCCGCCGCTCTCCACGACCGCTGCGGCCATATTCAGCATGCTGTGCAATGGGTTGCGCAGCTCGTGGGACGTAGTGACCAGATAATCGTCCTTCTGCTTGTCGGCCGCCTGCAATTGCTCGGCAAGCTGGGCTGTTTTCTGGAACGTGCGAAAATAACCTTTGAACCAGTACATTGCGAACAATGCGAATGTGACCAGCATATCGAACGGATAGTAGTCGCTTGTGACCAAACCGGTCATTTTGGCGGCGCCCCACAGCAAGTTGTTGCCGATGGCCGTCATTCCGAGCAATATATAAATCATATCGCGCTCGTTCGACCGGGTTGCGCGATAAGCATAGTAAGGCACCACTACAAAAGGCGCGAAAGTAAGCGCCGTATGCAGCATATCCGCGCCGCTTACAACAGCGGGCGGCAATGCCAGCACCAACAGCGCGTAGATCGCGCAGAGGACCGAGATCCATCGCGTGCAGGTAGCCAGCCGTCCGAAATTCGGCATCAGCTGCCTGGCGAACAGCATGAGAAAGGCGGAGCTGCCCAGGAATGAAAGATTGAACAATTTCCACGCCCATAAGTAATCGACGCCGAACCAGTCCTGCAAGATGCGGTCGTCGTCGGTCGCGATCGACAGCAGCGCGCTGACCATCAGCAAGGTGAAGGGAAGCAGCGCCTTGTGCCGGGTTCCCATCACATATAAAGCGACCGAGTAGGCGGCGTGCATGATCAAGAGCAGCACCATCGCCGCCTGAAAGCTGCTCGATATCGCATACGACTTGCGGACGGCTTCCTCCGTTCCGAACTTGATGTGCTGCATAACGCCGCTCAAGGCGCGGTTGTCGAAATTGGCCACGTGCAGGACGATATCGACAACCGCGCCGCCGCTCGCGAACGTCCCGGTAAACGGCACATTGCCGGCCGCGTAATCTTCCGCGCGTTCCGCCGGCACGCCGGACCCGCCAATCCGCTCTCCGTTGACGTACAACGCCGATGAAGAAGGAAGCGAAGGGACGCGAATGCTGTAGGCGTTTGCATCTGACGGATTCAGCAGCAGCTTGAGCCGATACGAGGCATAACCGAGTGCTGTACTGCCTGCTGCCTGCAAATCGTCTTGCCAACCGGACGGCAGCGTAACGAGCTTGCCACCTGTGCTGCTGTCCGATTCCGCCCCGGGATCGATCAGCTTGAAGGGGTAAAACAGCCACTCGCCGTCGAGCAGCAGCAACGGGGACTGCTGCGCATCCCATCCGCGCAAATCCAGAACGCCGTCGGACGCTTGCATCCGACTTGTCGGGACCTGCTGTTGCATCCATACGAGCCGTATGGCGTTTAATACAAGCACGAGTATCATCAGATACGCGGCAATTCTTCTTCGACTCATGCGCAGTACCTGCCGATTTCAAGGTAGTAAAAAATCGAGTCATCGATGCGATCCGGCCCGGACACCGCTCAAGGCGTATGTCATTGGTCAAGTAGCCGAACGAACCAAGAGCGAAGGGGAGCCTTCGTCTTAGGCCTTAATTAACGGTTCCTGATTGAGAACAATCGACCTTCGAACGGGTTGTAGCGCAAGATCTTCTCTTTTTGCTTGATTATTTTATCACAATTGGCTCCATTTCACATTCGGCCCTAAAGCTCAAAACGTTCTCCGGAATCAGGTCACCCAAAAATAAGGGGATAAAGTACCTATTGACTTTTCTTGCTTGATGGGTCTATGTCACTAGAAAATATGAAGAGAACTTACGGGATAGGATAAACTGCTCAACAGATCGTCCAGCTTGGAGACGGAATGGGGGAAAGGAGGCTCAAGGAGCTGAAAAATGCGGCGCAAGAAGAGAATCAGCCATCGGATTAACGGTGTTGGAATCAAGCCTGCCATACAGGCGAAGACAAATATCGGCAAAAAAATTATAAAGACCGATCGGATTTCCTGGAAAAGAATCGGCTGTCCAACGAATAGGCCTTTGTTCATGTTAGAGAAAGTCGAGCTTGCAGCAAATGTTGTATTTTGTAAAGCAAAAACGGTGGGATTAACCCTATTTGCGGCTCAATGTTGCAAAGCGTGCAACATTTTGGGCGGTGTTCCTCGGTTTGAAGCTCATTGCATTCCAATTATTGGAAAAAAGGGGGGATCGGCGAGCTGTCCGCCAACAACAACTTTCGGAGCGGCTCCATTCCCGCATCATCACGCTGGAGCTGGACATCGAGAAGGAAAAACAGCCCGAACATACCCGCAAGCAGTTTATCGCCGGCGTCTCGCGCGAGCTGAAAACGCCGCAGAGCGTATTTCATTTGAACAAAAAGCGATAGCGATCCGCAGGCCGGGCGCCCAATTTTTCACTCTTTTCAAAAAGGATATTTACCTCTCGCCCGATATTTGATATCATAAACGCATCAATATCAAATGCGATGAAGAGACGAGTAAATAAACGGAACCTTGCACAGAGAGCTCCGGCAGCTGGGAAGGAGCGAAGGGGCCTTTATTGAACAAAGACTCTGAGCAGCGCATCGGAACTTCTTGCCGCAAGAAGGGATGGTGCGACAGGAGCTCCTGTTACAGAGCTAGAGTATAAGCATTGCGCCGCCTGTCGTAATGCCGTACTTGAAGAGGCTGATATGGCGACATATTGGCGAATTTAGGGTGGTACCACGAGAGCTTGCGCAATCTCGTCCCTGAGACTGGTAGTAGTCTTGGAGGCGGGATTTTTTATTTGCCCATTGCAGGCAACCCCACATGCGAAAGGATGAAAATCGCTATGACACAAAAATTGAAAGTTGGCATCGTTGGCGGAACAGGGATGGTAGGGCAGCGGTTCGTCCAGCTGCTGAACGGGCATCCGTGGTTCGAGGTGACATCGATCGCGGCAAGCAGCGGTTCCGCCGGCAAAACATACGAGGAAGCTGTCCGCAACCGCTGGAAGCTGGCCGACCCGATCCCGGATTCGGTCCGCAATATTGTCGTGCAGGATGCATCGAAGGTCGAGCAGGTCGCCGCGGATGTTGATTTTATTTTTTGCGCCGTCGACATGAAGAAGAACGAGATTCAAGCGCTGGAGGAAGCGTACGCCAAGACGGGCACCCCTGTCGTCTCCAACAACTCCGCCCACCGCTGGACGCCGGATGTGCCGATGGTCATCCCGGAAATCAACCCGGGGCATCTGGAAGTGATCGCGGCCCAGCGGAAGCGGCTCGGCACCACCACCGGCTTTATCGCCGTGAAGCCGAACTGCTCGATTCAGAGCTATGTGCCGATGCTGAACGCCCTGCTCGAGTTCAAACCGACGAAGGTCGTAGCATCGACGTATCAGGCCATCTCCGGGGCGGGCAAAAACTTCAGCGACTGGCCGGAAATGCTCGATAACGTCATTCCGTATATTGGCGGCGAGGAAGAGAAGAGCGAGCAGGAGCCGCTCCGTATCTGGGGCAGCGTCGCTGGCGGCGAGATTGTCAAAGCGAACGCTCCGCTCATTACGACGCAGTGCATTCGCGTGCCCGTGACCGACGGGCATTTGGCGACCGTCTTCGTATCGTTCGAGAACAAGCCGTCGAAGGAAGAGATTCTCGAGCGCTGGCGTACATTCCGCGGCCGGCCTCAGGAGCTTGGGCTGCCGAGCGCGCCGAAGCAGTTCATCACTTATTTCGAAGAAGAGAACCGGCCGCAGACGAAGCTGGACCGCGACTTGGAGCGCGGCATGGGCGTATCGGCGGGAAGATTGCGCGAGGACTCCCTGTACGACTACAAATTCGTCGGGCTCTCGCATAATACGCTGCGCGGAGCGGCCGGCGGCGCCGTGCTGATCGCCGAGCTGCTTAAAGCCGAAGGTTATATTCAGGCGAAATAATATAGATTTTCATCAAGCTTAAAGTGCAGAACTGCGGTTCTGCACTTCGTCTGCATCTTATCTTGATCTCTCTCGATTATTCTTCCTTTTGTCGCATTCATTTTATTCATCGAAGAGAGGGAACCGAGCAATGATCAACCGAATGAACAAATTCGCCGGGCTGCTGATGGGGGCGGCCGTCCTATCGCTTGCTGCATGCGGGAACGAGAACAGTCCGCCGCCGGGGACGGCTCCGGTCTCAACATCGCAGGCAAGCTCATCCGCTGCGGAAGCTTCCCGGGCTTCCCAGTTCGCCGCCTTGTTTCAGGACAGCGTATTTCTCGGCGATTCGATTACGGAAGGGCTGTCGTATCACGACGTGCTGGAGGAAGCGAATGTGCTGGCCGGCGCGGGCAAGACAGCCGAGTTCGCGATGGAGGATATCGAGGAGCTGGCGAAGCGCAAGCCGAAGCATGTCTTCATTCATCTGGGGTCGGACGATATTCTTTGGCCGACGGACAATCCGCAGGAATACTCGCTCAAGCATTACGCCGCCTTGATCGGCGCGATCAAGGACAAGCTTCCGCAGGCCAACGTCACGCTGCTGTCGGTTACCCCAGTGACCGCCGAAGTGGAGGAGAAGGAGCCGCGCTATGGGAATATCGAGGCATACAATCAAGGGCTGCGGGAGCTGGCGGACAAAGAAAGCGTCGGATTCGTCGACATCTCCGGGATCGTGACCGGAAGTCCCGAGCTGTACGATGCGGACGGCATCCATTTCAAGGCAGAGTTTTATCCGCGGATGCTGGAGCTGCTTGCGGACAGGGTGAAATGACAGGCGGCTCGGTTAAGACGGCGCGGGAGGTGACGGGCATTGGTCTTCAGCAGTCTGCTCTTCCTGTTCCAGTTTTTGCCGGTGGCGCTGCTCGTTTATTACCTTTCGCCTAACAGGCTTCGGAATGCCGTATTGGTTGTCGCCAGTCTTGTTTTTTACGCCTGGGGAGAACCTTTATATGTTTTCCTCATGATCTTTTCGACCTTATTTGATTATGCGAACGGGCTGCTTATTGATAAATACCGTCATCGCAAGCCGGTTGCCAGAACGGTTCTAATCTTCTCGCTCCTCGGCAATGCGGCGGTTCTCGGCTTTTTCAAATATGCCGGGTTTCTCATCGATAACATCAATCGCCTGTTCCACGTGCACATTCAGGCGGCCGAGCTGCCGCTGCCGATCGGGATCTCTTTCTATACGTTCCAGACGATGTCTTATATCGTGGACGTCTACCGGGGCAGCGTGCCTGTGCAAAAAAACATCGTTGCCTTCGGCACCTATGTGACGATGTTTCCGCAGCTCGTGGCGGGGCCGATCGTCAAATACGGCGACATCGCAGCGCAGTTGGCTTCCCGCCGAATGACGCTGGAGAAGTTCGGCGAAGGGGCGGAATGGTTCATTCGCGGGCTGGCCAAAAAAGCGCTGCTCGCTAATCCCATCGGATCGCTATGGATGAGCGTAAAATCGACGCCGGCGGAAGAGCTGACCATAGGCTATGCATGGCTCGGCATTATTGCGTTCACCTTCCAGATTTATTTCGATTTCAGCGGGTATTCGGATATGGCGCGCGGGCTCGGCAAAATGTTCGGGTTCGAATTGCCGGTCAATTTCAATTACCCTTATATATCCCGAAGCGTAACGGAATTTTGGCGGCGATGGCATATCACACTCGGATCGTGGTTTCGGGAGTACGTCTACATTCCGCTCGGCGGCAACCGGCGGGGCTTGCGGATTCAGCTCCGCAATCTGCTGGCGGTTTGGCTGCTCACCGGCCTGTGGCACGGGGCGAGCTGGAACTTTATCGTCTGGGGCCTGTACTTCGGCTTCTTCGTGACGGTGGAGAAGCTGGCGCTGCTGAAGTGGCTGCAGCGCGTTCCCGCCCTAGTCTCGCATATCTACACGATGCTGACCGTCATCGTCGGCTGGGTCTTGTTCGAAATGGACCTGGGCACCGCCGGGCCGTTTATCGGCGTCATGCTCGGCTTCGGCGCCCGCGGTTGGGCGGATGACCGGACGCTTTATGCGCTGTCGACGAACCTGGTCCCATTGGCCGTGCTGGCGCTGTGCGCGACGCCGCTTCCCCGAAAAGCATTAATGCATTTGGCGCAAAAAGGGAAGCGGGGAGGCGCGATCGCCGTGTCGGCCGCATACGGCATTTTGCTGGCGCTGTCGACGGCCTATTTGGTCACGGCAACCTACAATCCTTTCTTGTACTTTCGATTTTAAAGGGAGGCGGTCGCTCCGATGACGACAAACAACTTCTATCGAAACGCCGTTGCGCTCATCCTGATGCTGTTTGTCGGCACGATCGCCGTCCTGCATCCGGCGCTGCCCGACCGCGGCTTCTCCGAATCGGAAAATCGGGTGCTCGAGCCGCTGCCGCCATTTTCGCTGTCGTCGCTCTTGTCCGGAAAGTTCGCTTCGCGTTATGAGAAATATGTGGCCGACCAATTCGCTTTCCGTGACGTGTGGATCGGATTGAAAACCGATGCGGACCGGGCGATGGGCAGAAAGGACAGCAACGGGGTTTACTTGGGCGAGGACGGCTATCTGATCGCAGGGTTCGCCCCGCCGGCGGAAGGGGATGCGGAGGAGAAGGCCGCGGCCATTCATTCGTTCGACCGGGCCACGCCGGGCGTCCGCAAATATATGATGCTCGCGCCGACGGCCGCCGCTGTGTACCGGGACAAGCTGCCGGCCTATGCACCGGCTGGCGACGAGCTGGCGTATATGGAGCGAATTCGCAAGCTGCTTTCTGCGAATATTCGCTTTGTAGACGTGTACCCCGCGCTGTACGCTGAACGGGAGCGGCCTGTCTATTATAAAACCGACCATCATTGGACGACGCAAGGCGCCTATACGGCTTACCGGGAACTATGCAAGCAGATGGGGGTGATCCCGAAGGACGAGGAAGATTTCCGGATTCGCCAAGTGACGAATGCGTTCTACGGCTCGCTCTATTCGAAGAGCGGCTTCAGGCATATGCAGCCTGACGGCATCTCCTTGTATTTGCCGAAGAAGGAGACGGGCTATACCGTCGAGTATGCGGACGAAGGGCAAACGACGCATTCCTTATACGCCATGGAGAAGTTGGAGGGGAAGGACAAGTACCAGGTGTTTCTTGGCGGCAACCATCCTTTGATCCGAATAACGGCGTCCCGTCCGACCGGGGGCAAGCTGCTGGTCGTCAAAGACTCGTACGCCAACAGCCTGATTCCGTTCCTCGCCGGGCATTTCAGCGAAATCTACGTCGTCGATTTGCGATATTTCGACGGATCGTTGACGAAGCTCGTGGAGCAGCACGATATTCGGGACGTGCTCATGGTTTACAATATTCATACATTCTTTGAAGATTCGTCCATCAAATACTTGAAGGAGGAATGAAGCGCATGACGATCCGGCGCGGGAGAGGCAAAGGCCGAGGGATGGGCGCGCTGCTGGCGTTGATTGCGGCGATGGCCGTAATAGCTGTCTTGACGGCCGGCTGCTCCGGCGAAGAACCTGGGAGCGGGGGCAAGGCGACGGCGGCCGAGGTGTGGGAACGTATCCGGCCGGCGGCTGACCTGGAGGAGATGAAGCAGGGGGACGGCGATAAGCTGCTGAAGCTGTATTCGATCACAGCCGACGAAGTCGAGGATTTTGTGCTCTACACGGCTTCGTCCAATGTGAAGGCGGACGAGCTGGCCTTGATCCGGCTGAAGGATGCGAAACAATCAGGGGGCGTCAAGGAGCGAATCATGCAGCACATCGAAGCGCAGACGGCCAAATTCAAGGATTACCGTCCGGCCGAATACGCTTTGGTTGAAAAGCATGTTTTGACAGCGAAGGGACCATACGTTTTCTTTGCCGTCTCGAAGCAGGCCGACGAGCTGGAACAGGCGTTCAACGAGGCGCTGAAATAGACGCCTATGACGAACAAATCCTTCGTCCTCGGTCGTCGCCTCCGGTACTGAAAATTCGCCGACGGCATCGCCGAATTATCAGGACAGAAGAATGGAGCCCTTCGCGGGCTCCCCAAATGCTCGATCGCAATTACCTTGACAGCACAATATGCAGCGTCGTTCCTTCGTTTTCCTTGCTGGCTATGGTCAATTTGCCGTCGTGGTTTTGAATGATTTTTTGGCATACCATCAGGCCCAGGCCGGTTCCTTTTTCTTTCGTCGTAAAAAAGGGCTGGCCGATTTTGCTTAACATTTTGTCCGGGATGCCGCAGCCTTCGTCGCGAATCTGAATTGAGATGAAATCCTCCAGCAGCTGCGCCGTGACCGTAATTTGGCCGCCTTTCGGCATCGCCTCGATCGCATTTTTGATCAGATTGATGAACACCTGCTTCATTTGATGCTCGACGCAGCGGACCGTATATTTTTCTACCTCCAGCTCGAGGACGATCTCGCAGTTATTCATCAGCGCCTGCGATTCGAGCAGACCGACCACTTCTCTCACGATGGCAATAATGTTTTTGTCCTCGAATTCGACCGCACGCGGCCGCGACAGGAACAGCAGCTCGTTGACGATCAGGTTGATCCGGTCCAAATCCGCTTGCATGATCCGGATATATTCCTGATTCAAGCTGCCGGTCAGCATTAATTGCGTGAAGCCTTTAAGCGCCGTCAGCGGATTCCGTATCTCATGCGCGATACCCGCAGCCAATTGGCCGACAGCCGAATGCATCTCCGATTCCAGCAGCAAATTTTCCGTTTTCTTGCGTTCCGTGACATCCTCCGCCACCTTCAAGAAATAGATGCTTTGATTTTTCTCGTCGGTAATCGGCAGTATCGATACGTTTTCCCAATAAAACTCGCCGTTCTTCCTCGTATTTTTCCATTCCCCGGCCCACGTCTCTCCGGACCGCACCTTGTCCCAGATGTCGGCGAATTTCTCATTAAAATCGGCAGGATACAGCTCGGTCAGATGCTTGCCGACGCATTCGTCGAACGAAAATCCCGTTTGCTTCATGAACTGGGGATTGACATATTGGATGTCGCCTGTCACATTGAAAATCGCGATGCTGATCGGGCTTTGCTCGATGGCGTACGACAGCAGCTGAAGATGCTCGTTAAGATTTTTCAGGTCGGTAATGTCGTTGAAGGTGATGACGACGCCGTCCAATGTGTTCTTTTTCGAAAAATAAGGGAGCACCTTCATGGAATACCACTGGCCGTCCACCGTCTCGATCTTTTTCTCGATCGTGTGCGCGTGTTCTAGCACGCTTTGCGCATCGGCGATGAGGGAATCGTACTTGAACTTATGGGAAAAATGGTTTAGCGGCCGGCCGATATCGACCTCGATCAGATGGACCTCCTTCGTGATCGAAGGCGTGAAGCGGCGAATGCACAAAGGTCATAATAGAACACCTCGACCTGAGCCCTCCGCACCTTGTGAATGGCGGCTCGAACGGCGACGGTCAGCTCCTCGGGAACCAGCTTCAAAATATTGTTGGTCGGCTCGCCCTGCGGCATCCGGATAATCCGGTTGACCGGGCCGTTGGAATAGACCATGCGGTTATGATCGTCGATAATGATCGTCGCCGGGATATACTCCTTCAAGATCGTCGCTTCGATCTCCATGACATCGGACCCCGCACCGGAAAATTCGCTTAGAGCGCTGTACTTTCGGGAAGCGTTCAGCTTGTTGATCATATGGTCTTCGAAGCGGATCATATTGGAAGCGACGAACTTGTTGCTCTCCTTGTATTTGTAAATATTGGATTTGCGAACGAACGGCTCGAACAATTGGCTGGACTTTCCGACGGTTTCGCTGGATCCGAGGAACAGATAGCCATTCTCGTTCAAGGCGAAATGAAACAGCGACAGCACTTTCCTTTGCGAAACGGTCTGGAAATAGATGAGCAAATTCCGGCACACGATCAAATCCAGGTTAATGAAAGGGGGATTTTGCAAAATATTGTGATGCGCAAAGACGATCATTTTCCGTATGGAGTCCTGAATTTGATACCCTTCTCTTTTGCGAACAAAGTACTTGTCGACCACTTCCTTGGGGACGGTTTTTAATATATTGTGCGAATACAATCCCTGACTGGCGTATTCGATCGCCCGTTCGTCCAAGTCGGTGGCGAATATTTTGATATGATCCTGAATTTCGAAAGCATCGCTTCTTGAAAATATGAAAAGGGCTCCGAATCTTTGGTAGAATGGTGTTTGCAAGGAACACTACACCCAAAGAGAGGAGCACCTTTTAGGTGAAGTCTACCACAACGATCAGCAAAATCAAAACTGAATTTTCACTACAAAACGCAACGAGTTGCGGTGGCATCAAAATCTTCCTGGCCTTTCTCGAAAAAATCAAACTGCCGGAGGCGATGTGCAGCCTCTCCGGCGGCAAAGCGCGTAACTCACTCTTCCCCGTTTACCGTATTCTGCTCTATCTCAT
>NZ_KB905556.1 GCF_000380965.1 Paenibacillus ginsengihumi DSM 21568 | reverse complement strand
AGATAGACGCCTATGACGAGCGCTTCCTTACGTCATCGGTCGTCACCTGCGGTGTTGAAATTTTGTCGGCGTATATCGCCAAATTTTCAAGATAGCACGCCTTCTATTGACCCGTCTCGCCGCTTGGCGTATCATTAGGACAAGGAATGGACAATGTCATAAGAACGTGGGAGTCCGAGGATCGGGCTGAGAGTACGGCTGGGCCGCCGTTGACCATTGGAACCTGTTGGATCATGCCAGCGCAGGGAGGCGAGAAAGCGAAGTACACTTTGCCGTGGGCGAGGTGTTTTTTTTGTTGGTGTTGCCGTAAACAAGCGAACAAACGGAAGGAGAGTATGACTCGATGGAAAACCGTCAAATGGCCGAAGTGTTGGAAAAGGTGCGGGAGCGAAGCCCGCTTGTGCACAACATCACGAACGTTGTCGTGACGAACTTTACGGCGAATGGGCTGCTCGCTTTGGGGGCTTCACCGGTTATGGCCTATGCGCCGGAGGAGGTTGCCGATATGGCCCGGATCGCGGGCGCGCTCGTTTTGAACATGGGCACGCTCACGGAAGAGACGGTCCGCGCCATGCTCATTGCCGGCAAGTCCGCCAACGAACACGGGGTGCCGGTCGTCTTTGACCCGGTCGGAGCGGGAGCGACGCCGTATCGGACGGAGACGGCGCGCCGCATCATGCGGGAGCTGCGCGTCTCGATCCTGCGCGGGAATGCCGCGGAGGTGGCGAACGTTGTCGGCGAGGACTGGGCGATCAAGGGCGTCGATGCCGGCGCGTCCGGCGGCGATCCGGAGGCGCTGGCCCGCAAGGCGGCCCGCCAGCTGCAGTGCGTTGTCGCCATCACCGGCCCGGATGATACGGTGACGGACGGGACGGCGCTGTACCGGATCAGCGGGGGAACGCCGCTGCTCACCAAGGTAACCGGCGCCGGCTGCCTGCTCAGCTCGATTGTCGGCGCCTTCGCGGCCGTCGAGCCCGATCACGTGCTCGCCTCCACGGCTGCGCTCGCCTATTACAGCGCCGCCGCCGATGCCGCCGTGGCTTTATCGGGCGACGACCGCCCCGGCTCTTTCCAGATCGAGTTGCTGAACCAGCTGCACCGGATCGACGGCCCCGCGCTGCTGCGCGCCGCCTCTGTGCGTAAGGCGGAGTAGCCGCGCCGGCGGACAGGCAGCCGGGCAGACGAGACGGGCGAGATGACGGGATGGCCCGGGATGCAATTGCTGACGTGCGGGGCGAGATGGCTCGCGTCAGTGTCGGGCGAGATGACGGGATGGCCCGGGATGCAATTGCTGACGTGCGGGGCGAGATGGCTTCGCGGCAATGCCGAAAGACGCTTTGCTGCGCAAACGAGCTCGAACGGGCCGCGGTTCAGCCTGGCGTGAGCTGCGGACTCTCCTGCTGCCCAAGCCCCCAAGCGTATTCCCTTCCGCAAAGTTACCGGGACTATTGCCTGGCGGCGCTTAATCACGCGGGGCTGCCCGCTCGCTCCAGGACGGAAGCCGCATGTGCCGCAGCAAATCTTGCATTTTTTGAGAGTCCGATCAGTTGCCTCGTTACAAATCTTGTGATATATTAGCATTAATTTCAATCGATTCGGTAAGGGAGGTGTCATGATGTTGCAGTTTGCCGCTCGTAGCAAATGGGTCCAATATTGGGTGCATCAGGCTACGATCGTATTCCGTTTTGCTGACAACGGGATACGTATGTCCATTTACGGCGACTGCAACATTTTGACCCTGCGGAATCGTGCGGCGTAAACAGTCTATACGCCGCTGATTCGCCATGCGGCTGCAATCAAGCCACGGGTAAAAGGTTGCCTTTTGCCTGTGGCTTTTTTTGCGTTGCCGCAGAACCCATTTTACCGAAGGCGAGGCTGATTTCCGGTGTTACTGTGTGCTATGGATAAGGTGACCAAAATTTGGAACGGAACGACGGTCCTTCAGGAGCTGTCGTTGGAAATTCGCGAACGGGAGCGGATCGGCATCGTCGGCCCGAACGGCTGCGGCAAGACGACGGTGCTGAAGCTGCTGGCCGGGGAGGAAAGTCCGGATGCCGGGGCGATTCACCGGCGGAAAGGCAGCCGAACGGCGTTGCTGGCGCAAATTCCCGACTTCGGGCCGGAAGCGACGGCAGGCGAGGTGCTGCAGGGAGCGTTCGCTGAACTGCTCGACATGCAGGCGAGATTGGCGGAGCTGGGGGTGGCGATGGCGAGTCCGGATCCGGCGGTCGTCGAGAAGGCGCTGCAGGAGTACGGCGCCCTGGAGGATGCCTTCTCCGCCAAGGGCGGCTACGAGATGGAGGCGAGCCTGGCGCGAATCGCCTCGGGACTGGGCATTGAACCGCTGCTGCACCTGCCGTTCAGCCTGCTGAGCGGCGGCGAGCGAACGAAGGTATGCCTCGGGCGCCTGTTGCTGCTTCAGCCCGATCTGCTGCTGCTCGACGAACCGACGAACCACCTCGATCTGGACGCGGTCGAGTGGCTGGAGGATTATTTGCAGGAATACTGCGGCAGCGTCGCGATCGTGTCGCACGACCGCTATTTTTTGGACCGGACGGTGACCAAAATATTCGATTTGGAGGGCGGCAAGGCGGACGTCTATCACGGAAATTACTCATACTTTACCGAAGAGAAGGAGCGCCGGCTGCTCGCCGAATTTGCGGCGTACCAGGAGCAGCAGAAGAAGATCAGGAAGATGGAGGAAGCGATCAAGCGGCTGCGGACATGGGCGGCCCAGGCGGATAATCCCGCGTTGTTCAAGCGGGCGGCGGCGATGCAGAAGGCGCTGGATCGACTCGACAAGTTGGAGCGGCCGGTGCTGGAGCGCCAAAAGATCGGTCTCGCCTTTCGGATGAGCGAGCGAAGCGGCGAGGACGTCGTCGTCATGAAGGACGTCAGCAAGTCGTACGGCCCAAGCGACGGGGAGCACGCCGACTCTCGCGGCGCAAGAACGCTGTACGCGGGCGTCAGCCTGCAGGTGCGCTTCGGGGAAGCGACAGCCATTGTAGGCAAGAACGGAAGCGGGAAATCGACGCTGCTGCGCATGATTGCGGAAGGCGTCAGGCCGGATTCGGGGACGGTACACGTCGGCGTCAGCGCGAAGCTCGGGTACTTGTCCCAGCATCACGAATTTCCGGATGAGGAGATGACAGTCGTCGATGCGTTTCGGGACGCCGTGATGGTGGAGGAAGGGAAGGCGCGCCATTTGCTGGCGAAATTCCTGTTTTACGGCGCTTCCGTCTTTCGCAAGGTCAAGAGCCTCAGCGGCGGCGAGCGGATGCGGCTGCGTCTGGCGCAGCTCATGCATCAGGACATCAACGTGCTGGTGCTTGACGAGCCGACCAACCATCTCGATATCGACGCCCGCGAGGCGCTGGAGGATACGCTGGCCGAGTTTCCGGGAACAATCATCTGCGTATCGCATGATCGTTATTTGCTGAACAAGCTGTTTCCGGTTACGTTCTGGCTGGAGGACGGGAAGCTCACGCGCTGGGAAGGGCATTACGACGAAGCGAAAAGAAAGCGCGAGGCTATCCGGAAGGGCAGCGCGGGCGCCGGTCTATCCGCGTCCGGCCGGGCAGCGGCGGAGGAAGTCGGCCGAGCGTCCGCTAAGCCGGGGCCGTCAGGATCCGAGGGAGTCGGCCCACAGTCCGGAAAGCCGGAGCCGACGGCATCCGGCCGAAGGGCAGCGACGAGAGAGGCCAGCCAGGCGCCAGCGAAGTCGGAGCAAGCGCCCACAGGCAGGACCTCGGGACGAGGGAAGAACTCGTCGCCTGATGAGGACAGGGCGAAGCGCCGGCTCGCCAAGCTCGAGGCCGAGATCGAGGCCGTGGAGCGGCAGCTGGCGGAGCTCGACGACGCCATGATGCGCGAGGCGGACGCGAAGCGCCTGGAAGCGATGTACGGCGAGAAGGTGCGCCTCGAGGCGGAGCGCGAGCGGCTGTACGAGCAGCTTGAAATGCTGTAATGGCCTGGGACGGAATTCTTCCCAAGAGCAGCAAGAGGGGCCATGCGATTAAGCAGGCCCCTCTTTCGATCTTTTTTACTTTAAAGTTTGGAATAGAGCTTCGTTGGCACGATCAGAAAAGCGAATATGTTCGAAAGCGATTGTCTGTATCGGCTGATCTCCGTCCGAGTTTACAAGCTTTAAGATGATTCCTGTTTGGTTATCGATCCAAAGGGTTTGTCTATTGCCTAATTTGCCTTCCAAACTCTCGCGGTCAATAGCGATGACAGTGGTATCCCGTTCTAAAAATTTTTCTTCCCCTTTAATGGTAACTTTGCCATTGCTGAATGCACTTTGAAGAAACATCTCGGGGTGCAGCAATTCATTGACTCCACCGATGGGCAAGTAAGTTCCATTATAGTCGGGGATAATCATATCCTTTGAAGCCGTTTGATTGGACGGGAAGGTATTCTGCATCGGTTCTAATTTCCTTATATCACCATTGAAATCTTTGACACGAATGATTGCCCCGTCATTGCTAGCTTCTTCAAATTGAGACGGGTTGTTTGCATCAGGAGTATGTTTTATATAGAACCGGCCGGGTTGTTCAACAATAAGCTCCGTGATCTCCTTTTCTCCCGTTGGTTCAAGTTTCCTTGATATCTTACCTTCTAAAACAGAATAATTTTGATTTGTTTTTAAAGCTTTGTTCTTAATAACGGGGATCCGATCCATTCTTTCAAATGCCTGTATATACTTTCCGCCATTGGATCCTCGAGAATTTGTTATTTGGGTTGGTTCAGCAGAGGCGTTAGCGTGGTCAATCAAATTCATTTTTTGTGAGAGGGAGACGGATGCCCCGACAATAACTGCAGATAAAACGGTATAAGTAACATACTTTTTTATGTTCATATATCCACACCCCGATTCTAATTATTGGAAAATTGGGCTTCATCCCAGCCTACTGTAAGAACATTACTCACACCAGACGTTGTAAGCTTTGTGAGTCATCTCTTCGAATAATGGACGGACATTGATTGTAAAACGTTCCATAGAAAAAGAAGCGAGAATGGCGGATATCGGGCGGTTGAAGCTGCGGCGAAGCGGCTGTGATCGGGGAAAAAGACATTGAGCGGGAGGCGGCGGTGTTCGGGATAAAAGACATTGAGCGGGAGGCGACGGTGTTCGGGGAAGAAACGATATTGAAGCAAGAGACGACGTTATCGCCATGGAAGGCGAGAACCAGGAAGGCAAAGGCAATCTGGCAAGCGGCCAACGATGAGGTTCGACAGCGGACAGGAATCATTGAGATACAGAAGGCTTTCCCCCTGGCAGCAACCCAAAATGGCACGGCCGTTCCTCGCGCAGGAAGCTCTTCGCTTCCTGCCCTCGAAGAACAGTCGCGCCCGCTTGTTCGTTCCGCTTAAGCCAACTGCAAAAACTTGATGCACACCGGCTTCGATACTTCGAGCTCTGCTCCCGTCGCTTGAAGCTTGCCCGTCTCGACGTCTCGGGCGTACGTTACAATGTTGTTCGTATCCCGGTTGGCGACGAGCACAAAACGGCCGTCCGGGGTCAAAGCGAAATTGCGCGGGTGCTTGCCGCCGGCCGGGGCGTGCTCTATCAGCGTCAGCTTGCCGCTGGCGGCGTCGACGGCATAGACCGCGATGCTGTCGTGACCGCGGTTGGAGCCGTACAGGAAGCGGCCGTCCGGCGACAGATGAATGTCCGCGCACGCGTTGTCCCCTTGGTATGATTCCGGCAGCGTGGAGACTGTGTGGATTTCCGTCAGTGCACCGTTCTCCTCGTCGTAGGCCAAGGCGGTGATCGTAGCGTTCAGCTCATTGATGACATAGGCGTAGGGCAGCGTCGGGTGATAAGCCAGGTGGCGCGGACCGGCTCCGGGAGCGACGCGCGTCTCGCCGTGCGGAATCAGCCTGCGGCCGGCGACGTCCAGCTTGTATACGATCAGCTTGTCCAGGCCGAGATCGCACGCGACGGCATACCGGTTGGCGCGGTCCACGAAGACGGAATGGGCGCGCGGCCGGTCCTGCACCGGAAGGACGCTTGCGCCTTCGTGCCGATGAATGTCGGCGACCGGGCCGACCCGCCCGTCCTCTAGTACCGGCGACAGACCGACCATGCCGCCGTGATAGCTGGCGGTCATCAGGCATTGCCGGGTGCGGTCGAGCGCGATGTGGCAGGTGGGAGCCGGCACGGTTGGCTCGCTGTTCAGCAGAGACAGGCGGCCGTTCGCCGCATCGATCTCGTAAGCGTTAGCCGCTCCTATGCGCTGGCCGTCCGCTCCCGTAATCTCCGACAAAGCGTAAAGCTTCAGCTTGCGCTCGTCCAGGTCGAGAAAGGTCGGATTTTGCAGGCCGGACACGCTGTCCGTCAGCTCAAGCTTCCCGGTCTCGCCGTCGAACAGGCAGGCGTACACCCCGGGGGCCGAAGCTTCTGCATAGGAGCCGACAAAAGCCAGCAGCTTCGCACCGGATATTGAATTCGTCATAGAGTATGCACCTCTTATCGTAGGATCGTATGGCATGTCTTGTAAGCATTATCGCAAATCCGCAGGCGGCTCGCAATCCGGCAATGGAAGTCATTTGGGAAAGACAGAACGGACAGGAGCGGCAAATATGAATAGCGGAGCACCGACGGAACAAGGGGGGGACGACAATTTGGTCAAAAGGGATGAACGATCCCCTCACTCTTCCCCCGCATCAGCTGACGTCGGCCGCCAGCCTGTCGAGCGGCCCGCCCTCTGCGGCGATGTCCTGCAGCTCGTATACGGAAATCGGGAACATCGGGAACCCGACATAGTAAGGAGCGATCGCATACAGCGGGTAATAGATGACGAGCGATTTGTCCGCCAAGTAATAGTCCTGGTTCGGCTGCACCTGAGGGGAACCGTTCAGCAGCGGAATCTGTCTCCGTCTGGCTTGCTCATTGACCAGAGCTGTCAGGACTGCGGTGTAGCTTGCCCCAGGCTTGAACAAATCCTGCAACGCATACAGCCTTCCGGTGTTCGTATCGAATGTTAACGATCTGGCGACCGTAAAGCCGTGCGCCATCGGCCGCGAATAGGCGTAATTGGTGAGAATGAGGCTGAGCAGTCCCCGTTCGTTGGTCTTGATCTCGTAATGCCCGGTCATTTCCATTTCCGTGCCGGTCTGCATCTTGAGCTGCTCCTGCCGCATGGCGTGCACGAGCTGCAAGATTGTGCGGTTGATTCTCTCCTCCGCCTGCGGATTCGCCAGACCGTAAACGGCTGGATAATAAATTGTGACGCCGGGGGAAGCGATGGTATAGGTGCGAATTCCCGCCGGGAGCTGAAAGAGCGGCATAGCATCGGTCTCCTTTTGACAAAAGTGGGTTGCTTCTAGCCTATTCCGGCCAGGCGCTTTCGGTTCTTGGCCGCGACAGCGGGGGCCTTGCCTGGGAGCCGCACAAGCGGCAAAAAATCCTCGCCGGGCGTGCTTTTTCGCACCTCGCAGACACCGAATTTCAGCTCATTTTCAGGAACGATTCAGCGTAAATTCAGGAAACATTTAGGTGGTTTTTAGTTCGGTTTCATGTTCCATTAACCCCCGGGCGGTACATTATTCCATGCAAGACACATTCCAAGCAAAGGTGGTAGCGAACATGAAGAAATCGCAAAAAACGTGGTTGGCAGGAACGATGGCAGCGGCATTTTTGCTGGGAGGCGCAGGCCTGATCCAGTCGCAGGCATTCGCCGCCTCCGACGACAGCAGCCCGTCGGCTGCAACCTCGTCGCAGAAGAATGACGTTAAGATCGGAGCGGGCCAGCATAAGGAGAGGTTCGCCCGGTTCTTCCACGGAGGCCAGGCTGTGAAGCATAGCGCCGATATTCTCGGCATCGAGCAAAGCGCGCTGATGGAGGAGATGAAGGAAGGCAAGACGCTGCTGCAGATTGCCGAGGAGAAGGGGCTTACGCAGGAGCAATTCCTGGAGCAGTTGACATCGGCCGTAGAACAATCGATCGATACGGCGTTGAGCGAAGGTAAAATCACGCAGGAACAGGCGGACAAGCAGAAGGAAGGACTGAAGGATCGCCTGTCCGAAGAAATTCAGAATACGAAGCTGATGGTTACGAAGATACGAGGCGAGGGGCCTGTCGGTTTGATGGGCTTCGGCAGGATGTTCCAGGAGGATACGCTCACGGAGCTGCTCGGGATAACGAAGGAGGAGCTGCAAACGGAGCTGCAAGCAGGCAAGTCGCTGGCGGAAATTGCGGAAGCGAAGGGCATCTCCAAGGAACAGCTGGTGAACGAACTGAAGGAAGGCTTGACTGACCAACTGACGAAGCTTGTGGAAAACAAAGGGGAGTTGTTCTTCAAGCCCGCCAAGCCGATTGCTCCGGACGAGTCCAGCCAATCGGATCAAACGGACGAAGTCAGCTCGTCCTAAGCGAAGCGCTTTGACCATACACTATACAAGGCAGACCTTTCCGGCAGGAATCGGTCTGCCTTCGTTGTGCACTGAGCTTCGCCGGATCGAGCGCTTTCCTGAGGTACGGATGGCCGCCGTCTTGCCCGTGCCGCAGTTGCCGCTGACGACGACGAGTCGGTGCCGCAGTTGCTGACGACGGCGAGCCGTTGCCGCAAGGTGGCGTACTTGGGGCGGCCCGGCGTTTCCGCTAGAATGGCCGATTCATTCAGCCCGTTCGCCGGGATGTCCCGCGGGCACTCAAACAGGGCGCTGCTCCCTGCTCCCCGGCGTCAAACGACGGCAGGCGCTTGCCGCGCCCTGCCAATCTGTGATACGGTCATGATATCCAGCAGCTTCCGGGCAGGCCATCCCGCCAGCTATTGGACGCGATGCGCTAGCGGCAGCATTTGTCGCTATTGAAGGCAAACCAAACGGAAATCTTCATGGAAAAGTTCTATATGATGAAGCCGACCATTCCAAAGCTTATGTTGTCAAAGGGGTTGCGTTGGTGAATGGGCAGCAATACATGAGCCCTTCAGAATCCATAACGATTCAATTGGAGCCAGGCGGCTATAATGCCGAGGATTTAATAGGAAAAAGATTGGGAAGCTATCGAAAATAAACCGAATTCTCAAGCAATAGCCGGGGGGCACATATGGCATTTCTATTGATCGAACGGGACAAAAAGCCAATAAAATGGCGCGGGAGAAAAGTTGTCCTCTCAACCATATCGGTCTTGAACAGGGATGCATTGGCTGATGGCGAGTATTTCGGCGTCAAAAGCCAGAGGCGGATGCAACTTATTCATCATGGCGGATCATTAATCGCTGCTCCAGAATTAAGAGATGTGTATCATATTAGTAACATCATGCCGGCAACATTGGACGAAGAAGCGGCTCACATGGAATGTGGTGAGGTTTTGGCGGCCGCTAAAGATTTATCGAAAATAAAACGATACTTATTTGAAGAATATACCGTTATAGAGGCTTGGAGCGATACGTGGAATCCGTTTTGGATACCTTGCTCATTTTCAGTTGAAAGCAATACAATAGGGAAGGGATGGTTAAGAGTCGCGACGCAAGAGATGATCCTTGCGGATGGTTTCATGCTGAAGCCCTCAAAACCTATCAAGGTGCATTTGTTACGTTCTGTCTGGGGCTTCAAATCCGAAGTTTGGTTAGAAAATTTGGCGGAAGTTAGCTTTTGAGGCCTCGGCCGCTTCTTTAGTTAACTTCAGGGAGTAGCTTCTTCGACCGGCATGGGGTTGTTGGGGAGTCGAAAATTATTGCTACTTCATGTATAGACTTGCTTGAGAGGCTTATCAATAATAAGGGGCAATATTGGTATTGGTTAAGAATTATTTGTTTCGCCGGATCTTGGCAAAGGATTTTGCACCCGAGGTTGAGGAATACCATTTCTTGTTACGACATGGGGATTTTAGGCTGGCAAAAGTCGTTGTATGATCGATCTGACCGCGGCGACAATTGCATGGATGTGTTAGCATATTCTTATCCTCAAGCCTATTTGCAAGTTTGGAATCTTGAACATATATAAAATTGGAAGTCGAAAGTAAAGGGTGATTTTTGTGTCAATCAAGGAAGCGATGAATCAATATTTTGCGTTAAGAAAAGAAGCAGCGGATGAAGGGTTAAAACGCCATTCGATGAAGAGATTGGTTCTGCTATTTATGTTGGGGAAGTTGACTCGGAAGATTATATCTCTTGGCGGCCTGTTGAAAAGAATGAATTCTATGACTTTCAACCAATGGAAGAGGATTTGGGATGCAAGATTCATCCGTCGGTCAAAGCCTATTTTAATTCATACTGGTTTGCAGATTTAGATGGATTTTTTAAAGATCATTATATAAAACTGGAATCCGTACTGCCTAACGCATATATCCAATCTTATAGCAGCAGGTTAAGAGAATATAAGAACAACCACAACCACACGCTTGATCATATTCCCTTGGGGATGGAGGGCAACGGGCTGATCGTGGTCGTTGATAACCGGGACGGCTCTGTGAAGCTTGAAGACTTCGAAAGAAATGCATTCGAAGCGATATCGGAGAGCATCGAGCAATTCATTGTGGAATTGCGGCTAAGAAGATAATCAAGAGGAGCAAATGTACACAATGATCAAAATTTCTCAGAGCGAATTAAATGAAAGGCTTGCGAATCATCAGCATTTTATCAATTCCAAAGGGGAGAAAGGGGAAAAAATAATTTTAGATGAAATGGACTTTTCCGATCGATCGTTTTTTGGCGCGACTTGCACAGGAGTCCATATTACAAGTTCATTATTCCAAAATTGCGTTTTTGAAAATGTGGAGTTCTATGATTGTTATTTGTGCGATTGCAGATTTGAAAACGTGACCTTCGAGAACGTCAATATTGTGAAGGCCAATCTGTCGTACAGCACATTTGACCAATGCGAATTTCACAATTCGAAAATATGGCGTTGCGACACGATTGAAACGGAGTATTCCAACAGCAGCTTTCATCATTGCGCATTGTACGATTGTTTTGCTTATTCAAGTTTAAGGAATATGACATTTCATCATATCGATTTTGAAGATTTAAGCTTCTACTGCGCGATAGTAAAAAATATTCATTTCGCGAACGTCATCCATTTTGATGAACGAGAAGTGGGGAATAAGTTGAATCTGGGAAGCTTTGACGAAGAAAAGATCGTTACCGATGAGGAAGCCATTCGACACTTAAGGTCTCAATCGGTTTGGTTATAAGCCTGCATAGGCGTCATGATCTTGTATCAGGGATCGGCGCAGGAATGGGCGCTGCATCCGTCATTGCAGATAAGGTATCCTCCAAGTAACTACCCCACGCCAAAGTGCCTACTTCCTTAAAGGAAAGGAACGCTCTACAATAGGCTTGTGTTGATCAACAACAACCATTTTAAGGAGCGATCATCCAATGGAACTTCAATTGGCACTGGATCTTGTAGATATTCCCGAAGCGAAGCTAGTGGTTGCAGAGGTGGCGGATTATATAGATATCGTCGAGATCGGCACGCCGGTCGTCATTAACGAAGGCTTGAGGGCAGTGAAGGAAATCAAGGAGGCATTTCCGTCTTTGCGCGTGCTCGCTGACCTGAAAATTATGGATGCCGGCGGATATGAGGTCATGAAAGCCTCCGAAGCGGGAGCGGATATTATTACGGTATTGGGGGCATCGGACAATTCGACGATTCGGGGCGCCGTCGAGGAAGCCAGGAAGCAAAACAAAAAAATTATGGTCGATATGATCAACGTGCAGAACATTGAAGACAGGGCCAAAGAAATCGACGAGCTTGGCGTGGATTACATCTGCGTCCACTCCGGTTACGATCATCAGGCGGCAGGCAAAAATTCCTTTGAGGAGCTTGCTGCGATCAAGCGCGTCGTAAGGCGGGCCAAAACGGCGATTGCAGGCGGCATCAAGCTGGATACGCTGCCGGAAGTGATCAAGGCGCAGCCGGATCTGGTTATTGTCGGCGGCGGCATTACCAGTCAGGAGGACAAGAAGGCAGTCGCGGCGGCAATGAAACGATTGGTGAATCAGGCCTAATCATGGATACGATCAAATATGCCGCAGAGATCGCCCGGGAGCTTCATCGCTCGGTGGAACAGATCGCGGACAAGGAAGCCGAAGCGTTGGCGGATATCATTTTGCAAGCCGATAAGGTGTTTGTCGCTGGTGCGGGAAGATCCGGACTGATGGGACGGGCTTTCGCCATGCGCCTGATGCATACCGGGATCAACGCCTATGTGGTCGGGGAGACGGTCACTCCCGGCATCGGCAAGGGGGATGTCCTCATCATCGGCACCGGCTCGGGGGAAACAAGAACGTTGATCCCGATGGCGCAACAAGCGAAAAGTCTGGGCGCATCCGTTGTGGCAGTCACGATTGCCCCCGAGTCGACGATCGGAAGATTGGCGGATGCTCTTGTCAAGCTGCCGGGATCGCCTAAAGATCAGGCCGGCGGCGGCTATACGACGATCCAGCCGATGGCTTCTTTATTCGAACAGACATTATTGATCTTTTACGACGCGGTCATTCTCCGGCTGATGAACAGCAAGGGTCTGAATTCCGGCCAGATGTACGGCAGACACGCCAACCTGGAGTAGCAGCAGCCCGCCAGCCATGGACCGGATATACTCGCTGCTCTTGCCTGATGGCTTCTTCGCTCCCGCTGCGGAGCGGACTCAGCCGTTTCCTTGGTTTCCAAACCGACAGTATATCCTTTCATCTCTTGTAGCTGCTTGTGGTATACTATCGATACGATCGGTGGGAGGGATGGCGATGGCGAATGAGGTCAAGAAGCGAATCGATTTGCAGGCGATTAACTGCGAGAAGGAATTGACGCTGGCCGTGATCGGGGGCAAGTGGAAATTAATCATTTTGTGGCATCTTGGGCTGCAAGGCACGAAACGGTTCAGCGAGCTGAAAAAATTGATCCCCCACATTACGCAAAAAATGTTGACTAATCAACTGCGCGAATTGGAAGAGGATCGCTTGGTCTTCCGCAAAGTATACCCTGAAGTTCCGCCCCGGGTCGAATATTCATTGACGGAGCATGGCGAAAGTCTCGTGCCTGTCTTGAAGATGATGTACGACTGGGGGAAAAATTACGGAGAGCAGGTCATCTGGAAGGACGGGGCCAACTGCCGCGAGAGTGTATGATAGTTGGGCCATGCCAATTGACACGGCTGTCAGGGAGCGATTGATCATAAGCGGCGGCGCGAGCAAGCTGCTCTGCATTCGGGCGCCGCTCGCCATCAGCGGCATCAACGCTGCGGATACAACGGATTCGGTCTGCTTCAGCGCCAGCATCCTAAGCGCTAAACTGTAGAGTACATCCGCAGCGTTCGCCGCTGTATGGGCAGTCGCTAATAGGTTTACAAATCTTCCCGTTTCAGACTCAAAATAGATTCAAGCCTGCCTTTCCAGACAGGATTTGTCTCGATGATTTGATAATTATCCATTTCCATACGTTCTTTGTGACATATAAAGAAAGCGGTTTTACTGAAATTATCCTCGTTTAATATCCACCAGTCCTCTTCCACAATTTTTGCAGCTGCCTGTGCAGTGTTATAATGCTGATGAGTAACATATTCTTCAAAACCTAAATTCACGCAATCTTTTATGGCTTCATAGCTGCTCATATAAAAACCTTCTCTTTATCTCATGCTATTCGTATAGACGTTGAATCTTGAATATTTATTGAGGGGGGCCGCCTGGTTGAATCGGACGTTTGAAGAGGCCAGAGCTATGATAAGAAACATTCATTGGAATCGCGAAGAACCGAACAAGCCTTCACACGGCATATTATTATATGAGTATTTAAGGAGAGCTTCCCAGTTTTATGATTTCATAGATCAAGAACCTAACAAGAGACTGGCGGTTTTTAGCGCTGCAGATATGTGCGGCATAAAGCTGCCCATCGAAATATATGCATTCTGCGATGAATTAAATGATATCCAGAATGAGTGGTTAGTCAAGTCCGCTTGCAAAAGTTATTTGGAATGGGCCTATTTATCCGGCGAGAACGAATCCGTAGCACTTCAATTCCAGGGACTATATGTTCCATTGATCAAGCTGTTCGGCAGAGGCGGGCGAATAAGATATCATCATGGAGAGTTAACCAGCGGAAGAACGGCACGTTCCCGAATCATTTCTGTAGAAATGAGCACGGTTGAACCAGAGGATATTAGCGAAGAAACGTTGGATAAACACGACATCCATGGAGGGGCGGCCACATTTTAGCGGGTAGGCGGTCAATGTGGTGACCGCCACCATGCGGCACGCCGCGCCCTGGGAGTAGCGCGCGGCGTCCGTTGGTGGCCTTAAATGAACAAGCTCTAAATAAAATGATTGAGGTTTTACTGGTGCTGATTTATCGGAAGTAGAGTTAGTCTAGAAAAACTGGGCGCTATTTTAAAAAAAGGATACCGGGTGATCATCGGTGCGGCCAGCAAAGCTGGAGGGTAAAATGAATCGATTTAATGAAGGCATAAAAAGAATAAATAGCATCAATTGGGATTTATGCGGAAGCGTAGATAGCCCTTCAAACATGGCGCTCATGCAAGAGTATATTCGACGAGCAGCTTTATTTATTAAAACATACGATTTAAAGGCGCCGTATCCTTTTTTCAAAGCGGCTCAAGCACTGGGATTTGAAGAGGATTTAAGGATATCGGAATGGTGTCCGCATTTAAACCATTTAAAAAACGCTTTTATGCGCGTAACTTGCGAAGCATACCTTGAGTGGTTGCATTTGGTTGATATTGGAGATGAAAAAGCAATAAAATTTTGTGATTTGTACGAACCGCTGATCTTACTAATTGAAAGAGGAGGAACGATCAGAAGACATCATGGTGATATTATTGTGGGTGGTCATGCTTTTCCATTAGCTAATGTTGACTACATGTCCAGACTAGCTCCTATTGATATCAGTGAGGAAGGATTGAAAGCATGGCTGAAAAAGAGATCGCATTGGAGGCGATGAACGTGGTCAATCAGTTGCCATACGATAAAGTAATAAAATATACTACACCATGTTTCGAAAAATATTATCAAAGGTGGTTGTGAACGAAATGAGTAAAAATAAATATGTCAAACTTGGCGTACTTATCGATGACTTGGAAGCCGTGACGGAAGACATAAAAAATTTGCTGAAAATTCCATTTAGCCATCATGAAAGTGACTACTGGGGGTTATACAATTTAGCTGAGATAGAAGAAAAAGGGACCATTCGCATCGTTAATAACTTTGTCGACGAGGATTGGCAAGTAGAAGATCGTAAAGACTGCCCGTTGTTAATTGAACTCAATCGATTGCACGAGCCGGAGAAGATCACGAAAATGATTTGCGAGAACCTTTCGTACATAGTCCCTTTACATATGGAAGAGATTGAGCCAGGGAAGTTTATTAGAAAATATATTTTTGCAGACGGGCAACCTAAACTCGTTGATGAATATTTCTATTGAAAAGCTAATGGTTACATGAGTTTTGCTGCTAAAGCAATCGAAGGTACTCGTTACGGCAGGCCGTGTTGAGTAAACTTTAGTCAATAAGGAGAGTACATATGGATATTCAAGATAGATTGGCAAAGGTCGAGAATAGAGAGGATTTTGTGCAATTCGTTTCTTTGTTGGTCGAAGATTTGCAGCAAAATTCCGATAGATGGGCGAACACAACGATTGAAGAATACTTGAATGGTCTGGCGTCATGGGTTGAAGATATGGATGGACTCATAACTGACCCGGAAGATGACTTTGCAGAAAATATAGATTGGGGATTTATTGCATTCATTTTATTTGCAGGAAGCCGGTATGAGTAAACGCCTATGTTGAGAAAATCGGAGGAGGCGGCTTAGTGAAGGAGCCTATCGATCTTCTGGAGGATTTGCTGCTTGGGGAAGATGGATTATTAGTTTCCCTTAGGCAGGGCGATGGTTTGGATACAGAGAAAGTCGACAAAATATGCAACTTGCTGGAATGTATGGAAAATGAATGGAAAGACAGCAGGCTGATCCCCAAGAAAGCGGCTGAGTTATTTGTCGATCTATGCCCTGTCATGGAATCATCTTGCGGTTTGTATGACGAGAATGAGGTGCTGGAAATCATGGATGCAGCCGATCGAATCATGGTTCGAATCAGAGGCTGTCTAAGCAACGCGAAATAACAACCAGGGCAGTATGTAATTGAATCGAGGACGGATTAGATGAGCTTGACAAGTTATGAAGCGATTAAATCATCTATCGTGTTAGACTTTGAGGAGTATATGGAAGAAGAAGGCTTAAATGTGGCGCAGGTTGCAGCAAAAACTTTGGAAGAAGACTGGAGAAGAGTCAACGATAGCTTGTTTACTAAAACATTGTATTTTGTTTCTATTGCGATAGAGAGCTTGAAACATAAAGAAATGGCTGATTTTATATATTCTAAACTGGATGGCTATCTGGAAAACGCTAAATTTGAAGAGCATATCGATAACAATGACATTGAAATGCTCATGCGAGACATTCAATTATGTAAAAAGCAGCTTGATAACGGGGATTATATCATCAGGGAAACAAGCGATGCTGCCAAATCGAGAGTAGAATATATTTTAAGCTTGAAAGTGGACTAGTTACTCCCCCATTCCCAGGGGCAGCGATCCCGGCTTCCGTTCGGCTTGGCAGCTTGCCAGCATTCACGGTCGGGAGCGCGGCCACTCCATGCTCGCGAGGAGGGAATACACCGTATCCCAGGACAAGCTCGGGAGCGAGCTCGCAGGAAGCTGCACCGCTTGCGGAGCACCGGTCGTCAGAGTCAGCGAGTCTTGAGCAGACGGCTTCGCTTCGGGCCGAAGCGAAGCGGACGGCTCGTCCAGCCGCCAAACCTCCATGCCGCATAAAACAGGCTGATCGTCAGACAGCTGCCGAACAGCACGTCGGAGGCGTAATGGGCGCCGGATACGATTCGGCTGTAAGCGGTCGCGAGTCCCCAGCCGGCGGCCAGGACAAGGGCAGCCAGACTCCAGCTTTTGCGGCGCTCGGGGACGTACATGAGCAGACAGAGGAGCGTCCAGGCGTTGGCCGCGTGAGCGGACGGGAACGAGCGGTGGCCGCTTACACGCTGCGGAGCATACCACTTCGCAAAGTTGGAAGCGTCCGGCAGCAGATCGCGAAAGCGCACTCTGCCCCACGCCAGCTTGAGCAGATGGACGAGCAGCAGCTCCCCGGCGATGACCGCGAGCGTCGCCCATACCGCCGCCCGGTACGGCTCCAGCTGCTCGTCTGGCAGCCGGCGCAGCAGCATTTGCGCGATCCAGCTGACGGCCGCGGACAGCGCCAGCGAGACGGCGATGAGCGCGGGGGATGGCGCGATTCCGAACCACCGGCCGGCGGCGATCAGGACGGCGGCGGCGCCGATAGCGGCCGCGACCGCGGCGCAGGCAGCCTGCAGCAGCCGCCAGGCGAGGCCCGGCGAGCGGAGAAGCCTCACTGCCAGACTGGCGGCGGCCCAGGCCAGCAGCATGGCCGGATGCTCGCCGAACGCCGTGAAGACGCGGGCCCAGCCTGCTTCCGGGTCGGCAACCGCCCGGGAGATCGTCAAATCGGCATATCCAAACATAGCGGCCAGGACAGCCCAGACGGCAACAAACAGGATGATGCCGACATTATGTTTCGACAGCACATCGCTCCCCACCTTTGGTCCTCCGATAAAGCTTCCGAATGCCGATCTTCGCTTGTGCAGCAAAAAAAGGTCCGCGCGAAGCCGCGTCACGCATGAACGGGCTCGCGCCGCTGCGCCGCGGCGAATTCCTGCAGCTCGGCGTATTTCTTGGCAACGGTGCTGGCCGATATCTGATGCTTGTCCGCTGCCTCGGCTTTCGTCAGCGCCTGGCCGCTCTGCTCGGCGATATAGAGCTCCAGCGCGGCGCAGTAAGCGCCCGGCTTGCGGTAAGACGGCTGAACGGCGGTCGAGAAGGCATGCCAGAAGGCGATCGTTTCGCGAATCTGCTCCGGCCGGTAATCGCCGGACAGCTTGCCGATCAACTCCAGGGCTAATGCCTGGTCCTGAGCCTGATGCCAGGCCATCGATTGCTCCGCCTCAAGCAGAATCGCTTCCAGAGCAGGCATGGCCGCCGCAGCTGCGGGTTCGGAACGTTCCGCCTCCGGCTGTGCGGCCGCGATAACAGGATGTTCTGCCTCCGGCCGTTTCGCCGCGATAACGGGCCTGTCCGCCTCTGGCTGCGAGGCCGCGGTCACGAGGCTTTCCGCCGTCCGCGACGCGGTCCGTTCTTTGTCCAGACAGCATTTCTTATACTTCAGCCCGCTGCCGCAAGGACAGGGAGTATTTCTTCCGATTTTAGCCAAGCCAATACCCTCCAGTAAAGTTCATAGTCCCAATAACCCGCACGGTGCCATATTTTAAAGGAAATGCGGCGATTTGGCAACCTTTTGCGCGCGAATGCCCGGGCGGCCACATTCAGGGCGGGGAATCCCCGCGGTTTGCGCTCCCCGGGTCTCGCGTCCCCCGCGCCTTGCTCAGGGAGCGCAAGGCGGCGCCGCCGGGGCAGATGGCGGATAAGCCCTGGGCATGGCGAACGCACATTCGCACATTCGTGCATTCAGGCGTTCGGGATTTCGCGCATTCACGCATTCGTGTATTCGGGCGTTTGGATCATCGAGGCCGCATAAGAGAAGCGCGATCCGTCAGCATGCTCGCACGCGCTGCAAGATCTTTCGCCCCGGGGGCTGCCAGACAGGCTGCCGCTACGCTACAGGCTACAGATCCTGCGACAGGCGAACCATGTCGATCACTTGAATCCCGTTCTCATAGATAGGCTCGCTGTAGTGGCGGAGGAAGAAGTCGCGGTCCACCCCGGTAATGCGGAATCCGCATTTTTGGTACAAGGCGAGTTGGACGACCCCGGAGTTCCCGGTGCCGATTTCAATCGTCCGGAACCCGAGCGAGCGGGCCCGCTCGACGGCATGGTTGACCAGCCGCTTGCCGATTCCCCGGCCTTGAAATCGTTCATCGACGGCGACATTGACGAGCTCGACGGTTCCCGGTCTCGTCTTCAGCAGCACGTAGACGCCGACGATGCCTTCATCCGTCTCGGCTACAAAGCATTCGCCGCGGCGCATATACTCCTCCACCAGCTCCCGGGAAGGGTCTGCCAGAAGCAGCAGCTCCATCGGCGGCTGCTCGGCCTGATTCAACGGTCTGATGTTCATTGGACTACTAACGCTCCTTTATTTGTTCTGCATGATCCGATTGTGGCGAAGTAGAATTTGTCCGGCTTTCCCGGATAATGCTCCGCCGCTTCAGGCTCCGTCTCCTCGCAAAAAGGCCGGGAAGCCATCGCGGGATAAGCGGTGTCTTCCGGCCTTTGGCTTTTAGAAGAAGATGAAGTAAGTGACCGCCGCCAGCACAAGCCGGTATATCGCGAACGGCACCAGCTTGATGCGGTCGATGAGCTTCAGGAAGAAGCGGATCGAAAGCAGGGCGAACACGAAGGCGCTGATAAAGCCGACGATAAAGAACGGAAGCGCGTCAAGCGTGAAATACTCCCAGTTTTTGACCAGCGAGATCAAGCTCGCCCCGGCCATGATCGGCACGGCCATAATGAAAGTGAAGTCGGCCGCGGCACGGTGGCTCATGCCGAGCAGGACGCCGCCGGAAATCGTCGAGCCGGAACGCGAAAAGCCGGGCCACAGCGACAAACATTGGATGAAGCCGACGGCCAGCGCCTGCTTGTGGGTGATCTCGTCGACGCTGCGAATTTTCGGCACCTTGGGGGCGAACCGGTCGGCGGCGATCATCAGGAAGGCGCCGAGCGCCAGACCGATCAGCACGGTGGCTGTCGAGAACAGATGCTCGTCGATGTAGTCCTCGAACAGCACGCCGAACACGCCGGCCGGCAGGAGCCCGACGATGACGTGCGTCAGCTTCAGCCCGCCTCCCGCTCTTACCTGGCTTGCGTCTCTGCGGCGCAGGCCGAGCAGCTCGAAGAAGCGATTCCAGAACACGATCACGACGGCGAGGATCGAGCCGAGCTGAATGACGACTTTAAACGTATTGGCGACATACTTTGTCAAAAATTGCTCGGATTGCAGCCACATGTCATCGACGATAATCATGTGGCCGGTCGAAGAAACCGGGGCGAACTCGGTCAGCCCTTCCACCATTCCCAGAATCAGCGCTTTAAGCAGCGTTATCAAATCGATGGTCATCTGCGGTTATACTCTCCTTTTTTGCCTGCGGATCCATAGAGCGAGCACGGCAATGATTCCGGCGCCAATGAAGGCATAGGCGATGTTCGAATAGATGTCCATAAAGTGCACGATTTCTTCCCAATTCTCCCCGACGGCGGCGCCGACATAGACGAGCACAATGTTCCAGAGCAGCGTGCCAATCGCCGTGAAGAAGAGAAACAGCAAAAAGTTCATTCGGGCCATCCCTGCAGGAATGGAGATCAGGCTGCGGATTAGCGGAACCATTCGGCAGAACAGCACCGTCCAATATCCGTACTTGTCGAACCAGGCGGTGGAGCGGTGCAGGTCGTCTTTTTTCACGCGGAGAAGGTGCCCCCAGCGCTCGATGATTCGTTCCAGCCTGCCGATATGGAGCAGCCGGCCGATGCCGTACAGGATGATCGCGCCGGCAATCGAGCCGAGGGTCGCCGCAATGACGACGCCGGGCACGGTCAGCGCCGAGTAGGTCGTCATAAACCCGCCGAACGTCAGGATCACCTCCGACGGAATGGGAGGAAACACATTTTCCAGGGCGATCATCAGAAAGATGCCGATATAGCCGTACTGCTCCATGAAATCCGTAATCCAGTTGTTCATAGCGTACCTCTCATTCGTTTCAAAATAACGACTTTCTCAGGTTCCGCAAGTAACGGTTGCGAATAAAGAAGAAATAGAGCACCTGGGCGACGAAGAAGCTGACCAGCACCGCTCCCATTCCCGCCGCAATGGACAGGATGAAGAAGCTCTGCAGCGCGATGAAGGCGAAAATGCTGTGCACGATCGCCATCGCAATCGGGACAAAGAACAGGATCGCCAGCTGCCTCGTCACGATCGTTCCCAGCTCCCGGTCGGTCAGGCCGACCTTGGCGATCGTCAGGTACTGGCGGCGGTCGTAATCGAGATCGGCGTATAGCCGGAAATACAGGAAGCTTCCCGCCGCGATGAAAAAGACGGCGCCGACGAGCAGCGCGACGAACAGCAGCACGCTGTACAGACTCCGCTGCATCACCAGCAGCGTGCCGCTTACGGTCATTGCATACGGCCGGCCTTCATCGTGCCGTATCTCGCCCTGTTCGACAAGCTGGGCGGCGAGGCCGACCGTCCGCTCGTAATCCCGGACATAGAACCCCGTATATGTTTCGGTGCGAACCGGAGCCTTGATCTGGCCGAACATTCGGTCGCTGACGACGACTCCGCCGAAATCGGCGTCATTGGCGGAGGGCAGGCCAGGCAGTAGGTGATCCGGAATCGGCACATGTTCGGCGTAGCCGATCTCGCGCACCGTCAGCCCGCTTTCCGCCAGCGTATAGCTGACCGGCTTCCGCACAGCCAGGAACGCCTTCGTTCGCTGCGAGCTAATGAAGACGAGCGCTTCGCCGTCGGCCGGCTGTGGTTCGCCGAACGGAAAGCCGGCGGCTTCGATCGCTCTGCGGTAATCCGAATAAGCGATGAGCGGCAGCGTGTCCGGCGGGATGGCGGCGTCGGATGAGGCGACGGGAGCGTATTTGACCGCGATGCTGGCCGTTTCATAAGGAAGCCCTCTCTGCGCAAGCTCCGCCTGGATCTCCTCCAGGTGCCGCTGCTCGTCGGCATTGCCCGGCTTGGACAAATATCCGACCGCCGCAGGATAGTCCGCGCGAAAATGCTTCAGCAGCGAATTGATCGAAGCGAACACGCCGACGGAGCAGAACGAAACCGTCGAGATGATCGTCACCATGAAGAACATGCGCGCATTGTCCTTGAGCCGGTAAGCGAGGTCGGCGATCGTCACGATATTCGTCCGGTTCCAGAAAAACCGCCGGTTGCGCGTCCACCGCTTCAGCAGATAGACGCTCAGCTGCGTATAAAAGAAATAGGTGCCGGCAATCGTCATGGCGGTCACCGGAAGCATCCGCACGTAGACCGTGGCGGCCGTTGCGGTAACCGCCAGATAATAGCTGACGCCGAGCAAGGCGGCGGCCAGCCACGCCAGCGCGGCGGACGCCTTGGGCTCGGACTTCGGCTTCTGCCCGGCCTGGAACAGCTCGATCAGCCGGTTCGTCCGCATCAGCCGGGAGGTGCGCAGCGAGATCAGGAAGAACAGCAGGGCGAACGAGCCGACCGTCAGCGCGAGCGCCTGCCAGGGCAATACGAACGGCAGCTGGCTGATGCCGATCACATGGGAGCCGATCATCAGAAACAGCTTGCCGAACAGCATGCCGGCCGCGACGCCAGCGGCGATCGCCCCGGAGCCGATCAGCATCGTTTCCAGGAAAATCATCCGGTTCAGCTGCCCCTCGGTCATCCCGTGCAGCAGCAGAATGCCGAATTCCCGCTTTCGCGACTTCAGGAACGAGCTGACCGAATAAAGCACGAAGAAGATCGAGAACACGTACATGATGCATTCGGCCGCCGTGAACGCCTGCGCCGCCGCGGCATAGATCATCCCTTCGCGAACGCCCGGGTTGAACAGGAACAGGGCGCAGACGAAGAAGATCATGACAGAGAAGGCGCTGCTTAAGAAAAAGGCAGCGTACGTCCGCTTGTTCCTTACGACGTTGCGGTAAGCGATCTGGCGGAACGTCATGCCGGGCGGCCTCCCAGAAGCGACAGCATGTCGATGATTCTCTGAAAGAATGCCTGCCGGCTTTCGCCGCGGTAGATCTCGTTGTAGATTTTGCCGTCCTTGATGAAGATGACGCGCCCGCAGTAGCTGGCGGCGACGGCGTCGTGCGTCACCATCAGGATCGTCGCGGCCTCCTCCGTATGGAGCGCCCTCAGCTGCTCCATCACTTCGGTCGACGCCTTCGAGTCCAGATTGCCGGTCGGCTCGTCCGCCAAAATGAGCGACGGCTTGTGAATGAGCGCCCGGGCGATCGCCGTCCGCTGCATTTGTCCGCCGGATATTTCGTACGTCCGCTTCCCGAGAATGCCGGCGATACCCAGCTTGTCCGCCGTCTGCCGCACCTTCCGTTCCATTTCCTCCACCGAAGCGCCGTCCAGGGATAACGGCAGCACGATATTTTCCTCCACGGTCAGCGAATCGAGCAGATTGAAATGCTGGAATACGAAGCCGAGCTCGCGGCGCCGGAACAGGGCCGTCTCCCGCTTGCCGAGCGCATGCGGATTGCGGCCGTTAATGCGGATTTCCCCCGAGGTTGGCTCATCGATCGTCGCTATGACATTGAGCAGCGTCGTCTTGCCGCTGCCCGACGGGCCCATAATGCCGACGAATTCGCCCCGTCCGACCGCAAACTGCATATTGTCCAGGGCTTTGTGAGCCACGCGGCCTTCATAGATTTTGGTCAGTTGCTTCACTTCCAGGATGGGCAATACGCCAGCGCCTCCTCGTCCTTCGATAGTTCGATTATATAAAAGGCGTGCGCCGCCAAGCTACAGGTGCGGCCTTACAGAAGCTTACACTTTTGTAAGCTGGGCCGTTATCCGAAGCGGATGCGTACCGCGGTGCCCCGGCCGACCTCCGATTCGATCTCCACGGCATGGCCGAGCTTGTCGCATATTTGGCAAACGAGATACAGGCCCATTCCGGTTGATTCCTGAAAATGCCTTCCGTTCTCTCCGGTAAAATACGGCTCGAACACGCGCGGCAAATCGCTGGCCGGAATGCCGACGCCTTCATCGCGGATTTCGAGCACCGTCTCTGAGTCGCTCCGGGTTCCGGTAAAATAAATTTTCCGGTTTTCCTGCGTCGTATAGCGCACCGCGTTCGTGATCAGCTGCGTCAGGACGAAGGACAGCCATTTTTCATCCGAGGCGGCCTTCAAATCTTCGTCGATCTGAATCGACGGGAATACGCGCTTGCGAATGAACAGCCGCTTCTGATCGGAGACGACGGAGCGGACGATATTCGTAAGCCGCAGCGTCTCGACATGAAAATCGTGCTCGAACGCATCGAGGCGGGCCGTGTACAGCACCGTCTCCAGCCCTTTGCGCAGCCGATCCACCTCGTCGCCGATCGCGGCGAACCGCTTGTCGTCCTCGCTTTGCACGAGCAGATGAATGACTGACAGCGGCGTTTTCATTTGGTGCACCCATTGATTGATGAACTGAATGTGGGCTTCGATCTTATGCTGGTAATTGTGCAGCTCGGCCCGGTACAGGCGGAACTGGCTTCTCAGCAGCTCCTGCAGCCTTTCGTTCAACGGGGAGGACAGACTCGAACTTGCCTCCGTGAACTGCTCCAGCGAATCGGGCGGCGTCTGCAGCTTGCGGTAGAAGGCGCGGTTCGTCGCGTAACGAAAAGCCAAATAGCCGACCAGGAGGCACCCGCTCAGCAGTCCGGCATACCCGGCGATAGACGGATTGCGGTAGCCGTCCAGCCAGTACACCAGCGTCACGAAGAACCATTGGGCGATATAGACGAATATCAGGGGCAACTGCTCGCGAAGGAATAACCTCATGGCTTACAACTCCCAGTCCGGGTACAGCCGGTACCCTTGGCCGCGAATCGTCTGAATCGCGTCGGCGATCCCGAGCGAAGCGAGCTTTTTGCGGACGCGGGTGACGTACACGTTCAGCGTATTGTCGTCGACGAATGTTTGGGCGTCCCATATTTTTTCCAGCAGGCGGTCGCGGCTGACGACGCGCTCCGCTTTTTTCAGCAATTCGTCCAATATTTTCGTTTCCGTATGGCTCAGCTCGACCTTGGCGCCGCGAAAGCTGAGCGTAAGCCGCTCCACATCCAGCGTCAGCCCGGCGACGGTGACGGTCCGCTCGTTCGGTGGCCCGGCATACGTGCCGTAGGCTCTGCGCAGCTGGCTGCCGATCTTTGCCGTCACGATCTCGTAATCGAACGGCTTCGTTATGTAGTCGTCGGCTCCGTTGTCCAGCGCCATCACCTGATCCATCTTGCCGTCCCGGGCGGAGATGAACAGAATCGGGCAGGTGGAGATGCGGCGAATTTGCCTGCACCAGTAGTACCCGTCGTATTTCGGCAAATTCACGTCAAGCAGAACGAGGTGGGGAGCGAACTGCTCGAACGTTTCCCGGACCGTCTCGAAATCGGCGACAGCTTGCGTCTCGTATCCGAACTTGCGAAGGTGCTCCTCCAGCAGGCGGACGAGCTGCTTATCGTCTTCGATAATCAATAGCTTAAACATCGTTCTCTCCTCCCCGCGTTTCCCCGTTTATTGTATCGCATCCGTGCAGGAGGGACAAACGGGGCCGGGGCGCCTGGCGATAAAGCAAAAGCTCCTGCGCTGAACCTTTAAGCGTACAGGAGCTTCTTGTATTTGCGGCCGTATTTCATCTGCATGAACTTGATGAACAGCTGGCGGATCATGTCGATCTCGTCGTCGTTCAAATTCATGACGGCGATATATTTTAACGTCTGCTCGTCCGTAAGGAAACGGTCCCACGACAGCGGCTTGCCCTGGGCGTCCGCGCGTTCGATCGATTGCGCGATATATTTCTTGATCCCGCCGGTGCACAGCTTGAACGCATTCGGCACGAAGCATCTGTCCGTGTGGACGATATCGGGCTTCACCCGCAGCAGCTGCGCCGCGTTCATCGCGTCGTCCAGCGCGCTGTGGTGCTGGCCGATCGGCTGCAATCCGCAGTTCGCCAGCTCCTGCTGCAGGCCGCCGCGGAAGAACGAAGTCAGATCGATCATCCGGGTCAGCCAGCCGCTGTCGACGCGGTTCACCTTGCAATCGACGAACAAGCTGAAAAAGTCGTTGCCGCCCCAGGAGAGCAGCGTGCTGTCCGCTTCGCAAAAGGCGATGAAATCTTCGATCACCTCGGCGAAACGTCTGCTTCCGGTCAATGTTTCTTTGGAAATGCCGCAAAACTGCAAGGCGAAGCGGTTGATATGAAACCTAGGCCGAATGTAGCTTTGAAACGTATCTATCATCTCCAGCCGTTCGTTCAACTTCACGGCGCCGATCTCGATAATTTCCATAGGGTAGATCTCATAATGTCTTCGGCCATTGAATTCCAGATCGATGACAATATAGTTCATGGTGCTCACCCCTAAAGACTAACATAAGAGACGAGCGGATTCCTAGAGTATTTGCTTGCCAACCCGGCTGACTGCAGCTAAAAACCCGGCTGTTGGCGCTTGAAAAAAAAGGCGGCTTTCAGCAGGCGGGCGCATCAGCCAATATGGCTGTTTAATCTTCGTGCGGCTTCGTGCGGCCGCGTCCGGGGGCGATTGGAAGACTTTGTGTCGTGAAACTCGGTTGGGCCCGTGGTACAATGATACCTGTTTCGGAGGACGAGGGAAGCGCTGGGGATAAAGTATGCCGTTTCCCTGTTCGATCAAATGCTGGCCTAAGCCCGAAGCGGGCGCGGGGGACCCTCCATGTTTCGGGGTGAAGCCGCCGTTACAAGGCGGCCGGGTGGTTGCTCTTTGACCCGAACCCGTCAGCTAACCTCGCAGGCCGAAAAAAGGAGAGGATTCAGGTTTGAAAAGCTTCAAGAAGGTTATCTTGACAGGCGTGCTTGCTCTCGGGCCGATCATCGGCGCGAGCGCAGTGTCTGCTGCTCCGTATACAGTGAAAGAGAGCGATACGCTCTCTACGATTTCGCAAAAATTCGGCATCGATCTGAATGCTTTGCTGAGATCGAATCTGCAAATTGCGAATCCGAATGTCATTTGCCCCGGCATGTCTTTGAACATTCCGAATATCGGACAAGATGCCGGCCAAGCGTTCGTTCCGGGCTTTACGTTCAAGCCTGCTCCGGGCACGAATAACGGCTCCGGCGCAGATCAGAGCGCTGGCCAGGGCGCGGACAACGGTGCCGGTCAAGGCGCTGATCAAGGCGCGGACAACGGCGCTGGCCAAGGCGCTGGCAGCGGCGCAGAAGCAGGCGCCGGCAGCAACACCGGCGGCGGCAACCAGGCCGGAGGCTCCGGTTCCGAACAGCAGGCTGGCAACACCGCGCAGTCCGAATTTGCCGCTCAGGTCGTGAACCTGGTTAACCAGGAGCGGGCCAAAGCCGGTCTTCAGCCGCTGGCGACCGACGACAAGCTGGCTGGCATGGCAATGGACAAAGCGAAGGATATGCACGACAACCAATATTTCGATCATCAATCGCCGACGTACGGCTCTCCGTTCGACATGATGAGATCGTACGGCATTCAGTACTCCTATGCCGGCGAGAACATCGCCATGGGCCAACGTACGCCTGAGGAAGTGATGAACGGCTGGATGAATAGCGAAGGTCACCGTCAAAACATTTTGAACCCGAACTTCAACAAGATCGGCGTTGCTTACTACAACGGCTACTGGGTTCAAGAATTCATCAAGAACTAATACGATGAATGCATAGCGCAAGAAGCTGCCTCTGGACCTGCGGGTCCTTCAGAGGCGGCTTCTTTGGCGTACGGACAGTTTCACCCCTGTGACGAGCGATGACGGCAGGGGCTGCTTGTCCTTGGGGAGCTATTCGTTATTTTCCGGTTGTTCCCCCATCTCCTCGGCCAGCTCGTCCTGGTCGCTTCCCCAAATATAATCGATGCCCGGCTCGATGCCGGGAGGCTGGCTTGACTTAAGGGGCTGCTGCGGGCGGCCGCTGGCCGGCTTGGCACTTTCCCCGGCAGCATCGTTCGTGCGTTTGTTTACGCTAACGCTCTGCTCTTCGCGAGTCATCTGTTCGGCGCTCCTTCGATCACGATTCGTTATGGTGCATTGCTATTACGATGTCCCGTCTGATCGATTTCTATTACCTGGTTTCTCATTTACCCGTTTCTCATTGGCCTGTTTCTCGTCCGATTTCTCATCCGAAAGTTTGTCTTGGTGCCCGGCTTTTTTTGGGATAAAATAATGGTAAAGGCTGATTTTAAGGAGGCTACGCCGTTTATGGAGCCAGCTTCGGAGCTTGACCGCATACAGCAGCTATTGCCGGATTGGCTGGCCGCAAGCCGCCGGCTGACGCCGACCGGGAAGACGGCCGCTTACATCCCTGGGCTGGCCGCAGCGCCGCGGGACGCATTGGGCATAACGATTCTCGGCGGCGACGGAAAGACCGCATCGTTCGGAGATTGCGCGTTGTCGTTTACGCTGCAGAGCATCTCCAAGGTGTTCACGCTGATGTTGGCGCTGATGGAACGGGGGGAGGACGTTGTCTTTTCCAAAGTGGGCATGGAGCCGACCGGCGACGATTTCAATTCGATGCTGAAGCTGGAGCTCGTCGAGCCCGGCATTCCGTTCAATCCGCTGATCAATGCCGGGGCGATCGTCGTTTCTTCCATGATCCCGGGAAATTCCCCCGAAGAGAAAACGGAACGGATACTGGCATTCTTTCGGGAATTGGCCGCCGATCCGGCGCTCGACTACAATCGGGAGGTGTACCGGTCGGAATCGGCCACCGCTCACCGCAATCGTTCATTGGCTTATTTTCTGAAGGACAATCGGGTGCTTGAGGACGACGTCGAGGAGGTGCTGGACGTTTATTTCAAGCACTGCGCGGTGGAAGTGACCTGCAGCCATTTGGCGCGCATGGCTTTGGTGCTGGCTTATGACGGAAACGATCCGCTAACCGGACGCAAGCTGATCCCGCAGCGCTGCGTGCAGATCGCCAAGACGTTCATGATTACGTGCGGCATGTACAACGCCTCCGGCGAATTCGCGATCCGCGTCGGACTTCCGGCCAAAAGCGGCGTGTCTGGCGGCATTTTGACGCTCGTTCCGGGCCGCTACGGCATCGGGGTGATCGGCCCGTCCCTGAATTCCAAAGGAAACAGCGTCGCCGGGGTTCACCTGCTGGAGACGATCTCGACCGAGCTGAAGTGGAGCATGTTTTGAAGGCTGGCGGAAAGACCGGTTAACAAACGATTTTTCCATTGCCACGATGCGCAGGACGGTCTACACTGAATAGGCAAGCGCAACGATTTTACAGAGTTAAGGTGTGATCTTATGTCGGAAGCTCGCCAAGAGCCGAACGCCGCGGGGACGGAAGCCCCGCAAGCCCCGAAGAAAATGTCGCTCGCCGAAGCGGCGAAACAAATGCTGGCTCAGAAGAAAGCGCAGGCAACCGGGAAAGTGAAGCCCCATCATTCGGTCGGCGGCGGCAATCAGACGATGAAGAGCCAGCTGACCAAGAAGCCCAACAATCAGCGCAAACGCATGGGTGTGTAACGAGGCTTGCAGGATAGACCGCTTATGAGAGGCGGTTTTATTTTCTCATTTAATATACGGCTGCTCGCAGAAAGGGGATTTCGATGTTTCGGATTATCGCAGCCCGCATGGAACACAGCAAGGAGAACGGGTATGTCGGTCAGGTCGACTTCGAGTACGAAGGGCATCAATCGTCGTATACCGTGACGCTGCAGAGCAAGGACGGCAGAGATTGGGGCTACAGCCTGCTGTTTTTGAGCGAATCGGGCAGCGAGGAAGAGATCGAAGCGGTGGAGGAACTGCTTGAGGAAGACGATGAGGCGTTCGATCAGCTGGTCGAGGCTGCTATGAGCAAGCTGGGCCATGGTGGGAATGGGGAGGCGTGATGTGCACGCAAGCTTAGGAAGGAGGATCAGCCATGCCGGATTGGTCCTATCATACGCTGTTCCGTCCGCTGCTGTTTCGGCTTCCCGCCCGCGCCGCCCGGGATTTTACGCTGGGGGCGATGGGGCTGCTCAGCCGGCTGCCGGGAGGCACGCTCGCGATCAGGACGCTCGGCCACATGGAATCGCACTCGCTGCTGGAGAGCGAGTTGTTCGGACTGCGACTGCGGTATCCCGTCGGCTTAAGCGGCGGTTTGGACTCGCGCGGCACGGCCGGCAAGGCGCTGGCTCAATTCGGCTTCGGCTTCATGGAGATCGGGCCGGTGACGGTGGAGGAGCGGGAGGATCGTAGGCCGATACGCCGCGACGTTGCGCGGGAGGCGATCATCTATCCTGACGCCAGCGCCAACGAAGGCTTGGACAAGACGATCCGCCGGCTGAGCCGCAAGCAGGGCCACAGGCTGCCGCTAATGCTGCGCATACGCCCGGCGCCGGGAACTTCCCCAGAGCAGGCTGCGGATGAGATGGAGCGGCTCATGCGCGGGCTCGCCCCGTATGCCGCGGCGTGGTACGCCGACTTCTTGAATGAAGAATGGACGCCCGAGCAGACGCTGCTGCACTTGGAGCGTATTCGCCGGACAGGACGAGAGGCGGGCGGCGCCAAGCCGATGCTGCTGTATGTGCCGCTCGACTACCCTGACGGCCGTCTGGAGTCGCTGCTTGACGCCGAAGCGATCGCAGCGTGGGACGGCATCGTGATCGGGGATGCCGTGTGTATCGGCGAAGGCGACGTCATCGGCAAGGACGGCAAGGAGCGCACGCTGCGCAAGCTGGCGGCTGTAAGGCGCATCCTCGGCGGGGAGATGCCGGTCATTGCGGCGGGAGGGGTTCACGAGCCGCGGGATGCGCTGCAGCTAATGGCCTCGGGCGCGGACTATGTTCAGCTGCATAGCGGGCTTGTATACGCCGGGCCGGGGCTGCCCAAGCGTATCAACGAAGCGGTCATTTACGAGAAGGTGCGGCAGATGCCGCAGCCGGAGTTTCCTTCATTTTGGCAGCATTGGGGCTGGATGTGCCTGCTTGGCATCGGCATGATCGTCGGGGGCATCCTCGCCTGGATCGTCGCTGCGACCACGGTCATGCTGCCGTATGATACGCTCTATCTCGGAATGGGCCCGGCCGATCTCGGGCTGGCGAATCCGTTCCTCCTTCCCTTCATGTCGCACGATCGGATCACGCTGGCCGGCACGATGATTTCTATCGGTATCCTGTACTATTCATTGGGCAGGCACGGCCTGCGAAAGAACGAGCACTGGGCCAAAACGGCGCTCGCAGCATCGGGAATCGTCGGGTTCAGCAGCTTTTTCCTGTATTTGGGTTACGGTTACTTCGATCCGCTGCATGCGGCGGCGGCCGCGCTGCTGCTTCCTCTGTTCGCATTGTCGATGCGGGGCACGGCGAATTGGCCGTCGTATGCGCCGGTCAACACAGTGAACGACCTCGTCTGGCTTCGCGCCCAGCGGGGGCAGTTCATGATGGTGGCGCTCGGCTTCGCTCTGGCCATCGGCGGGCTCGTCATTGCCGGAGTCGGCGTCACGAACGTGTTCGTTCCGCAGGATTTGGAGTTTTTGTGCGCGTCTCCCGAAATGCTGGCGCAGATCAATGAGCGGCTCATTCCGCTGATCGCCCATGACCGGGCCGGCTTCGGCGGCGCGCTGTTCTCGAACGCCATCGCGGTGCTGGCGGCGGCGCTGTGGGGTATTGGCGAGGGTCGGCGCTGGCTGTGGTGGACGCTGCTGATCGGAGGCTTGCCGGGGTTCGTCGCAGGATTCAGCGTTCATTTCTACATCGGCTATACGGACTTTATTCATCTGCTGCCGGCCTACGTTGCCTTGGCGCTGTTCGTGCTCGGACTCGTCTGGCTGTATCCTTATATGATGCGAAAGCCGGCTGCATTCGAGGGCAGCATCGGGGCAACGCCAAGGAGGATGGCCTAGGCGGCCGGCTTGACCTTGCGCGACAGCATCGCTGCCGTTGTCTTGCGGCGAAAAAGGCGGCAGCCTGTTTCTGTGCGAAACGGCTGCCGCCTTTGCTTCTGAATAATGACGTCAGCCGCTTCATGGAACCGTTAGGTGTCGGCTGTCCGGCCAATGAGGCAGGCTGCTGCTTTACAGTAACGCCTCCTTCAATCCTCTGGCGTTCGATCTACATACAGTCGGGTTACTTCCGTAAATTCGCCGCGCTCGATCTCTTCTTCCGTCGCTTTTTCCTCCAACGGGTCGTGCGTATTGGCACCGGGAGCGATCGTCGGCTCCTCCCGATCCTTTCGATGGTCTTCCACGATTGCCCAGCTCCTTTCTTCAAGTAGCATGCCGCCAGCGGCCGCTTTCTATTCCGGGCGGCTCGTCTGCGAACCGAACCTTTGTTATAATCGTTTTTTCCTTTGAGCCGTTTCCGATTTCAGGGTATAATACGTACATCGATCCCGATAATGGGGACGGTATTTTCCGCCAAAATGTCAACAACCCCAGATGACAGCCGATGACGTGAATCGTTCGTCACAGGTGCCAAAATCTTATGTAAATCACGGAGGACCTTATCGACCGATGAAGTAAGCAGCGTATTCCCTCACCGCAATTGAACTCGCTTGACTAAGCGGCCTTTGCCTGCTCGCCAGGCAGAGCGGAACGGGATACGTATGTCGATAAGGGACTTTACGAAGCAGCGTGAATTGATGCAAATGGAGAAGACCGAGGCCCATATAGGCGGCTCCTATATGATCGCGTCTTCCGCGTCTTTCGCCATGCTGTGCCCCTTTCGCCGTATTCCCGACCGCAGGCAGCCGCCTTGCGGTTTTTCTCATTTGCTTAGAAAGTCTAACTCCTTTAGCGAAGGCCGACCGACGAGGCGGCATTCGTGTGTTATAGGCGAGGCGTCCAGCAAGAAATAGGGCCAGTGCCTGTGCTCCAGGCTGGGGGCCGGGCCCGTGCCAAGAGCCGCGTCCCATGTAAAGGGCAGGGTTCCGTATCAAGGGCTGCGTCCGTGCCAGGGTTGGGTCCTGTGCCAAGGGCTGCGTCCGTGCCAAGGGTTGGGTTCCGTACCAAGGGCTGCGTCCGTGCCAGGGTTGGGTCCTGTGCTAAGGGCTGCGTCCCGCGCCAAGGGTTGGGTCCCGTACCAAGGGCTGCGTCCGTGCCAGGGTTGGGTCCTGTGCTAAGGGCTGCGTCCCGCGCCAAGGGTTGGGTTCCGTGCCAAGAGCTGCGTCCGTGCTAGGGGTTGGGTCCCGTGCCAAGGGCTGCGTCCCGTGTCAAGGTTGGGTTCCGTGCCGATGGCTGCGTCCCGCGCCAAGGTTGGGTTCCGTGCCGATGGCTGCTTCCTGGGCTCCAACCTGCTGCAAATGTTGTATTTTGTACAACAAAAACGGGGATGTAAACCGCCAGTGCGGCTCAATGTTGTAGAAAGTGCAACATTTTGGGCGATGTTCCCGGGTTTGAAGTCATTTTCACCTAAAATGTTGCACAAAATACAACATTCCCCTTTGTCTAGCGCGAAAGATACGGAAAATGTTGCATTTTTTGCAGGATTTGCCGCCTCGTGCGCCGGTTGCGCGCGGGTCCAATGGCATTTTGAAACGAAACGGGGATTGGAGGAATGTGCATGTTTGTGCTGAAAGCGAAAAATCTCGGCAAGGAATGGAACGGAAGAACGCTATTCGAAAAGGTAACCTTTGATGTCGCCGAAGGCGAGCGCATCGCATTGTTTGGCCGTAATGGAACGGGGAAATCTACGTTGCTGAACGGCCTGCTCGGACAAATAACGTTTGATGAAGGAAGCGTTCAGCGGCTGCTCCCTTTGGAAGAATGGGGCTGGATGAATCAGGCGGTGGAGGAGAGCTCGCACGAAACGGCGCTAACGTTCGTTCAGTCCGGCACGCCCGAGCTGTACCGGATCAAGCGGGAGCTGGCGCGTCTGGAACGTGAGCTTGGAGAGCCGGGAGCCGGAGCAGGCCAGACGATGGAGGAGAAGCTGGGACGCTACGGGATGCTGCAGGAGCAGTATATGCTGGCAGACGGGTTCGGCTGGGAGCTGAAGGTCGAGAAAAGCTTGCAGCGGCTGCAGTTAACTCCCGAGCTGTGGAATCTTCCTTACGCCAGGCTGAGCGGCGGGCAAAAGACGCGCGCCCAGCTTGCCCGGGTGATGGTCCGGGAGCCGCAGTTCATCGTGCTGGACGAACCGACAAACCATTTGGACGAAGCGACGCTCGATTGGCTCGAGAAATGGATCGCCGATTATGCGGGCACCGTGCTGTACGTGTCGCACGACCGGGCGTTTATCGACCGGACGGCGACGGCGGTCATCGAATTGACCTCGAGCGGCTGCAGAAGATACGTCGGCGGATATACCGCATACCGGGAGCAGAAACGGGTAGAGCGGCGCACCCAGGAGGCGCTGCACAAGAAGCAGGAGCAGGAACGGCAGAAGTTGCTGGAGAGCATCCGCCGCTACGAGCAGTGGTTCCGTCAGGCGCATAAGGCGGCGGGACAGAATGATTACTTTCGCTCGCGGGCCAAAAAGAACGTCTCTCGCTTCAAAGCGAAGGAGTCCGCGCTGGAGCGGCTGGAGAGCTCGCGGGTGAAACAGCCCAGGGACGAGCGGCAGCTCTCTGTGCGGATGGAGAGCGAGCCGGTCTCCGCTTCCACGCTGCTGCGGATGGAGAAGCTGAGCTTTGCCTATACGGCAAGCGGGCGGACGCTGCTTGATCACTTCAGCTTGACGGTGGAGCGGGGCGACCGGCTGGCAGTTATCGGCCCGAACGGCGCGGGCAAAACGACGCTGCTCAAGCTAATGATCGGGGAGCTTAAGCCGCAGAGCGGGATGGTCCGGCTTAATCCGCAGACGGTCATCGGCTATTTTGCCCAGGAGCTGAACGCTTTGGACCCGGAGGAAACGCTGCTGGACAGCTTGCTCAAGCTCCCGGATATGACGCAGTCGGCCGCGCGCACGATCTTGGGGTGTTTCCTGTTCAGCGGAGACGACGCGTTCAAGAAAATCGGCGATTTGAGCATGGGGGAGAAATGTCGGGCGGCGTTTCTGCGGCTGTATTTCGGCCGTGCCAACCTGCTTGTGCTCGACGAGCCGACGAACTATTTGGATATCGACACCCGGGAGATTATGGAGGAGGCGCTGCTGGAATATCCCGGCACCCTCGTCATCGTGACGCATGACCGCTATCTCATCCGCAAATTGGCGGACCGGCTCGTTGTGCTCGCCGGCTCCGAGGCGATCACGTTTCCCGGCACTTACGAGGAATACGCCTCCAGAGACAGGCGGCGTGCGCCGACTGGCGACGACATCCGCCGCGAGAACGAGCGGTCCCGACTGCAGCTGCGCCTGGCCGTCCTGATGAGCCGGGAGGACCCGGAGGACGAAGAGGAGAAAGCGCGGCTGCTGGAGGAAATCCGGCAGATCAAAGCGCAGCTGGATGAGTGAGCATCTCTCGCCTTGCCGGGAAATGTTGCCTTTCCATTCGGTAGAGCGATTTCAAAAAGGGCATCCCGGGTTATACTGGGGATGGAGGCGAGCCGATGAACGAGAACACACGATTAACCGAAGCGGAATGGCAGGCGATCGCAAGCAATGATGCGCCGTACGATTCGCAATTTATATATGCTGTCCGGAGCACGGGCATCTACTGCCCTCCCTCCTGCAAGCAGAGGCTGCCGAAGCAGAAGTGACGGGAATGCAGGGGCAGTTTGCAACCAGATAAGGCGTATCCCGGATCATTGGGGCGGAAAAAGACGGCTTATGCCAGCGGCCGATGCTGACGTATAAGGGATAACGGAGGACAGCTGCCGGATACGCCGCCGCCGAGGTCAGCTATGACGGCCATGACGCGGAAGCAGCATGAGCGAAAAGGAGCGCCGGGATCACGAGTGACCTGGCGCTCCTCTGCAAGGAATACCCGCTATTTCAGACAGCCGGTTCCTCCGTATAAGCTCTTCGCCTCTTTAGAACGGAATCGTCGAGAGCGGAAGATAAAGGCCGACGGCAAGCAGCAGCCAGCGGAAAACCGTTTCCTCCGCCGCGCCTGTATCGACAGCCAGGAAGGCGGGCAGCAGGCGAATTTTTCCTTTCAACGGCCACAGCAGCTGCACCCCTTTCTCGTTGAGCAGGTCAATCAGCGGGTGCGAGGCGTAAGCTGCCACGAACGTCCATGCGTACAAGGCGGGCAAGGGCGCGACTGCGGCAGAGAGAGCTGCGATGAAGAGCAGCGAGTGGGTCACCGTCCGGTGGCGGACTTTGATGATACGCAGCAGCGCCGACAGCGGGAACAATATTTTGGCCATCGTCGACCCCTGCTTGTCCACATCGGCAAGCGGCCCGGCGAGACAGCCGAGCAGCAGGGCGCCGGCGGCCTCCCATGACAAAAAAGGAACATCTAGATGCATAACGACCATTTCCGCGGCCACCAGTCCGGCGGCGCTATGTGTTTTTTGCAGCATGGTAAACCCCCCGTCCAAGCATACCATAGATTGACAGCCAGGACGAGATGTTTTTCGAACAAATGTGCGCATTGATGCCGGACATGACCCGAAAAAAGCGCAAAAAAAAGCCGAACCATGTCCGCAGCATGCTACGGGGTCCGGCTATTGTCTGACCTCCCGGGCAATATATGTGCATTAGCGTCGCGGGGCGCCGAACGGTCGAGTCTCCCGGTACCGTGCCCGGACATTCCTGCCAATAGCCTATATCCCGGATCAAGGCCTGCTTCCGAGGTGCTATTCCGCGAACCGGTCGGCCACCGCGCTGGCCCCGTAGGACAGCGGCTTGATGCGCGCTTCGTAGCCGACGGAGGTCACCCAGCCTTTAATCTCCTGGATCAGCATTTTCGTATCCCCCTGCTGGCCGATATCGATATGAATTTCCAGCGGCCACTGCGAGGTCAAGTCGCTCATCCCTTGCTTGTTCAGCAGCTCCACCAGCTCCAGGCTCAGCTCGGTTTCCCGGTAGATGCGCTGGCGCAGGTCGCGAAGCGGTCGGCTGCGTACTTTTCGGTAAAAGAAGCGGGCTCCCCGGCCGAGCCGGTGAATAATGACAGCGGACACCATAATGGTGTAGTTCTTCGTTGTGTGGGAATCCGTGCCTATGACCAGCTTGTATTCCGCTTCCGGTTCCTGGCGTACGAATTCGTGAAGCTCGTGAATCATTTGCTGGATCGGCACCGAACCTTGGGAAGGACTGACAAACTGCATAGCGATCACTCCCTTGATCTAACATCCCCATCTCCTATTATTATAGACGATTCCTTGTTAAAATAGTGCGAATTTTCTGTACGTTATTCGTCCATTCTATCTTGAAAATTTGGCGGTATACGCCGACAAAATTTCAATACCGCAGGTGACGACCGATGACGAAAGGAGTCGCTCGTCATAGGCGTTTATCTTGAAAATAGCCCGGTGTCCGTGGCACATTTTCATCTTCTGATGGTGCTGCGCCAGCGGCATGGGCGTCTATCTTGAAAAATCAGCTTAGCCTACAAGCCGAATTTTCAACACCGAAGGTGACGACCGATGACGAAAGGAGTCGCTCGTCATAGGCGTTTATCTTGAAAATAGCGCCTGGCCCGCAGCCCATTTTCACCATCTGATGGTGCCGCGCAAGTCGCATGGGGCAAGGCCCTTTCAGGCCCTCTTCCCGGCCAGCGCGCCTTCGCTCAGTCCTCAAGCGGCTCCAGCTTCAGGTCGGTAATCCGAATGTCCTTATATGCGGAGACATCGCCTTTGCACATGAGCTCATAGGCACTGGCGCCGCTGCCTTTTGCGGGGTCCATGCCGTGTATTTCGACGCTCATCGGGGCTGTTCCCAGAAGCTTGCCGTCCGCTCCGTAGAAATCGAGGTTGGCTGATACGCGGTAGCGCCCATCCACTTTGAGGCTGGCCCACGCTTTGATCCGGGTGAATTGTCCCTCCGATGCCAATCTTAAGCTGCCAACGGCCAGCCGATTGTCCGCATCCGTGAAATTCAAAGTCGGCGGCGCCATCAAGCCGAACGGTATCGGCGATACCTCGGACAGCGTGACCGCGGCGTAGGACGTCAAATCGCCATCTGCAATGGCCTCGAATGGCTTGATCTGATCCCCGTGCGTGGCGAACTGCTGCTCCAGCGCCACTTCCCCGATCCGTTCTCCTCGCTCATTATAAAAATAAAGCCGGGCCGTCACTTCCGTCTCCTTCAAATCGGGAACCCAGTTTCGGGCATTCGCCATCATGTCCCAATGGGACTGGCCGACGAACAGCTGACCCGTCACTTTCGTCTGCTGACCTTGTCTGTTCACCTGAAGCTGGCCGACCCGGATCGAGCTCTCCATATCCCTGACTGCAAAACGGTTGTCGACCGTAATCGTCTGTGAAGCGTCGTCATAGGCGACGACGGCGCCCAGCTGCTCTGCGACAAAACGGATCGGCACATACGCGTGCCCGTTGTAGTTCAGTACAGCATAGTCGGGAGCAGGGGTCCGGCTTTCGCCGTTAATGACGAATTGGGCCGGGAAAAGAAACGTTTGCACGATATCGCTGGCATAAGCAGCGGTCCCCAGCGTTACGCTGGCGCCGACGGCAAAGCCGATCACATATTTTTTCATCACGGACGTTCTCCTTTAAATCGAAACGGGATTTTGATAACTAATAGACGGAGCGCCGTCCTGAAAGTTACGCTGTTTTTACACTGGAAAAACCATTGCCGTTCTTACTTTCGTCCTACACATGGGTTATAATGAAGCATACAATGTTGCCTTAAGCAGAAAGGAGCCGCCGAACATGGCTGGAAGAAAGCAAGACGAACTGGACCTGACGCTGCTTGGCAGCGAGAGGACCGCCTATCCGACAACCTACGCTCCGCAAGTGCTGGAGACGTTTGACAACAAGCACCCTTACCGCGATTATTTCGTGAAGTTCAATTGTCCCGAATTTACAAGCTTGTGCCCGATCACGGGACAGCCGGACTTTGCGACGATTTATATTAGCTATATTCCGGATTTGAAAATGGTCGAGAGCAAGTCGCTCAAGCTGTATTTGTTCAGCTTCCGCAACCACGGCGATTTTCACGAGGACTGCATGAATATCATTATGAACGATCTGATCAAGCTGATGGATCCGCGGTATATCGAGGTGTGGGGCAAATTTACGCCGCGCGGCGGCATTTCCATCGATCCGTACTGCAATTACGGCAAGCCGGGGACGAAGTTCGAGCAGATGGCCGAGCAGCGGCTGCAAAGTCACGATCTGTACCCGGAGAAAGTGGACAATCGCTGAATACGCGGACGAATTTAGGCAAAAGGAAGTCGTAACGGATGACCAATGTGCTGATTGTGGATGACGATACGAATATCCGAAAGCTGATCAAGGCGACGCTGCACGGCGAAGGCTACGGGGCGGTCGAAGCGGCGAACGGAGAAGAGGCGCTCCGGCTTATGGACGCCACGCCGGTCGACCTGATCGTCCTGGACATCATGATGCCGGGGATGGACGGCTGGGAATTTTGCCGCACGGTCAAGGAGACCAGGGATATCCCTATCATCATGGTGACCGCCAAGGGCGAGGTGTCGCAGAAGATCAAAGGGTTTCGGCTCGGCACCGACGATTATCTGGTGAAGCCGTTCGATCCGATGGAGCTGCTCATGAGAGTCAAGGCGCTGCTGAAGCGGTACCGGATCGAGCATTCGCAGAAGGTGCAGCTCGGCGACGTCTCGATCGACCGGCGGATGCACGAGGTGCAGGTGAAGGACAAGCGCCATTTGCTGCCGCTCAAGGAATTCGAGCTGCTGTTCCGGCTGGCGAGCTATCCGGGGCAAATTTTTACCCGCGACCAGCTGATCGAGCAGATCTGGGGCTCCGATTACGACGGCGACGAGCGTACCGTCGATGTGCATGTGCGGCGGCTGCGGGAGCGGCTTGACGGCGAATCCGACCACGTATCGATCGTGACCGTTCGCGGTCTCGGATACCGGCTGGAGGTCCGGCCGTGATTCGCAGCTTTTATTTTCGCCTCGTCGTGATCGTCCTGCTGGTCGTCTGGTTCAGCATTGCCTTGTCGAGCTTCACCACCTCCAAGCTGTTCCGGTTCAATATGTCCGACCGCTTCGAGGAGAGGCTGAGAAGCTCGGCGCAGACGACCGCTTCCCTGCTTCAATCGGTCGGGCCGTCCAAGCTGGACGAGGTCGTGCCGACGCTATCGAAGCTGATCCCGATGCACGAATACGAGCTCTACGAGGCGGACGGGCAACTAATCGCCTCGGCGCCGGAAGCCGGCCGGCGGCTCATTCCCCTTGAAGCGGTCAGCCGCGTGCTGGAAGGGGAGGCATATACGGGACATTTGGAGCGGGAAAACAAGGATGAGCCGCCGCTCCCGTATACAGGCTTTCCGTTCATCGCCGAAGGGGAGAAATACGCGCTGTTCGTCTACCCCGATACAAAACGGCAAATCCGCGATTTTGAGAACTTGCGCAATCAGATTCTGATCAACGTGCTTGTGATCGGCAGTATTCTGATCGTCATCGCCTCCCGCTATCTGGTACGCCCCGTCAAAAAAATTACCGAAGCGACCCATCGCATCGCTAAAGGCGACTTCGACGTCTCCCTCGACATCCGGCAAAAGGACGAATTGGGCAGCCTCGCCGAGAGCATACGGCATATGGCGGGCGAGCTCAAAAAAATGGAGGAGATGAGACAGACGTTCGTCTCCAACGTCTCTCACGATATTCAGACGCCGCTGACGTCCATCCGCGGATTTTCCAAGCTGCTGCAAAACGATGCGCTGCCACCGGAAGAAAGGCTCAGCTACCTGAAAATTATCGAGCAGGAATCCGAGCGGCTGTCCCGGCTGAGCGAAAATTTGCTGAAGCTCGCTTCTCTCGAATCCGAGAATTATCCGTTTCACTCGGTGCCGGTGAAGCTGGACGAGCAGCTGCGGAGAGCGGCGGTCGCCTGCGAGCCGCTGTGGTCGGCCAAGGGACTGGAGCTGCGGCTGGATTTGCCGAAGGCGGTCGTGGTGGCTGACGAGGATTCGCTGAACCAGGTTTGGAGCAATCTGCTTCACAACAGCATCAAGTTTACGCCCGAGGGAGGCCGGATCGATATCTCGCTCACCACCGGCCCGGAACTCGTCAAGGTCAAGATCTCCGACACCGGCATCGGCCTTTCCAGGCAGGACCGCGAGCGGATGTTCGAACGGTTTTTCAAAGCCGACGCGTCCCGTTCCGAACACGGAGGCAGCGGATTGGGGCTGGCGATCGTGAGGGAGATCGTCGATCTTCACGGGGGAGCAATCGACGCCCAAGGGGAGCCGGGGGAGGGTACAACGATTACGGTGACGCTTCCGCTCCAACCGGCTCTTAAACCCGTTCCGTAACCCGTTCTTTAACCCCCCTTCCTTAATCCCTCCCGCAGCTGACTTTTCCCGATATACCGGCCGTTAGTTCGCTTATTGAAGCGGGCTAAGGGCCGGTTTTTTCAGTTTATTTTAAGCTTCAGTTCAAATTCAGTTCAAGATATGCCTTTATAATGAAGGGCATGAATCAGACGGATTGGCGCGCGAGCTTCGGCAGGCCGGGGGCGCGCCGCGAACTGGAGGAGGGGCAGACGTTGGCTTTAGGTCGCAGGAAACGATGGGTGCTGGCCATTCTTGCTGTCGTGCTGGCAGGGGGTGGCACCGCTTATTATTTTGCCGTTAAAGAGAACAAGCCTTCGCAAGCGGCGGGGCAGGAAGCCCAGGGCATAGCGGTTACCCGGGGGGATATTCGCGTTACGATTACAGGGACGTCGCAGTTTCAGGCGCAAAATATGCAGGACATTACCGCTCCCGCAGACGGCACGATCAAGATGATGAACTTGACGCGGAGCAAAGCGGTCAAGCAGGGGGATGTGCTGCTGGTCATCTCGGACGTTGACCTGGAGGCGAATTTGAAGGATGCGGAGGCCCGGCTGGCAACGCTGCAGAGGGAGCTGCAGGAGCTGACCGAGCAGCAGGGAGCGATGCGGATTACGGCGCCGATCAGCGGGAAATTTACGCTCTCCGGCAATTTGGAGACGGGCTCGAACCTGAACAAGAACGCAAAGATCGGAACGATTGCCGATACGAGTGAATTCACGGTCAAGCTGCCGTACATTCTTGAAGAAGCCTTGCAGTTGCAGGCGGGGGAAGAGATCGATTTGACGATCGAAGGCCAGCTGCTGACAAAGGTTGGCAAAGTCGAGGCTGTTGACCGCGTGACAAGAGCGGGACAGGGCGGCGCGAAGCTGGTCGACGTCACGGTGAAGGTCGCCGGCGACGGCACGCTGGACGCAGGGCTTGCGGTGACAGGCAGCGTCATGTATGGCGACAGGGAGATCAAGTCCCAGGGAAGCGGCACGCTGGAATATGCGCGTACGGTAACCGTCATGTCCGGAGCGTCGGGCACGATCGGCGAGCTGAAGCCGAAGAGCGGAGAATACATACAGCAAGGCGATCTGATCCTGACGATCGCGAACGATTCGCTGCAGGACGATATCGCCGCCAAGCAGGCCGATGTCGAGCGGCAGGCGGCGAACGTCGAGAACCTGAGCAGGAAGCTGAGCGAGCTGACGGTGGTCGCGCCGTTCGACGGCGTGTTCTCGGCAGATTTCGCCGATCAGAAGAAAAATGTGCTGGCCAGCTATCCGGTAGGGGTCAGCGTGAAGGCGGGTACCGCTTTCGGAGCGGTGGCCAGCCTCGATACGATGACGCTTGCCGTGCAGGTGGACGAGCTTGATCTGCCGAGCGTGAAGCCTGGGCTGAAAGCGCAGGTCACCGTCGACGCGCTGCCCGGCCGAAGCTTCGAAGGGGAAGTGCTGCAGGTGTCGACGGTCGGGGTCACGACCAACGGCGTGACCTATTACGATGTGATCATTGCCGTGCCGAATACTGAGCAGAGCGAACTGAAATACGGCATGACCGGCACGGCGGAAATCATTGTCGAGGAGAAAAAGAACGCGCTGCTGCTGCCGATCGAGGCGCTTCAGCAGCGGGGCGGCCGACGGACCGTCACCTTGAAGAAGGCGGACGGGACGCTCGAGCCGAACCATCCGATCGAGATCGGCATTCGCAGCAAGACGCATGTCGAGGTGACCGAGGGCCTTGAGGAGGGCGATCAGGTCGTCATTCCGACGCGCCAGCAATCGACGAACCTGAACCAGCAGCAGGCTGACCAGCTCCGCCGGCAGTTCCAGGGCGGCGCCGGGGGAACGACAGGCGGCGGCATTCCCGCCGGCGGAGGTGGCGGCTTCCCCGGCGGAGGCGGCGGATTCCAGGGCGGTGGCGGCGGATTCCAGGGCGGTGGCGGAGGCGGTTCGCGATGAGCAACATCATCGAGCTCAGAAACATCGTGAAGGAGTACGGCAGCGGCGACGAGAAGGTGCGGATTCTGAAGGGCATCTCGCTGGACGTGGCCAAAGGCGATTTCGTCGCCATCGTCGGGCCGAGCGGCTCCGGCAAATCGACCTTGATGAATACGATCGGTCTGCTCGATTCGCCGAACGAGGGAACGTATACGCTGGATGGGGTGGCCACCGAGAAGCTGAGCGATAACCAGCTGGCGGAAGTGCGCAACCGCAAGCTCGGCTTTATCTTCCAGCAGTTCAATCTGCTGCCCCGCTTATCCGCGCTGGAAAATGTGGAGCTGCCGCTCGTCTATGCGGGGCTCGGCAAGCAGGAGCGGCGAGAGCGGGCGCTCGCGATGTTGCAGTCGCTCGGCATGGAGCACCGCATCCATCACAAGCCGAACCAGCTCTCCGGAGGCCAGCAGCAGCGCGTCGCCATCGCCCGCGCGCTGGCTGTGCAGCCGGCGCTGCTGCTGGCCGACGAGCCGACCGGCGCGCTCGACTCGAGAACCGGCGCCGAGGTGATGGAGCTGATGGTCCGGCTGAATGAGCAGGGGAATACGGTCGTGCTGATCACGCACGACAATCATATCGCCGCTAATGCCAAGCGGGTCGTGTCGATTCGCGACGGGCTGATCGTCGACGACCGGCGCAACGCCGCGCTGCCGGAGGCGTCGGGAGAGGCGGTGACCGTATGAATCCGTGGGAACTGGTCTCCATGGCGTTCCGCACGATTACGGCCAAGCCGATGCGCACCTTGCTGACGATGCTCGGCGTCATCATCGGGGTTGCCTCCGTCGTCACGCTGGTTGCGATCGGGCGGGGCTCGACCGAGCAGATCGAGCAGCAGTATGAGAGCCTGGGCACGAACCTGCTCGTCGTGAACGTGCTGGGCAACGGGCGCGCTACGCAGCTCGATTACGACGAGCTGATGACGCTGGAGCAGCTGCCCGAATTCGAGTCGATCGCTCCGACGATCACCAGAGGCAACTCCAACGTCAAATACGACCGCACCAGCGAGACGTTCACGGTCATCGGCACGAACGACCGTTACCAGACGCTGATGAAGACGGAGCTGGCGAGCGGGCGCTTCATCGTCCCTGCCGATCTCGAGTTCCGCAACCCGGTGGCGGTGCTTGGCAGCGGGACAGCCGAGACGCTGTTCGGCAGCGCGAACCCGATCGGGCAGACGGTCAACATCGACGGCGTCATGTTCACCGTCGTCGGCCTGCTGAAGGAAAAAGGCTCCAACGTCGGCGGCAGCTCGGTGGACGATGCGGTGATCGTGCCGCTGGAGACGGCCCGCAGAGTATTCAAGCTGGGCAGCATCCGCACGACGTACATCGAAGCGCCCAGCAGCGATCAGGTGCCGGTGGCCGATTCGACGATCAAACAGTATTTGAGCTATAAATTCAAGAGCACCTCCGGTTACATCGTGATGAATCAGGAAGAATTGATGAACGCGCGAGTAGCGGCCTCGAGCACGCTGACGAATCAGATGATCAGCGTCGCCTGCATTTCGCTGCTCGTCGGCGGCATCGGCATCATGAACATCATGCTGGTGACGGTCAGCGAGCGGACCCGGGAGATTGGCATCCGCAAATCGATCGGCGCCAAGCGCTGGCACATCATGGCCCAGTTCCTGACCGAGGCGGTCGTCATCAGCGGCCTGGGCGGGCTACTCGGCCTGCTGCTCGGCATCGGCGCCTCGTACGGCTGGCCGCTGATCAATCCGAACCAGCCGACCAGCGTGTCGCTAGATATCGGCATGTACGCGTTCCTGTTCTCGGTGCTGGTCGGCGTCGTCTTCGGCCTGTATCCGGCCCGTCAAGCATCGCGATTGAAACCGATCGACGCGCTCCGCGTGGATTAACGGCATAATGAGGAGGGATTACGGACAATGCGGAATTTGCGCAGCGCCATGCTTCGGTTCGGCCGAAGCTGGCTTGTCATGGTATTGGCATTAGTATTGCTCGGCTCGCCGCTTGCCGCGCCTGCGGCGCAGGCCGGCAAGCAAGGCGTCTTTCTGAACGCGTCCGTCTATTTTACTTTGGAGGAGGCGGTCTATTCCGCGGGAGCGGGAGACGCCGCGCTGCGCTTTACGCTCAGGCTGCATAACGGTGGCGGGAGCTCCGTCGATTTCAACCGTTACGGCGTCCGCGTCGCCGATGCGCCCGGCAGCAGCTATGCGGCGCAGCTGCTCAGCAGGCAGACGGCCCGCGTCGAGCCGGGCCAGTCGCAGGACTTCCGGTTTCTGTCGCAGCTTTCCGGTTCGCCGGACGCGCGGGGGCTGAAGGTGACCATATTCGAATGGGACTTAAGCCTGGCGAATTTCATGAAGGATATCGGTTCGCTGAACGTCGCCCCCGCACTCGGGGAAGCAGGCCGCCCCGTGCAGGAAACGGCGCTTCAACTCAAGAAGGCCGACGCCTCGCTGCCCGACGATTCGACGGTCATCTTCCGCCCCGAGCGGGCGTACCCGGTGTTTGAAGGCAATACGATGCAGCTGTATGTGGAGCTGCTTGCCGAAAACGCCGGGAATACGAGCTTGTCTCTGCCTGACGGGCTGAAATACAGGCTGACGGACAAGAGCGGCCAGCAGTATGCGGCGACGGTCGTGTACGGCGCCGATCAGCCGCTATTGCCCGGCAAGAGCCGCAAGCTTACGCTGCGGTCGGCGCTTCCCGGGGCGCCTTCGGCAGATGGCGGGCTGAAGCTGCAGCTGTATACGGCGGCTGTGGCGGGAGCGGAGGAATGGGTGGCCGGAACGTTCGCTCTCGCCGATCTGCTGCAGCCGCGGAAGGTTCGGGAGTCGGCCGCTTACTTGCTGGATGACGGCAGCGACGGCCTGACGGTGAAGCTCGACTCCGCGACGTTGTCGGCCACCGGAGACGAAGCGACCGTGCGCGCCAGGGTCGCGCTGAGCAACGATACGTCCCGCGCTGTCGCCGTTCCCGCGCTGGTCGCCTCGTTCCAGACCCGCTCCGGGGAAGCGCAGGCGCAGGCGACGGATACGTCGGCGCATCCTTCGTTCCTGTCGCCCGGCGAGACCGCTTCCTATTACTTCCAGGCGGTGCTGCCCAAGGCGGCGACAGAGGACGACGTTCAGCTCGCGCTGCTCGAGAACAAGGCGGCGGGAGGAACGGAGACCGCCGCAGGCGGGCTGCAGCTTCCGCTGTTCGTGGCCGATCTGGCCGGCGCCTCGGCTTACGGCGGCGATTCCGGCATGATTGTCGGCTATCAGTACGGGCAGCCGCTTCATTTGCCGGTCGGCGGCATCGTGGAAGAGAACCTGGAGGTCGTGCTGGCCGACCTGCGCTTGTATGAGAACGAGAGCACCGGCTATCCGACGGCCGTCGCCAAGTTCAAGCTGACCAACCGGGGAGACCGCTCGCTGCCCTTGCCGGAATGGACGACGGAGCTCGTCGCGCCGAACGGCCAAATTTTCAGCGGCGTCGCGAAAGCGGCGGAGGGGCAGACGATCGCTCCCAACACGAGCGCGATGGTCATGCATTCGTACATGCTGGGCACGTCCGATGTCGGCGATTCGTTCATGATGCGCGTAACGGACGAAACGTCGGCCGCTGCGAAGAAGCTGACGATCGCCTCCTTCCCGATCTCCCTGCGGACGGACGAGGGGCTGGAAAACAGCGAAACGATGAACTTCTATCCGTTCGCCATGCGGATCAAAGATTTCAACGTCTATACGACGTATGGCTCAAGCACCTACAGCTATACGATGAAGATGGAAAATATGGCGCAGTGGCAGGAGCCGCTCGTCGTCGATGCGAATGCGGTCAAGGCCCACTTCGAGCTGCTCGACGAATACGAGAACGTCATCGCGACGACGGACGTGCCGTTCATCGGCGCCGAAAAACTGGCTAACGGCAAAAATCAGGTTGTATTTTCCGGCATCCGCTTCGATTGGCTCGGATCGAGAAACCACGTGAAAATGTACGAGCTGCTGGAGACGCCGTCCGGTACGGTCAAGCGGTTCCTGAAGCAGCTGAATTAGCATCAGCCGGTCTTAAACCGGCCGGTTCATTTATCTTGTCGAACCCCTGATACCCGCGTGCAGCGGATCGGGGGTTCGTTTCTTGTGGCCGCCGCATTCTTGCATCCGCTATGTAAGGAGGAACGAAGGAGGAACGGAAATTGCTATGTTGCGAATACAAATTTTTTGCTAAAATGGAAGGTACCATCATTGACCGAAAGGGCGATGCATCCGATGATTGCAGAATGGAGATACGCCTGGCGCATTCCGCGCTACAAGCGGCTGCTGCTCGCTTTTGGCGTGCTGATCGGCGCCGTCCCTGTGCTTGCCCTCGGTCTCTTTTCCTATTATATTGCGGCCGGGGACGTGGAGGAAAAGACGAAAGAGGGCAATATGCAACTGCTTAGGCAGACGCAGATGCGCGTCGAGCAGGCGATGAAGACGCTGGAGCTGACGGCGATTCAATATGCCAATTCCCCTCAAGTTGCGTCGGCGATGAACGAGCCGCTCGATGTGTCCGATTTTATTCGGGTGCGCAATTTGTATACGGGATTAGCCAATTTGCAAACGCTTCCAGGCATTAGCGAAGGGTATTTGATCGGCATTCAGGAGGGCTGGGCGATCGGCTTTACCAGCGTAATTCCGCTTGCGGAGCTGCCGTTCCGGGACCGGCTGGAGCATTATGCGAAGCAGCCGAACGCCTTGTTTTGGGATATCGGGGCGCCTCAGCCCGGTCCGGACGGCGAGATTGGGGCGACGGGGAGCCCGACGATCCGCATGGTGTACAAGCTGCCGATTCTCCCCTTTACGCAGCAGCCCAAAGGCTACCTCGTGATCGAAATGCTCAAATCGCAGTTCAGCACGCTGCTCGCTGCGGAGAACGACCGGCTGGGCGATATTTATGTCATCGACAGCGAAGGGGTCGATTTTATATACGGGAACGACCTCTCCGGCAATCCTTACGGGCCGGTTAACGCCAGGATCGCGCAGGCGGCGAAGGCGACGGGCAGCGAGAACGGTTTCTGGCAGGAGGAGGTGGACGGCCGGGAGATGGTGTTCTCTTACCGCTTCTCGCCGTATAACCGCTGGATCTATGTGTCGGCGGTGTCGCTGGAGCAGATCACCCGGGAGACGGGCAAAATCGCTGTCGCCACCTTCGTCGCCTGCAGCGTCATTCTCGTCATCGTCGGTATCCTTGCCTGGCAGGGCAGCCGCCGAATGTATTCGCCGATCCGGCGCCTGTCGCAAATGACGGCGGGCGTTCAGGCCGGCGGAGCCGATCCCGCGGACGAGTTCACCTCGCTGGAGGAACGGTTTCGCACCTTGTTCAGCGCGGGCCAGCAGCTTCAGCAGCAGATGCAGGGCCAATTCCAGCAATTGAAGGAGTTTCTTGTGCTGAAGCTGTTCGCCGGCCAGCTGTCCGAGAGCGACTTCGCTTACCGGAGCAGGCTGTTCGGCTTTCCGACGGAGTGGCGGCGGCTTGTCGTGCTGACGCTGCAGATCGACACGCTGCAGGATACGCGCTATCGGGAGCATGACAAGGAGCTGCTCTTGTTCGCGATTCATAATATGGTCAGCGAAATCATTCCTGCGAATCTGCGATTCAGCCCCGTGCTGCTGGAGCAGTCCCAGGTGACGCTGCTGGCCGGCGACATGGACACCGACGAGGAGCTGAAGGCGTACTGCTACCGGATGGCGGAGCAGATTCGGGCCAAGGTGTGGGAGTTTCTGCAGGTGCAGGTCAGCATCGGCATCAGCCGGCCCTTCGATAAAGCGTCGGAAGCCGTTCGCGCGTATAACGAAGGGCTGGAGGCGCTGAAGCGGCGCATTTATTTGGGCAACCGGCTCATTCTGCATTACGACGATATCCAAGCCGAGCCGAACGAAGCTGCCGCTGCCGCTTATACGCAGCTGAAATGGAACGAAGAGCAGCTCGTCAAGGCGCTGAAGCTGGGCGATGCGGAGCAGGCGGAGCAATGCTTCGACCGCTACATGGCGGAGCTGGTGACTCGCAATCCGGGCGTGGGCGAATATCACGTTTACATGATGCAGCTTGTTTCGCGCATGTGCCAGCTCATTCAGGAGCAGGGCGGTATCGCGAATCAGGTACTGGGGGAGCGGGCATTGTACAAGCAATTGATGAAGCTGAACACGGTGGAGGATATTAGCGACTGGTTCAAAAGGGAACTGCTCGCACCGGTGCTCGCCTTCCTGAACCGGCAGGCCGAATCCCAGTATGCCGGCATCGTCCAGCGGATGGTCAGCCTTGTGCAGCAGCGCTACGATCAGGACATTACGCTGGAGGCGTGCGCCGCCGAGCTGAACTTTCATCCGGTCTATTTGAGCCGCGTGTTCAAAAAAGAAATGGGGATTCCATTCAGCGAATATTTGGCGGAATACCGCATGAACTTGGCCAAGGAATGGCTCGATACGACGACGATGAAGCTGTCGGACATCTCGGAGAGGCTGAATTATTCAAACACGACGGCGTTCATCCGCATGTTCCGCAAGGTGGTCGGGATGACCCCGGGACAATATCGGGAAAGAAACGAGCCTAAGTGACGCCAGAATGACCAAGCTGCGCCGGACGGGGCGATGACGCCTTGCTCCGGCCTTTTTGCCGCCATCTGGCTGCAGGTTATATCCGGTTCATCGCAGGTTAAATCCGGTCAATGGCGGCGATCCTCTGTCTGCGCCGGGCTTGGCCTGCGGCATGGCGGACGGAACAAGTTGCATTCGGTGTATAGCATGTTACGGCGCACTCCCCGATAATGAGGGCACAACGACGAAGGGAGGCGCCTTAGATGACGACACAGGCTACTACACAGACTACTGCCGATGTCCGGCCCAGCGCCCGCAGAAATCGCCGGCTTGCCTGGATGAAGGATCTCGTCAAGGATCGCTGGCTGTATTTGATGGCTTTGCCCGGCATTCTTTATTTCGTTATTTTCAAATATGTGCCGATGTACGGGCTCATCATGGCTTTCCAGGATTTCAAGCCGCATCTTGGCTTCTCGGGCAGTCCGTGGGTTGGCTTCAAGCATTTTCAACGTTTTTTCGGCGAAGAGCAGTTCTGGATGCTGTTTCGCAACACCTCGCTGCTGGCGGTGTACAATCTGATCTTCTTCTTCCCGCTGCCCATCGTGCTGGCACTCATGCTGAACGAGGTGCGCAGGGAACGCTTCAAACGGTTTGTCCAGACGCTGGTGTACATTCCCCATTTCGTATCGTGGGTCGTCGTGGTCGGTATTTTCTATATTTTGTTTACGACCGAGGGCGGACTCGTCAACGAAATTGTGTATGCGCTTACCGGCGAAAAGATTCCGTTCCTGCTGGCTCCCGAATGGTTCCGAACGATGATCGTCAGCCAATCGATCTGGAAAGAAGTCGGCTGGGGCACGATTATATTCCTGGCGGCGCTGGCCGGCGTCGATCTGCAGCTGTACGAGGCGGCGCGGATGGACGGGGCGGGGCGCTGGAGACAGCTGTGGCACATTACGCTGCCGGCGATCCGCAGCACCATCGTCATTCTGTTCATCCTCCGCCTCGGCAGCTTCCTGGACTCCGGCTTCGAGCATATTTTCCTGATGCTGACGTCCACGAACCGCGAGGTGGGCGAGGTGTTCGACACGTACGTCTATATCAAAGGGCTGACGCAGGCGCAGTTCAGCTACAGCGCGGCGGTCGGCATGTTCAAATCGGCGGTCGGGCTCGTGCTCGTGCTCGGGGCGAACTGGCTGGCCAAGCGTTTCGGAGAAGAAGGCGTGTACTAGGGCTGCGCGCCGGAAAGGGGGAATTGTCATGACGCAAGACAAAACATGGGGCAACCGCATCTTCGACGCCGTCAACTACACGCTGCTGATGCTGACGGGGCTTATCTGCATCGTACCGTTCATTTACGTGCTGGCCGTCTCCTTCACGGCCCCGCATATCGTCGCTGAAGGCGGCTTCATCCTGTACCCGAAGGAGTTCTCGCTGGCCGCATACGAGTACATTTTCTCGACCAATACGCTGGTGCGCAGCCTGGGGGTGTCCATCTACGTTACAGTGCTCGGGACGTTCATCAACCTCGTCTTCACGGCGCTGCTGGCGTATCCGCTGTCCCGCCCGACGCTGCGGGGCCGCAAGTACATTTTGCTGGGCGTGCTGTTCACGATGCTGTTCAGCGGCGGCCTGATCCCGACCTATTATGTCGTCCGCTCGCTTCATATGATCGATTCGCTCTGGTCGCTGATGATTCCGAGCGCGATCAGCGCCTTCAATCTGATCGTGCTGAAAAACTTTTTCCAGCAAATCCCGGAAGGTCTGGAGGACTCCGCGAAAATCGACGGCTGCAACGATGTCGGCATTTTGATGCGCATCGTGCTTCCGCTGTCGCTGCCGGCCATCGCTACCTTCGGCCTGTTCTATGCGGTCGATCACTGGAACAAATACTTCCATGCGATCATGTACATCAACGACAACACCAAGTGGCCGATTCAGGTCATGCTGAGGGAGATCATCATTAACGCCAACAGCCGGATCGGCGATACGAGCATCGACGAAATGTACATTCAGCCGCTGACGATCAAGATGGCCGTTATCGTTTTCGCCACTTTGCCGATTATCGTCGTGTACCCCTTCTTGCAGAAGCATTTTGCCAAAGGGGTCATGCTCGGATCGGTTAAGGGATAAATTCCAAGATACAATTAGGGAGGTCATTCTATGAAGTCCAACCGAACGAAGTTCGCTTTGCTGTCCTCGGCTGTGCTCGGCACGGCGGTGCTGGCGGCGGCCTGCAGCAGTGGGGAAGAAACGCCGGGCGCAGCAGCCCCGCAGGGCGGAGGCGACGCCCCTCTCCAGCTGAGCATCGGCATCTCGCAGGTCGGCGACATTCCGGCCAAGGGTAACGAAGTCGAGCAGCTGATCGAAAAATACACGAATACGAAGCTGGACATCCAGTGGATTCCGAGCGCCGCGTATAACGATAAAATCAACGTCATGCTGGCCTCGAACGAAATGCCCAAGCTGCTGAGGGTTGTGCAGGGGCCGAACGTCGTCAACGCGATCGAATCCGACCTGTTCTGGGAGATCGGGCCGTGGCTGAAGGACTACAAAAACTTGAGCGCGCAAAACCCGCAATTTTACGAAAATATTTCGGTCGAGGGCAAAATTTACGGCGTGCCGCTGTACCGCAACATGGGCCGTGGCGCGATTGTATACCGCAAGGATTGGTTCGACAACCTCGGGCTGCAGATCCCGAAGACGATCGACGAATGGTACAACGTGCTGAAAGCGCTGACGCTGAACGATCCGGATAAAAACGGCAAGGACGACACCTACGGCATCGCGCTGCACAAAACGTACAATTCAGGCCAGGCCTCCATGCTGACCCGGCTCGCCGTCTCGCAGGGCGGCGTGAACAAATGGGGCGTCGACAGCGAAGGCAACTTTACGCCGGAATTCGTCACCAAGGAATTTATGGATGTGCTGAAGCTGTTCCGCAAGCTGTACGAGGAGAAGCTGATCAACCAGGATTTCGCCGTCGCCGACTCGTCGGAGGTGGAGAAAGGCTTCGATTCGAACAAAATCGGCGTCCGCTTCGGGGTAGCGACCAACGGCAAGAGCCAGCAGGACCGCCTGAACAAGACGAACCCGAACGCGGTGGTCGACGTCGCCAGCTTCGAAGGCCCGCAAGGCATCCGTATCGCCTCGGAGAACGGCAACAACGGCTTCCTCGTCATTCCGAAGTCTTCGGTCAAGACGGAGGAGGAGGCAAAGCAAATCCTCGGCTTCCTCGACAAGCTGATGGACCCGGAAATGTCCACGCTGCTGCTGCGCGGCATCGAAGGGCGGCACTACGGCAAAACGAGCGACAACAAGGTCGAATTCATCGGTGACGGCTTCAACATCTTCCAGCGCGAGGTCAAACCATACCGCGATAACCTGACCGTGCTCGAGGGCTACAACGTCACGCCGCTCAAGGATGTGCCGATCGGCGAGAAAGGCACGAAGATGGAGCTGGACGGCATCAATTACATCGTCCCGAACCCGGCGCTGACGCTGACGTCGCCGACCTTCTCCGAGCGCGGCCAGGAGCTCGAGCAGCAAATGATGGACGCGCAGACGAAGTTCATCATGGGCAAAATCGACGAGGCCGGCTATGAGGCCGAGGTCGAGAAATGGAAAAAAGCCGGCGGCGAGAAGATCATGGCCGAGTACAAGGAGTCTTATCTCAAGCTGCGGAAGTAACCGTTTTGGTCCGATTCGGGCGGATGACCCGGCGCTGTGGGCGCTGGGTCGTTTTTTTGTTGTAAGGCAGGCGAGCAGCCTTATTTCGCATGTTGGGCAACCCGATTCAATATTTTTGACAAAATAGCGCTTCCCGGCCTGCGCTACATTTTAAAGAGGGTACGACTCAGCAAAATAGCGTTCGTCGCTAGCGTTAGAAATAGATGGTTAGAATAGAAGGGAAAATGGGCAGCGAAGGAGAAGTGAATAAGGATAGGAAAGGGTTACCATACATTCAAAGAGGAGGCGGACGCTATGCTGAGAAGCATTACAGTGCTCGATTTCGAGACGTCAGGGCTTGATCCGCGTAACGACCGCGTCATCGAGATGGCGGCTATTCGCGTCATGGACGGCCGCATCGCCAGCGAGTTTCGGACCGTCATTCCGTACGACAAGCCGCTGCCGCGGAAAATTACCGAAATTACCGGCCTGACGGACGACGATTTGGAGCATGGGATGGATGAGGTGACGGCGTTCAAAATTTTGAACCGGTTCATCGGCAATAACCTGATCGTTGCGCATAATGCGGCCTTCGATCTGGCCTTCCTGCACTATACGCTGCAGCGGCTGGCCGGCCGCTCGTTCACTAATCCGTTCATCGATACGCTCACCGTCGCCCGCGACCGGTCTCATTATCCGTACACGCTGTCGGCGCTCTGCGAGCGATACGGCGCGTCCTTCGAAGGGGCGCACCGGGCGCTGAACGATGTGCATGCGTGCTGGCGGCTGCTGGAAAGCCTGCACAACGAGGCTCCGCTTGACGAATACGTGAACCGGCTCGGATATTTGCGCAAATACGGACCGCCCCGCTGGGCGCCCGAGCATGCCCGGCTCGTGCCGCAAGAACCGCTACGCGGAGGAGCGCGGCGGCAGCCAGGCGGCCAATTGAATGCTCTTTTTCCAGCGCTTTCGAGGAACGAAGATTTTTCTCTTGCTAGAAATCGAGACATTTGATATGATTATCGCAGGAAAAAGCTTGTCACGATAATGGCAAACTTGTCGAAAGGCAAGGACGCAAAGCTACAGGGCCTTCTTGACTAGTCGTCAAATGGCAGCCAGCTACCGAACGATTTTGGCTTTTTTTTGTTTTTCTCGAACAAATGTACAAACCAAATCTGTGAAACTCTCATACGATAATAGCAAACTTGTCGAAAGGCAAGGACGCAAAGCTATAGGGCCTTCTTGACGAGACGTCAATGGCAGCCTGGCCGCCGAAAGGGGTTCTCAGCATGCGCAAAACAGTGTTCTTTATTGTGGCACTTTTCGCGTTGTTGGTGTGTGCGCCGGTCGTACAAGCCGTACAGTCTGGCGAATGGCTGAGTTTGGAACAGCTGGATCGCGGTGTGATCGTCATCCGGCATGACGTGACGCCTGGCGTCAAGACAAAGCTCATGATTGCGAAAGAGCAGGGAAAGTACACTTACACGCTTTCGCCGGACAAGCTGGAGGAAGCGTTCCCGCTGCAGATGGGCAACGGCGATTATACGATTTCCGTGCTGGAGCAAGTTGGCGGCACTAAATATAAGATTGTTCGAGAAGCGATGGTTCCGCTTCAACTGGCCAATGGCAACGCAGTTTTTTTGGGCTCTGTGCAAAATATTCGCTGGAGCGAGACGAGTCAGGCTGTTCAACTGGCGAAGGAGCTGACCCGATCGTCGCAATCCGATGCAGAGAAAGTACGGGCTATTTACGATTATATCGTCGGAACGATTCGATATGACGAGGCTCTCGCAGCCGGCGATTTGACCGATTATGTTCCGGATATCGACCGCACGATCGCAAGGCAGCAAGGGATATGCTACGATTACGCTTCGTTATTCGCTTCCATGCTCAGAAGCGTCGGCATTCCGGCCAAGCTCGTCATGGGGAATTCGGATTACGTCTCGGTGTATCATTCCTGGAACGAGGTTTACATCGGCGGGCAATGGGTGACCATTGACACGACGGTCGATGCGGGCTGGCAGGGCAACGGGGCAGCTGCTGGAATGATCAAAGACGCCTCCCGCTATTTTGCCGCAAAGCATTATTAATACAATAACATATGTGAATGTCAAGCTTTGGACGGATGTCCAAGGCTTTTTTAGGTTGTAGAGAAATTGTTGAGATCTGGGGAGTATACTGCAAAAAAGTTTGATTCTGTTAAGCCAATCGCTCTTCTGTGCCGCGCTGCAAAGATATCGGAGGTGATGGACGGATTATTCCTTATCGGCATGCATTTTGTTTGCGGTAAAAGTCTGATGTAATGGGTGTGTTGCCCGTTTGCTCACGTTTATGATCACAAAAGTCGAAACCGAATATTTTAGGTTGATGGAAAGGCCGAAGGAGAGAACATGAAGAAAAAACTAGGCGGAATCGTAGTGGCGCTGCTGCTTCTGTTTCAAACGATATTCGGCACGTCTGCTTGGATGAGCGATGCCAGCGTTCAGGCATCCGTGTACGGGAGCGTATCGAATGCCGTTTATGGCCCGGCACCCGCAGCGCCGGTTGCTAATCCGGACAGCATTTTAACGAAAGTCGTATTGACCGATAAGGACGGTACCGTGATCGACGCGGTATACAACCCGGACAATGCCTTGAACATTGGCGAAGCGGTCAAGCTCAGCTACGAATGGGCGCTTCCGAACGGACACGACTACAAGAATGAAAGCACATTTACGTTCCAGCTGCCGGCGCAGTTTGCTATTTTTACGGACATTGACGAGCCGCTCGCAGCCGACCAGGGAGACGTTGGCCGGTTTACGGTCGATCGGAACGGGAAAGTTGTCATGACCTTCAATGACTACGTCGAGAACCATTCCAACGTCAGCGGCAAGCTGGAAATTTGGACGGAGTTCAAAGAGGAGATCGTTAAAGGCAGCACAGAAATCGTCATATCCATTCCCGTAAGAAGCGGCGAGCAGACCGTGATCGTCCATCTGAAGCCGAAGGGCGGAAAGCTGATCGAAAAGCAAGGCTACGCGGTTGGCAAAGACCTGATCCATTGGACGGTCAAGATCAATACGACGCTGGACAAAATCAAGAATGCGGTCGTTGCCGATGCGATCCCTGGCGGATTGGAGCTAATCGCAGACTCCGTTGAGGTTTATCACTTGCAGGTAAACGGCGACGGCTCGACCAAGACAGGCGACAAGGCAGATGCCGGCAAGTATTCGCTTGAAACAAACGGCGGCGCCAAGCTGGAGCTTGCGTTCAATGACGAGACCATCAGCAAAGCCTACGAAATTCGCTTCTCGACGAAGCTGACCGGCAATCATTCGGCCGAGAAGCTGACCTTTAAAAATACGGCGATATTGTCTGGCGACGACAGGGCAGATGCGGAAGCGACCGCGACGGTTACGGTAGACCGCGGCAAGTTTTTGAGTAAATCGTGCATCCTGGACTGGTCTACCGGTGTTGCGACATGGACCGTGAAGTACAATTTTAATGAAGCGAACGTGGAGAAAAGTAAAGCGGTCATTACGGACAAATTCAGCGACAATCATACGCTTGTTGCCGGTTCGCTCAAAGTGTACAACGGGAATTCGACGAAGCCGGAAGATGAGCTTGACAGCTCCGAGTACACTCTCATCACAGAAGCGCACGGGTTTACGTTACAATTTCATAACGACATCAATTCGCCGTACACCATCGTCTATATAACGAAGCCGGTCGATCGGACGGGCGGCGACAGGCAGCCGGTAACGAACAAAGTCGTCTCGGGAGATTCGTCACATGAAGTCAAGACTCCGGAGTACACCAGCCGTGCATTGAGCAAACAGAACACAAGCGTCAATTACGCTGCCAAAACAGCCAAGTGGCGCATTACGATCAACGGCGATAAAAGGCCGGATTACGGCAAGTACAGCATGGACAACGTCGTCATCACCGATACGTTCCCGTACGGCGGTCTTGAATTCATTCCGGATTCGGTCGTCGTAACAACAAACGGGAATGAAGTGCCCAAGAGCGACTATCAAGTCACCGATAAGGGGCGCGATGGCTTCGTCATCGAGTTTTTCACAACGATCAGCACGGAGTATGTCGTCGAGTATGCAACGAAGTTCAACATCGATTGGTTAGATTGGTTAAAGGGCGATTATTTCTTAAATAAAGCTGTCATGACCTGGGTCGAGAGCGGCCAGAATAAAGGGCCGATAGACCGTTATGCGAACTTTAGGCCGGATGATTATACGAAGAATAACGGCGGAAAAGACGGCACTTACTATCCGGTCAGCAAAGAGATCGCGTGGAACATCAAGCTGAACTACAATCTTGCTGCGCTGAACGAAGCGAAAGTGACGGACGTTCTGAAGCAAGGTCAGACGCTCGTGCCGAATTCGCTGAAAGTATACGAGATGGAGCTGACAGGCGGCTGGAATGGAGTCAAGAAGGGCGCGGAAGTGCCGGCAGACCAGTACGAGGTCACCGTACCGTCGGCCGCGAACGGAAACGAGCTGTCTGTGCAATTTAAGAATCCGATGGCGGCGGCTTACTGGATTGAGTTTAAAACATCGCTGCAGGGCGCGGTGATTGAGAAACATATTGCCAATACTGCGGAGCTGTGGGATGGCAGCAAGAAAGTTGCGGCATGGAAAGGCTCAGTAACCATTCCTCATGGCGGCGAGTATGTGAAGAAAAGCGGTAAGCAGAACGGCAATAAAATCGATTGGACCATTCGCATCAACGAAGGCCAGTCGCATATTTGGAAAGCCAAAATGATCGACGAGCCGAGCGCGAACCAGATTCTGATCGAGGATTCGTTCCGTCTCTATGCCACCAGGATCGATAACAGCGGCAATGCGATCAAAGATGAGACCAATGAGCTGGTCAAAGGCACGGACTATACGTTAACCATCACGAGAAGCGGAGACCGGGAATCGTTCGAGCTGCTTTTCCTGAAAGATATTTCCTCGGCATATATTTTGGAGTATCAGTCTTTTATCCAGGCAGAGGATAAAGCCGAGGTGAAAAATAAAGTCAAGCTCGAAGGCGAAAATTTGACGACCGAAACGAGGGAAACGACGGAGTCAATCATTGTCCGCGTTTCCTACGGTTCCGGTTCAGGCAGCGGCGAAACAGGCAGTCTGGAAGTTACGAAGGTTGACAAGGACGATCCGGCGAAGCCGCTGGCGGGAGCAAAATTTGTACTGTACGACAAAAAGGAAAAGCGTCCGCCAATCGTCAAAACGACCGACGAGAACGGCAAGATTTTGTTTGCGAAGCTGCTGTATGACGACTATATTTTGGAGGAACTGGCCGCGCCCGAAGGATATAAGATCGTAGAAGCGAAGCAGGAGATTACGATCAACTCCAGCATTAAGAGCGAAGGCGGCGTGAAGAAGATTACCGTCGCCAACGTCAAGGATACGCCTGTCGACCCCGGCCATCCGGTTGATCCGAAAGGCAGCCTGGAGGTGACGAAGGTAGACAAGGACGATCCGGCAAAGCTGCTGGCGGGAGCGCGGTTCAAGCTTTCCGACAAAGCGGGCAAGCGGGACGCCATCGAAAAAACGACAGGCGAGGACGGCAAGCTGCTGTTCGACCAGTTGCCTTACGGCGAGTATGTGCTGGAGGAGCTGATCGCTCCGGAAGGTTATGTTGCGGAGCAAACGAAGTATGACGTGAAGGTCGATGCGGATACCCGCGTTGTGACCATCGTCGTCAGGAACGCGAGAAAGCCCGGCGAGCCGAACGAACCGACCGGCGGCATCGAAGTGACGAAGGTGGACGAAGACGATCCGGCGAAGCCGTTGGCGGGAGCGCGGTTCAAGCTTTCCGACAAGGCGGGACAGCGGGCCGCGATCGAGCTGACGACAGGCGAGGACGGCAGGCTGCTGTTCGGCAATCTGCCTTACGGCGACTACGTGCTGGAGGAGCTGCTCGCACCGCAAGGTTATGTCGCAGTGCAGACGAAGTACGACGTTACGGTCAATGCCGATACATTAAATGGCGGCAATGTCGTGGCGATCGTTGTAACGAATGCGAAGGAAGATCCGGCCGGTCCCGGCGAGCCTGGCAACCCGGGCAACCCAGGTAACCCGGGCAACCCAGGCAGCCCATCGGACCCGGATGACGATTCGGACGATTCCGATGATCCCGGCGATCCGAGTGGTCCCAACGATCCGCGCGATCCGGGCACTCCGCCGGGTTCCGATACTCCGGCAGCGCCGGGCACTCCGAATCCAGGACAGCCTGAAGCTCCGGCGAATCCGGGAACGCCGCCCGGCGGCGAAGTGGATGTGCCGGATGAAGATGTCCCGTTGGGCGGGCCGACGCCTCCGACGCCTTCGACCGAAGGTCCGGGAACGTCGACCGTCGATATCGTGGATGAGGATGTGCCGCGCGGCGGCGGCGATCCGAATCCGGTACCGGAAACGCCGGCAGCGCCAAGCCCGGTTCCGCAGCAGCCGGTGCCGACGCTTCCGAAAACCGGCGAAGCAAGCCGTTATCCGTATTATTTGGCAGGTCTTTCGCTGATTGCTCTCGGCGTATGGATCGGCCGCAAACGGATGACGAAACAATAAGAGCCGATTGGCGTCACGGCTCCCCTTGTCCTGGAAGCAGGGCAGGGGGAGCTGTTTTAACTTTTGAGCGCTTGGCAAAGTGAAGGGGGAGCATGATGCGAGTTCGGTTTCTTTCTTGTTCGTTGATCGCGCTCGGCATAGCGGTCATGGCTTCGCCATGGCTGATGGAATGGAAGGCGGACAGGGAGACTGAGGCGCTGCTGCAGGAAGCAGAGCGCCAGGAAGCGGCGCTCTCGTTAACACCTGCCGCCGGCCCGGGACTTGTCGACGGCTATATGCGCGTCTCCCGCCTGCTCGGCGAGGAGAGCGAAAGAGCGCAGGAGGAAGCGCCGGCGCCTGCCGACGCAGCGAGCGAGGCCCCTTCCGCCACCGCTTCCATAGACGATAAAATCCGGCAGCGGGCGATCGCCACGATCGAGATCGCTTCGATCGGCGTCAAGCTTCCGGTATTGGAAGGAGCCACGGAGGCCAATATGGCCCGTGCCGCTGCGCACATGACGGAGACGGCTCCGCTCGGCGAGGTCGGCAATGCGGCGATTGCCGCTCATCGGGCGCGGACGAAAGGAAGGCTGTTCAATCGGCTCGACGAAGTGAAGGAAGGCGACGAGATCGTTATCCGCACGGCAGGCCAAACATACGTCTACACCGTCACCAGGCAGCGGATCGTCAAGCCGGACGATGTATCGGTGCTCGGTCACAACGGCAGCGACAAGCTGCTCACCTTGATCACCTGCGATCCGGTCATTAACGCGACCCATCGTCTCATCGTCCAGGCCAAGATGAAGTAGCCGACCGCGCGGATTGAAGGCAGCCTGACAATATGGCATCATGAAAGGCAGCAAAGCAAGGGAGGCGAAGTCTACGGTCAATCCATTGTTTAAGGAGTGGTTAAGGCTGGCCGCAATCGTAAAAGCGGCGGCTCCTGACGAGCTGCGCTGTCCGCGCTGCGGGAGCGGCAAGATCGGCCATCAATTTGTGGGAGATGCCGAGAGAAGGATAGGCTTTTTGCTGCTGTGGTGCAGCGATTGCCTGGAGGGTATACACATTTCCAGAATCGACATCCCGGAAAAAGCCGCCGTCATTCCCTTCAGTGCGCCGGCCGAGCGTTTGTCGCATATCCCCCATTTTAAGCGAGTTTCCCCCTTGGGCCAATAATGAAGGCAACTCCGGGCGGGATGAGCCTGACCGCTTCATTTTTCTCTCACCCTGATCTAAAAAAAATGTCAATCATTGCCGATATAAATCAGGTATGGTTCAGTTTAGATTATGCGGACCAAGGGAAGGAGAGAAGGATACATTGCGGCATCGAATGATGAGATGGCTGGTATTGGTGCTTGTGCTTGCGTTGGCGACAAGCGGTTTCGGCGGCACGGCGCTCGCCGCTCAGGAGCAAATATCCAATCTGGTGCTGAACAAAAACGAGGTTTCGCTGGAGGTCGGCGGTACGGCATCATTGACCGCTACGGCTGTATACGTAAGCGGAGCGACGGAGAACGTAACGGTCAAGACGGAATGGAGCACGGGCGATGCGGAGGTTGCAACCGTATATGCCGGGTCCATCTCGGCCAAAAAAGAAGGCAAAGCCGTCATTACGGCTACCTATATGGGCAAGACCGTGATCGTCAATGTCACGGTAACGAAGCGGGTTCGCTCCCTGATCAAGGACAAGCAGCTCATCGATCTGCGCCAAGGCCAGTCGGAGCAAGTCAAGCTTACCGCATACTATGACGACGGCAGCACAGAGGATGTAACGGCGAAGGCCGATTGGAATATCGAGAATGGCAGCGTGGCGACGGTCGTTAACGGCCTGGTGACGGGCCACAGCTCGGGCAGCACGACCATTTCGGCCAGCTTCAACAATCAGCGCGTAACGATTCCGGTGAATGTCGAGATCGTCAAGCGGGTCGATCCCGAGCAGACGCAGCTGTCCTTGCTGCAGGGGGATTCGCAGACGGTCAAGCTGCTTGCGACATATCCGGACGGAACCGTCGAGGATGTGACGGAACGAGCGGATTGGTCCTCTGAGGACGAGGCGGTGGCCGACGTGATCAAAGGGAAGATTACGGGCTACGGTCCCGGCTTGACGACGATTAAGGCCAGCTACGGCACGAAGTCGGCTACGATCAAAGTCGATGTGGATCATGCCATCAAGATCGCTCTCGATCAGGAAAGCCTGTTCATCAAAAAAGGCGGGACGGAACAGCTGAAGCTGACGGCGACATACGCCGACGGCAGCACCGAGGACATTACGGCGAGAGCGGAATGGACGTCGAGCGACCCGGGCATCGTCTATGTCATCGGCGGCAAAATCAGCGGCAACGCAACCGGCGAAGCGACGGTGACGGCAAAGTACGGCAACAAGACGGTATCGGCGTTCGTCGATGTCGACGTGCCCCGCCGCCTGGAGCTGAGCGAGGATTTTGTCTCCATGAAAACCGGTGAAACGAAGCAGGTGACGCTGGTTGCGACATATGCCGACGGTTCGGAGGAGGATGTGACCGCCCAGGCAGTCTGGACGACGGACAACAGCGCCGTTGCGTATGTCGTCGGCGGCAAAGTGTCGGCATACAAGAGCGGGGAAGCGAAGCTTTCGGCAAGCTACGGAGGGAAGACCGTAACCGGTACGGTAGCCGTCGATCTTCCGACCATGCTCGTTGTGAGCAGCGCCAGGGTCAACTTCCAGATCGGCTCGTCCGAGCAGTTGAAGCTGCAGGCGGTATATCGCGACGGCAATCAGGAGGACATCACGGACAAAGCCGAATGGACGACCGCCAATAAAGAAGTGGCCGAGGTCGTGCGCGGATACGTTACCGGCGTCGGTACAGGCGCAACGACGATTACGGCGAAATACGGGACGCGGACGGCGACGGTTCAAGTATCCGTCGGCGTGCTGAAGAGCTTGACGGCGGATAAAACGACGCTGATTATGAACAAGAACGATGTGCACAACGTCGTGCTGACAGCTCAATACACGGACGGTACGACCAAGGACGTAACGACCGAAGCGGTGTGGACGAGCGAGGACGTTAAGGTAGCTGCCGTCGAGGACGGAAAAATTACCGCCATGGCGATGGGCGAGACGAAGATTGCCGCCGAATTCGGAGGCAGAACGGCCTCTATCGTCGTCAAGGTGGACATGGCCGACAAGCTGAGCGCAAGCCCCGCCTTCCTCGCATTCGATCTCGGGGAGACGAGAGCGATCGCGCTGACGGCAGTCGATTCCACCGGCGCCAGCAGCAATGTGAGCCAGGACGCCGAATGGACATCCAGCAACCCTCAAGTTGCCACTGTAGACAAGGGAGTGGTAACGCCGGTATCCCGCGGGAAGACGGTGATAACTGCCAAATACGGCGGCAAATCGGTGTCGATCGCGGTAGAGATCGGCGTTGTGCAGTCCATTAACGTGGATCAAAAATATATTTCCACCAAGCGCGGCAAAAGCGTGCAGCTTACGCTGACCGCTAAGCTATCCGACGGAAGCGAGAAAGATGTGACGAACGAGGCGGAGTGGAAATCCAGCAATTACAAGATTGCGGACGTTACGGACGGGCTGGTGACGACGATCGACGCCGGCAAAGCGAACATCACCGCTTCCTTCGGCGGCAAAAAGGTAACCGTTCCGGTGGAAGTCGACAAGCTGAAATATTTGAAAACGAACGAAGTCGCGGTTGAACTAAAGAAAGGCCAGACGCTGCAGGTGAAGGCGACCGCAACCTTCATGGACGGAACCGATGAAGACGTGACGGTGCCCGCCCTCTGGAAAGCTTCCAATATTCGCGTCGCCGATGTGAAGGACGGCATCATCAAGGCGACCGGCAAAGGCCGCACCACCGTGAAGGTGACCTACGCCAAAAAAAGCACGACCATTGTCGTGACCGTCAAAGAATAACGCAATGAGAGAACCTTGCCTTCTAGGGCAGGTTCTTTTTTTGTCCGCTTGGCCAAGAACGCTTGTGAATCGAGCGAAGTTGAGGTATGATTCTAATATTGACAAAAATGTATGTCAAAAATAAAACAGGAGGTCGGCGTACATGTGCCCAAGAACGAAGGAGCAGTTCGAGGCGCTCCGAGCGAAGCGGATCGGGCAAATTATCGAAGCCGCGGAACGGCTCTTTCTCCGGAAAGGGCTGCATTTCGATATTCGCGATGTGGCACAGGAAGCGGGTCTCGGCTACGGCACCGTGTACCATTACTACAATAATAAGCAGCAGTTGATGCACGACGTGCTGGATAAAGGCTTGCAGGCGGCCGAAGCTTTTACCGCCAGCCAATTCTCCGGCGGGAACATGCCGGCGTCGGAACGGCTGCGGCTGTACTGCCTCGGCTTGCCGGAGCTGTGGAGCGGCATCCCGGCCGCATACATGCTGTACAAGGCGGCGCTGGAGCGCTTCGCCGGCTATGAGCCGGCGCTGGCCGGGGAAGCCGGAGCGCGGTTTGAGGCGCAGCTTCGCGCGCCTGTGGCGGAGTGCCTGCGCGCCACCGGGCTTGCGAAGGAGCCCGCGAAGAAGGCGGCGGACGCGATGCTCGGCTCGCTCGTCGGCATCTACGGCCTGTATGCCGGCCGCCGCGGCCAAGGCTACGACGCCGCTTACGTGGCCGACATGCTGATGAGTGGACTAGGCTTGAGTCAAGAAGATAAGCCGTCTATGACAAGCGCTTCCTTCGTCATCGGCCGTCACCTGCGGTATTGAAAATTCAGCGTGTGGGTATCGCCGAATTATCAAGATAAGCCCCGCCGATGACAGACGCTTCTTCGTCAGCGCTCGTCAGCTGCAGCGTTGAAATTGTGGCCTGCGGATTACCGTCAAATTGTCAAGATGATAGGGGGAAAGTACATGGTTACGCTTAAGACGCCGGAAGAGATCGGGTATATGCGCAGGGCTGGCCGGATCGTCGCCGCCTGCCACCGGGAGGTGGCGAAGATGATCAGACCTGGCGTATCGACATGGGATATCGAATGCATGGTGGAAGCATTTTTGCTGGAGCGGGGGGCGAAGCCGTATACGAAGGGCTATAAGGGGTATAAATATGCGACCTGCGCTTCCGTCAACGACGTGATTGCTCACGGCTTCCCTTCGAAAGAGCCGCTGAAGAACGGCGACATCGTCAAAATCGACATCGTCGCCCAGCTCGACGGCTGGGTCGGCGATTCGGCTTGGTGCTATGCCGTTGGCGAGGTTTCTCCCGAGGCGGAGAGGCTGATGCGCGTCACGCGGGAAGCGTTAGAGCTCGGCATTGCATTGGCTGTGCCCGGCAATCGGCTCGGGGATGTGATGCATGCGGTACAGAGCCATGCGGAAAGCAACGGCTACTCGGTTGTGCGGGATTTGCTCGGACACGGCGTCGGCCGGCAGCTTCACGAGGAGCCGAACTACATGCATGTCGGCACGCCGGGCAAGGGCTACCGGCTCAAGGAAGGGATGGTGTTCACCATCGAGCCGATGCTCAATCAAGGGACGTACCGGATGACCATTGATCGGGACGGCTGGACCGCGCGCACGGCCGACGGCAAGCTGTCGGCGCAGTATGAGCATACGGTGGCGGTCACCAAGGACGGCCCGCTGGTGCTGACAGACCAGGACAACCTGGAGGACTGATCGCCTTAATCGCCCGCCAGGAGGCCCCGGCTTAATCGTCATGCCGGGGCCTTTCTTTGTTGACAACCGGCGAGAAGCACCTGTATGATAGGTTTGCCGATGCCGGATGGCTGATGATGGGGCACAAATATCGGTACCGCCGTCAGAAGCCGGATCATCAGGCGTGCGGCGACGATCGGAGGCTTATACCCTTTTTAGGGAATACAGGGAGGTGGCGGGGCATGATTTTGTCCGTATGCATTGATCTCGTCTTTCGTGGAAGCGGTTACGATATAGATGCGATGCTGGGCACGGTGCGGGATACCGGTTACCGCGCCTTCGAGTTCTGGAACTGGACGAATCGGGATATCGACGCGCTGGAGCGGTCCGCCAGGCGGCACCGTCTCGAGATCGGCTCGTTTTGCACGAAAATGATCACTTTGCTCGATCCGGCCTACCGCGAAGCTTATGCCCGCGGCTTGCGCGAAAGCATCGAGATCGCCAAGCGGTTAGGCTGCCGCTATCTCATTACCCAGACCGGCAACGAGCGCCGGGACGTGCCGCGGGAGTTGCAGAGCGCAAGCCTGGTCGATGGGCTTAAGATGTGCGCGCCGATGCTCGAGCGCGAAGGAATCACCCTGCTCGTTGAGCCGCTCAACCTGAAGGTGGACCACCCCGGTTACTTTTTAAGCGCCGCCGCCGAAGCGTTCGAGCTGATCGGGCGGGTCGGCAGCCCGAACGTCAAGGTGCTCTACGATATATATCATCAGCAAATTACCGAAGGCGATTTGACCCCGACCATCAAGGCTAACCTGGCGCAGATCGGATACTTTCACGCTGCCGATCATCCCGGCCGCGGCGAGCCGGGCAGCGGCGAGATTCATTACCCTTTCGTCTTCGATACGATCAAGCGTTCAGGCTTTCGGGGATACGTCGGGCTGGAATTTGCGCCGACAGGCGATCCGGCGGAGGCGCTGCGCCGGGTTAGAGAGCAGTATGCGGACGGGACGGAGCCGGTCGCTTAGAGCCGCCGTATCCGGCTGACGGAGCAAGCCCGGCATCGCGGCGGGTGGCGCAAGCTCGGCATCGCAGCGGGGGACGCGTGCGGTACAGATGCGCCGGAATACATCTTTTTCGTAAGAGAAGGGCCTGGCGCTTTAGGGTAATGGCATCCTGCAAGAGTGCAGGCGCTTTTCGCGTCTTGGTGCGCTCCCGACCATTCGCCGCGCAAGTAGCGGACAGCGTTATCCGGTCCAAGCGGCATTCGGGCTTTGGCGGTTCGGCGGCGGCCCGGCCTGCGCAGTTGCCGTCATCGGCCAGGGCTTTATTTTCTCCGAAGAAATCCTGTAAGCAGGATGAGGCTGTACGCCCACATCAGCCAGGCGGACAGGGTCGGGACGCTGTCCAGCGATATCGTCGGAAATACCGTGCGATGAAAGCTCAAAGAGACGATGTCCAGCAGCATTCCGGGCAAGGCGATATAAGCCGCGCACCGCAGCCGATCTGCGGCTGCAACCTTGAACGCGGCATACATAGGCACGGTGCAAGCGAAGATGACCGGGACAGCGGCCACAAAGCTGATAGCGACAGCGACCCGGTGCCCCGCGTTCATCAGCATGCCGCCGAAAAAGTGGAAGATGATCGTCGCTCCCAGCCACAGCAGAAATCCCCATAATATAAAGAGCTCTTTCGGCGCCGTTTCTTTTCGTATGCTTGTCATGTTATCCGTTCCTCCCGTTCGCGAGCGAATCGAACAGACGCCGCAAGGCGTCAAACACGGCTTCTTTCGGAAACTGTTCATCCACCAACGCCTGAACGGCCAAGCCGTCAATCAGCGCGTTCAGCATAATGCCCCAATGCTCCAGCGAGATTCCGGCGATCGGGGACGATGTCCAGCGGTTCTCCAGCATGCCTGCGAGATGGCGGTTTTCCTGCCGAATCATCTCGCCCAGACGATGGCGATTCGGCGGATGCGAAAGACTGGCGGCAAGCGACAGGAAGAACAGGCGATGGTACGCGGAATCGTAACCGCACCTTTCCTTGGCAGCCTGCAGCGCTTGCTCGACGCTGCCGCCGCACTCCTGCTGAAGCGATTGCCACGAGTCGTCGCACAGGCTTTGAACAAGCTCGATCATCAATTGCTCTTTTGTTCGAAAATGGTAAAAGACCGTCCCTTGGCTGACGCCTGCTTGTTCGGCGACCGCTTTTAAAGTCGTCTTTTCGATGCCGTGCTCGGCGAGGCAATGCTGAGCCGCGGCCAACAGCTCCTGCTTGCTGACGACATTTGGTTTGGCCATAGAACTCCTCCTTCGCATGATAGTGAGTTAGTTGAACAACTAACTCCAGTCATCTTAATGATACGACGCTTCCTTCCGTTTGTCAAAGAAAGGAAGGCGGCGAGTCCAGGCTTTCCCGTTCCCGCTTCGGCAGATTGCGTCTGACCAGCAGGTACGATTCGTCCAGCATCCTGAGGAGCTCCTCGTCCGGGACGACGCCGTTGAGCAGGACGGTATTCCAATGCCGTTTGTTCATATGATACCCGGGAAGAACGGCATCGGGGTATTGCTGCCGCTGCAGCCAGGCGATCTCCGGCTCGGCCTTCAGATTGACGCTGGGCACTTGTGGATGGCCCCCGTTTCCGAACAGCGCGAACATTTTGCTGCCGACAAACAGTACGGGGGTCTCCGGACCGAACGGATATTTTAACGATGCGCCGGGCTTTTGCAGCCCGTAATCCATAAGAGATTGCTGATTCATGTTGCTGCTTGGGCTCCCTTCGTTTGGATGCATATTCCTTTTGACAGGTGGTGTCAGTTTTCCTGCTTGAGCGGGCATTTTTCCTTGAAAAAGGAATGGAGCGCCGAAGCCGCGCTGCTTGCTTTCGCCGCGCCCGAAGAAACTTGGCGAATTTAAAAAAAACGGCCTGTCTGCCTGCCCCTGTTGGGCGCTCGCCCGGGAGTCCGGCGGAAAACGCCCATATGCTGACAGCAAATAGCGGCGGGAGGGTGCGATATGGGAAATCGATCCCGTATGCCGGGCGTCAGGGGAGAGCGAAGCCTGGAGGGGCGAAGTCTGCGCAGCTTTCGGCACAGGCGTCTCGAGCCGAAGGGCGGGCGGGCCGTCACGTTCTTCGGGATGGAGCCCGGCGACGAAGGACCTTTTATTTTCGGAGGAGGGGCTGATCCGGGCGCTCCTTTCCCGTATTCCTACACTTACGGCGGAGATGATGCGGAATGGGCGATCCATGGCGCCGCCGGGGACGGCTCTACCTTTACTGTGCAGGCCGGTTATACCGGTCCGCTTCCGTCCGGCGGGTCCGGCTACGGAGCGGGAGCAATCCCTGTCGGGTTCGGCTACGGGATGGGATCAGCGCCCGGCGGGTCCGGCTACGGAACGGGAGCAACGCCTGTCGGGTCCGGCTACGGAACCGGGAGCCCTCCCGGCGGCGGTTTTCCGGGGGCGGCAGGCGCAGGGGCAGCAGGAGCGCCGGACAGCTTGGCGCCCGCGCAGCCGACCGCTGTTCTCATCAGCGCTTCGTCGCTGCAATCGCCGGGAGCGCTCGTTCCTTTTCAATCCCCGGCGTTATCGGCGGGCGGTACCGCTTATGCCGTGAAGGAATACGGCCTAAGGAACAATCCGCATGCCCATCCTATTTTTGCCCGAACGACGGAGGACAAGGGGCATCGTCATACGATCCAAATTTTCTCGTTCCCTCAGACGGGGGGAAGCCATGACGGACACCGGCATCAATACCAAGGGATGACATCCTTTCACGAAAACCATCGGCACCGGTTCTACGGGCTCACCGGGCCGGCGATTCCGCTTCCGGACGGCACGCATTACCATACGGTATCGGGCACGGTGTATCGCAACTACGGGAATCCCTTTGTAGTCCATTACCAGGGGCATGCTTATGTGGAAGGCGTGCTGTACAGCCCGCTGCAAAGAGACGTGCACAACCATAAGTACGCAGGCGCGTCCGGAGAGCCGATCGGCTACGAACCGCCCGGATGGTAGCCGATCGGTCTGACTATGCCGACAGGCAGAACGCGCGGATTCCCTGTTTTCTTTTGTCGAAAAAGCTTATAAAATGGTAGTTAGAAAAATACGGCAGCAATAGTTGATAAACGCATCGGCGTTCGGCAGCTTGCATCACGCTGCAGGGCAAAGCGGAAATGTCCGAGGGTAACTGCTTTGCGCGGCAGAACGCGCAAGCCGCGGGGGATTCCCGCCATTAACCGCGCTGACGGTGAGGCTAGCCGGCGGCAGCTTCGGCCACAGTTGTTCCGCCGGCTCCTCCATAATACTGCTGTCGTAGCAAAGTATGCCAAGAACAAGTCTTAACTGGAGGTTATCGATGCTTCCCGACCTTATCGCCAATGCCAGTCTTTTGACAGCAGCTGTATTTTGCATCGGAATCTATTCCAAGAACAAAGCGGTAAACGACGATTCTCCGATGGGGCGGCGGGTTGTGTACGGATTGATCTTCGGGGCCGCCGGTTTGCTCATGACGTTATTTCCGAGTAGTCCGATCCGCATCGATCTGTCTCCGGCCATGGTCATGCTTCCCGCGGTATTCGCGGGAGCCGTCCCTGCGCTTGCCTCGGCCGCCCTGCAGGGAGCGGTCCGGACAGTAGCCTCCGCCGGCGCCGGCGAGACGCTGGCCATCTTCGGGACGGGGATCGCCAGCGGGCTGCTGGCCCAGCTGGCCGCCCGTCCGCTGAACCGCTGGCTGCTGATGACGGCCGGCTCGCTTCCGGCAGCTGCGCTCATCTTGAGAATGGCGAATCCCGACGCCTGGCGTCAGACTCTCCCGTACTATCTATTGATCCTCCTTTTGTTTTGCATTCTCGGTTATGCGCTGTTATCGTACGTATGGCGTTCCAATACGGCGACCAAGCGGCTGGAGCAGGACGCCGGCACCGACCCGCTCACTGGCCTGGCCAATTACCGGCAGCTGCGGAGCGACCTCGAGCGCATCGTCGAACGGACGGAGGGGCGGATGGGCCTGCTGCTGACCGATTGCGAGGATGTGCGGCTGCTCAACGCCAGGCACGGATACCGGAGCGTGAACGACAAGTTCATATTGACCGGCCAGCAGCTGCGCCTGCATTTTCCCGAGGCGGAGGTCATCGCCCGATTCGAAGGGGACAAGTTTTGCGTCGTCACTTCTGCGAAGCGATCCGACGAATGGCATGAACGGCTTCGCAGCATATTCGAGCGGGAGCTCCCGGAAGCGACGGGACTTACTTTCAAATACGTGTCCGTCATCTACCCCGACGAGAGCGCCAATGCCGAGGCCTGGATCGGCAAAGCGGAGGAGAAGCTGACGAGGCTGAAGGAAGAATACTGGATGCGCAGGGAAGAGAGTACACTTTGGACGGAGAAGATGAAGGTCATCGGGGAGATGGCGGCCGGTATGGCTCACGAAATCCGCAATCCGCTGACCGCGGTCAAAGGCTTCCTGCAAATCGCGCATGAAACGAAGCAGTTCGACAGATGGTATCCGACGGTCATGCACGAAATTAACCGGATGAATGAGCTGACCGTGGAATTTCTCAGCTTTTCCAAGCCGGTCAAGCCCAACGCGGCGGAAGAGGCGCTGGAGGCCTGCGCGGAGCGCGCGTTCCACTTGATGGAATCGGAAGCGATCAGAGCGGGTCATGTGATGGAGATGCCGCGGTGCGAGGAGTCCGTGATGGTCCGCATGGACCGGGACAAAATGCTTCAGGTGCTGCTGAATATTATGAAGAACGGGCTGGAAGCGATGGAGGAAAGCGGGCGGTTAACCATTCGGGTGTACCGCCAGCCGGGAAGGGAGACCGCGGAAGGTCAAGCGGGCAGCTGGGGGGTCGTGGAAATCGCCGATACGGGCCCGGGCATTCCGCCGGCGAGCCTGGAGAAAATTTTCGATCCCTTCTACAGCACGAAGGAGAAGGGAACCGGGCTCGGGCTTGCGATCTGCTTGAACATCGTGCAAAATCACGGCGGCGATATCCAGGTGTCCAGCACACCGGACCAAGGGACGACATTCTTCATTCGGCTGCCTGCCATTGAGTAAGCCAAGAGACATATATACATAAGGAAGCTGGATGTACCGCATTCAATATTTTCGGAAGCAGTGAGGGAAATCATGGATACGATCACGCATACGCTATTCGGCCTTTCCCTATACGGAGCCGTCGACAAGCGAAGCATGTCCCGCAAGGAAAAGCAGGCGCTGCTGTTTGCGACCGTCGCCGGCTCGCAAATTCCCGATATCGACGTCATTTCGGCGTGGTGGGACAGCGCAGGTCGCTATCAGATGTGGCATCGCGGGCTGACGCATTCGGTGCTGCTCGTCCCGCTCTGGGGCGCTCTGCTGGCCGGCCTGTCGCGCTGGCTATGGAAGACAACGGGCCTGTTCTGGTTCGGCATCGCTTCGCTGGCCGTGTTCATTCACGACACAAGCGACTTGTTCAACGCCTGGGGGACAGGGTATCTGGAGCCACTCTCCTCTGTGCGCATTACCTTCGGCACGATCCCGATCGTCGACCTCGTGTTTTGGCTGGCGATGCTGGCCGCTCTGCTCGCCTCCCGCCTCGTCCCGCGGTTTCGCGCTGCACCTCACCGGGCGTTCCGGATCGCCTGGCTGATCATGGCGCTGCATGTCGGCATTCAGTCGGCGCAAGGCTACGCGCTGTACAAGCAGGCTGTGGCCGATTACGATCAGGTGGCGCTGTCCGCCGATTTCGTGCCGGGCCGGTTCACCGTCGTCGGCAAGCAAGGCGACCTTGTCGAGCTGAATCGCGCATCCGTCTGGAGCGGGTTCGAGCCGGTCGCGCAATTGACGTCCCGGGAGGATGCCGATCTGGAGCCGCTGTTCGCCGCCAATCCGCGGGCCCGAACGCTTGTCGAATGGTCGCCGTTCGTCGTCGTCGTCAGCGACGGCGAGCGCCTGGGCGTATTCGATCCGCGATTCTACCGCAACGGCGAATCCTTTTTGTACGAATTCATAGAGACCGGCGCGGTAAGCGACGAAGGATCATGCCGCTAGGAAAGCAGCGGTTGCGGGCGAGGCTTCCTGCTGCCTCTTCCCGTTGCTGGCATTGCTTACAAGGGAGAAGAAACCGGCATTTGTACAAGCTGCCGCAAAGTTGTAGACTGAGAGCATGGGAACGCAGAATAAATAGAGCGAGGGGTCGTGACATGACGTATCGCAATCTGGAACAATGCATCCAGGATCTGGAGCAGCACGGGCAGCTGGTGCGCGTGCGCGAAGAGGTGGACCCTTTTCTCGAGATGGCGGCCATCCACTTGAAGGTCCATGCGGCGGGCGGTCCCGCCCTGCTGTTCGAGAATGTGAAGGGCTCGAAATTCCGCGCCGTCTCCAATCTGTTCGGCACGACGGAGCGCAGCAAATTTGTGTTCCGCCATACGTGGGAGGCGGTGCGGGATGTCATCGCCCTGCGCAGCGATCCGATGAAGGCGCTCAAAAATCCGCTGGCCCATGCCGGCAGCGCGCTGGCAGCGTGGAAAGCGCTGCCCGTCAAGGAGACGCCGAGCCAGCCGTTTGCTCAGGAGATCGCCATCTCCGATCTGCCGCACATCCATCATTGGCCCGGCGACGGCGGCGCCTTCATTACGCTGCCCCAGGTGTATTCCGAGGACCCGGACAAGCCTGGCCTGATGAAGGCGAACCTGGGGATGTACCGGATTCAGCTCAGCGGCAACGAGTACGTCCCGGATCGGGAAATCGGCCTTCATTATCAAATTCATCGCGGAATCGGCATTCATCAGGCCAAGGCGACGAGGCGGGGGGAGCCGCTGAAGGTGAGCATCTTCGTCGGCGGCCCGCCGGCCCATACGCTTGCGGCTGTCATGCCGCTGCCGGAGGGCTTAAGCGAGCTGACGTTCGCCGGCCTGCTCGCCGGCCGCCGCTTCCGCTATACGTACGCGGACGGCTACTGCATCAGTCTCGATGCCGATTTCGTCATTACCGGGGACATCTATCCGGGCGAGACGAAGCCGGAAGGCCCGTTCGGCGATCATCTCGGCTATTACAGCCTGACGCACCCGTTCCCGGTGATGCGGGTGCACAAGGTGTACGCGAAGCCGAACGCCATCTGGCCGTTTACCGTCGTCGGCCGTCCGCCCCAGGAGGACACCGCCTTCGGGGAAATTATTCACGAGCTGACGGGCGATGCGGTCAAGCAGGAGATCCCCGGCGTCAAGGAGGTTCATGCCGTCGACGCGGCGGGCGTGCATCCGCTCCTGTTTGCCGTCGGCAGCGAACGCTATACGCCTTACCAGCCGGTGAGGCAGCCTGCCGAGCTGCTGACGCTGGCGAACCGGATTCTCGGCACGGGCCAGCTTAGCCTGGCCAAATATTTGTTCATCGCGGCGGAGGAAGACGAGCCGCTGGACACGCATCGCGAAGCGGAATTTTTGGCCTACATGCTGGAGCGGATCGATCTGCGCCGGGACATTCATTTTTATACGAAGACGACGATCGATACGCTCGATTATTCCGGCACCGGCCTGAATACCGGCAGCAAGGTCGTGTTCGCCGTATGCGGCGAGCGCAAAAGAGAGCTGTGCACGGAGGTTCCGTCTAACCTGAAGGAGCTGCGCGGCTATGCGGGCGCCCGCATGATTTTGCCGGGCGTTGTCGCCATCGAGGGCCCGGCGTTCGCCGATTACGCGAGTGCGGAGCGCGAGCTGGACGGGCTGTGTCGGATGATCGCCGAGAGAGGGCCGATGCCGTCGTGCCCGATGATCGTCCTGTGCGACAACAGCTCGTTCGTCAGCGCGTCGATCGCCAATTTCCTGTGGGTGACCTTCACCCGCAGCAATCCGTCGCACGATATCTACGGCGTGAACAGCGGCTTTGAGCACAAGCATTGGGCGTGCGATAACGTGATCATCGACGCCCGCGCGAAGCCGCATCACGCGCCGCCGCTCGTGCCCGACCCGGAGGTCGAGCGGCGCATCGAGCGGTTCTTCGCCAAGGGAGCCAGCCTGGAAGGCATCCGTCTGGACTGACGGTTGCCGCCGTCGAACGAAGCAACGCCCCGTCAGGAGCATTCCGGTCACGGAAGCCTGGCGGGGCGTTGGTGTGATCAGCAGCTGGCAATCAAGGCGTATAAAAGTTTTGCCCGTAATACACGTGCATCGTGCCGCCGAAGGCGACGCCGGTGCCGAGCCGCTCGATATCGCTGAGCAGGCTTTTGCGGTGCGATGCCGAATTGACCCAGCTGTAATGGGCGAAGATGGCGCTCGGCTGGCCGGCGGCGATGTTCTCGGCCGCCGCGGTAAAGCGAATGCCGCTTGCCTCCATCCGGTCGAAGGGCGTCTGTCCCTTCAAGTTTTTGTGATCGAAGTAACTGTTCGCCGCCATATCGGCAGCGTGGCTTTTGGCGGTAGCGGCAGCATCGTCGTCCCAGGTGAAGGGCCGTTTCCCCAGCTTGACGCGGAAGGCGTTCGCCAGGTCGAAGATTTGGCGCTCGAACGCTTCGGCGATCTCCTCTTTTTCCTCCGGATAGAAGGACACCCGCTCCAGCTCCGTCTGCTTGGCGATTGCCTGAACGCCCGAGACCGCGTTGTTGCGGTGCAGGTCGTAGAAGAAGGTGACGTAGGCGTCGCCCAGCTCGTAGGTGCCGTATTCGTCGTTGCCGTAGTTTTGCACGAAACGGGTCTTGCCCTTCAGGATCGATTTGAGCGGCTCGCCATATGTCCGCACCACATCTTCCCTGGTGCTGCCGTCCTCGATGCCTTTCGCGTCCCGCCAATTATCTGAAGGCGAGAACAGGGCGACCACCTTGCCGTCATGGATGCCGACCTGCAAGTAGTTCGCGTACACTTCATTATAAATATACCATTCAAAATCGTATTCGCCGGGATCTTTGCGAGCCGGCTGCCCCAGCTTGCGCAGCACCGACGATTCGCTGTCGCCGATCGAGATGCCGCTTACGGTTATCGATGCCGAAGCCGCGTCCTGCTGCGGCGCCTGAGCTGCGCCCGAAGCGGCGGACGACCCGTCCTGCGGCGCTTGGCCGCTGCCCGGACGAGCCGGCGCTCCGGCCTGTGGACCCGCATTCGCGCCGGCCTCTGCGCCGCTGCTTCCGCCGCCTGCCGTATCCGCCAGCGTGAAGCCGCTTTGCTGCAAATTGCGGATAAACTGCACCGCTTCGGCCCGGGTCAGCGGATCGCCGGCGGCGAAGCCTTGGACGGTGGCGGCCGTCTTGCCTTGCGACCAGCCGCGGTCCAGCATATATTGGACCGCTTGCTCGACCGGCGCGTCGCCGATGCGCGAGCCGGCGATCAGCCTGGCAACGTCGCCGCGGGTATATTCGCTGCGCTCGGCGCTTGCGCCTAGCGGCCAGCCCTGGCTTTGGATATAGGCGTAGTAGGGCTCATACCACGGCTTGCCGGCCGCGGCCGGCTTCACGCCCGACTCCGGATAAGCTCTGAGCAGCATGGCCACAAATTCGGGCTCGGACACGGCGTCGTCGGGGCGGAACGTGCCATCCTCGTAGCCGTCCACCAGCTCGTTCTTGACCGCCCATTCGATCGTTTCGGCGGCCCAATGGCCGGCAGTGTCGCGAAAGCTGGAGGAAGCGGCGTCAGCGGCGGGAGCCGCCGCGGCGTACTGGATCGTCACCGGCGCACCGTCCGGTGCAGCAGCTGCCGCCGAAACGGCGGCAAGGCTAATCGCAAGGGGCAGCATCCGACGAATCCAACGTTTCAATGAAGTTCCCTCCTCAATCGATGTCAACTTTTCTTCGTCTTCTGCGCTTTCGGTCGGGGAAAGCGGTAGCGGCCGTATCGGGCATAGCGGAGCGGCCTGTCCGAATGCACCACATAATCGCGCCAAGTCCGCTCATCGCAAGCCAGCGGCCCATTCTATCGTTTATCCTATTTATTATAGCATATGCGCGAATTGCTAGAACTCGCGTTTTCACGAATTTGCCCCAAAGCGGGAATAATTGTCTGAAATTCTCGTATACATGTTAATCAGGCGGGAGGTTAGGCCGATGCCCTTTTCATTCCCGTGCGGCAAATAGGACTAGAGCCTGCGAGCTTATACCGCTTCCGCCGCATGCGGCAGACTGCCTGCCAGCGGACGATCGCCTGCTTTCCAATCGACGTTTAAGGGGGGATCGCGTTTGATACGGTTTCGCGATGTGAACAAGCACTTTGGGTCGTTCCATGTGCTGAAATCGATCAATCTCGAGATCGGGCAAGGGGAAGTCGTCGTCGTCGTAGGTCCTTCCGGCTCAGGCAAAAGCACGCTGCTTCGCTGCATCAACGGGCTGGAAACGATCACGAGCGGAGAGCTGACTGTGGAAGAGGTCAAGGTCCATGATAGGAAAACGGACATCAATCAGCTCCGCCGTAACATCGGTATCGTTTTCCAGCATTTTAACTTATATCCGCACAAGACTGTCCTCGAAAACATTACGCTCGCCCCGATCAAGGTCCGCAAAATTTCGAAGCAGGAAGCGCACGAAACTGCTATGTTCTATCTGAACAAGGTCGGCATTCCCGACAAGGCGCACGCCTATCCTGCCGAGCTGTCCGGCGGGCAGCAGCAGCGGGTGGCGATCGCCCGGGGGCTGGCCATGAAGCCGAAGATCATGTTGTTCGACGAGCCGACCTCGGCGCTCGATCCCGAGATGATCGGGGAGGTGCTGGACGTGATGCGCGCCTTGGCAGGAGAGGGCATGACGATGGTCGTCGTCACCCATGAGATGGGCTTTGCCCGCGAAGTCGCGGACCGCATCGTTTTTATGGACCAGGGTCAGATCGTCGAGGAGTCGCCGCCGGAGCCATTTTTCGCAAGTCCGAAGGAGGAGCGGGCCAGGGCGTTCCTCAGCCGTCTGCTGCACCATTAGCTGATGAATCAGGGATGTGTGGAGAAAGGGGAAGAACGCGTTATGAGAAAAAAGGCAAGACGCTTGTTGTCGCTCGGCATATCGCTGACGCTGCTGCTCGCGGTGCTGGCTGCCTGCGGGACAGGAGCTTCGGGCGGAGGGGATGAGGAGCGGCAGCAAGGCGCAGATCCGGCACCCGCCGCGAAAGCCGGCACCCTGGAGACGATCAAGCAGCGCGGCAAGCTCGTCGCGGGGGTCAAATTCGATACGAAGCTGTTCGGCCTCAAGGACCCGGGCAGCGGCCAGGTGGAAGGCTTCGACATCGATATCGCCAAGAAGCTGGCCGGCCGCATTTTAGGAGACGAAAGCAACATCGAGCTGAAGGAGGTTACCTCGAAGACGCGCATTCCGATGCTGGACAACGGCGAGATCGACATCATCATTGCGACGATGACGATCAACGAGGAGCGCAAGCAGCAGGTCGATTTCTCCGATGTGTACTTCAAGGCGGGGCAGTCGCTGCTCGTGAAGAAGGGCAGCCCGATCAAGTCGATCGCCGATTTGACCAAGGGCACCAAAGTGCTCGCCGTCAAAGGCTCCACATCGGCCGTCAATATCCGGGAGAAGGCGAAAGAGACGACGGTGCTCGAGTTCGAGAACTATCAGGACGCCTTCACCGCCTTGAAAGCGGGGCAGGGCGACGCGCTCACGACGGACAATGCGATCTTGTACGGCATGCAGCAGCAGGACCCGGCGTTCGAGGTCGTCGGCGGCACGTTCACCGACGAGCCTTACGGCATGGCGATCCGCAAGGGCGATGCGGAGTTCGTAAGCTATGTCAACGATTTTCTGAAGGAGCTGAAGGACAGCGGCGAGTACGACAAGATCTACGAGAAGTGGATTGGGGAAAAGCCGGCGGATTAAGCCCGGAGCCCGGGCTGCGCAGGCGGGCCGGCGATGCTGAAGTGAAGGCGCGGCGTCCGGGCGGGGGGCGCTCCCCCGCTTCGCCGGAACGCGCGGCCCTGCAAGAAGGTTACGAGGAAGGGAGGAGAGCTGCGGAGCATGTTCGGCGATTTCCAATGGGATATCCTGCCTAAATATTGGGACATGTATGCGGAAGGCTTCGGCAATACGCTCAAGGCGAGCCTCATCGCGCTGATCGCCAGCTTCGTCCTCGGCACGCTTATCGCCATCATGCGCATTGCGCCGGTGAAGCCGCTCAATTGGTTCGGCACGGCGTACGTCGAGTTTGTCCGCAATGTTCCGCTGCTGGTGATCGTGTCGATCTTTTTTCTGGGCTCCCCGGCCCTCAAGCTGCCGCTGGACGGCTTCCAATCCGGCACGATCGGCCTGACGATTTACACGGCGGCCTTTATCGCGGAAGCGGTCCGCGCGGGCATTCAGTCCGTTCCCGTCGGGCAGACGGAGGCCGCCCGATCCTCCGGCATGACCTACGGGCAGACGATGCGCCATATCGTGCTGCCGCAGGCGATCAACATCGTCATTCCCCTGCTGGGCAACCAATTTTTGAATCTCGTCAAAAATTCGTCCGTGCTCGGCGTCGTCGCCGGCATGGACCTGATGTACTACGCGGATATTGTGGCGACCCGCTCGTTCGTGACGTTTGAGGTGTATATTTTTGCCGCCATGTTCTATCTGGCGCTGACGATACCGCTCAGCATGGGCGTTCAATATTTGGAGAGGCGGCTGGCGAGAAGCGGATGAAGCGGGACGGGCGGACGACAGGGGCCGGCAAGCCGGCTGTTCCCCGGAAGGGCCATGAGGAGGTGAAGGCAGCCTGTGGATTTTATCGGAGCTTATTCTCCGGATAACTTGACATTTTTGCTGAAGGGCTTGATGGTGACGCTGAAGGTCGCATTCGCCGCCATCGTGCTGTCGTTCGTATTCGGCGCGCTCGTCGGCACGCTGCGCTACGCCAAAATCCCGGTCGTCTCGCAGGCGATGGCGGTGCTGGTCGAGACGATCCGCAATTTGCCGCTCATCTTGATCATTTTCTTCACCCGCTTCGCTCTTCCGGAGGTAGGCATCAAGCTGAGCGTGGAAATGGCGGCGATCGTCGCGCTGACGGTTTTCGAAGCGGCCATGATCTCTGAGATTGTGCGCGGCGGCTTGAACTCGATCGACAAGGGGCAGATAGAGGCAGCCCGCTCCTCAGGACTGACATATCCCCAGACGCTGTGGCATATCGTGCTGCCGCAGGGCTTAAGAAGAATGATGCCGCCGATGGTCAGCCAGTTCATCGCGCTGCTGAAGGATACGTCGCTGGCTGTCATTATTTCGCTGTCGGAGCTGATGCACAACGCCCAAATTATAACGGGGCAAAACGTCAACTGGGTCATTCCGATTTTGCTGCTGACCGCCCTGATTTATTTTGCCGTCAACTACCCGCTGTCCTTGATCGCGCGCCGGCTGGAGGCGAGGCAAGCGTGAATGAAGGGCAGGGAAAGCGGCGCATACCAGGCAAAGAGCGCAGCGGAAGCTTCGGTCGCTTCTTCAGCTGCGCTCTTTGTCGTGCGGCTTCGGCCATCAGCGGCCTTCTTCGTCCCTGAAGCGCCTCCGTTTGCGCATCGGCCTTGCGCATCGGCCTTGCGCCGCCGCCTTGCGCCCCCGTCTTGCGCCCCCGTCTTGCGCCCCCGTCTTGCGCTTCGGGCCTTGCGGCTTCGGACTCGCCGTCTGCGGCCTGCGCCAATTCGGTATCATCTGCCAGCTTGTCCCCGAACGGAGCATGTGCCAAAATTTTTTGACTGCTATGCATAGAGAGGCTTTTCCTGCCACATAATACAGTTACATTCCACTAAAGGAGCTGAGTGTCATGGGAACAGGCCAAAGCCGTTCTAGCAATTCTCTGGTCGTTCAACAAGCATCCGCAGCGCTGCAGCAATTGAAATTCGAGGTCGCTCAAGAGCTGGGTATTCAAATCCCGCAAGACGGTTACTACGGCTACATGGCTACGCGCGATACGGGCGCCATCGGCGGTCATATTACCCGCAGACTGGTCCAAATCGCCGAACAACAGCTGGCCGGAAATATGAACTTCCGTTAATCGGCTAATCGGCGGGAGGGCCGGAGCTCTGTACCTACGGGTGCAGGGCTTTTTCTTTTATTCGCTAACGCCCAAAGGCCTGGATTTTCAAAGCTCGCTTAAGGAAATGGAAAAATGGGCGGCCGGTGGAAACAAGCCGAGGCCCAGGAGGGGGCGGCACATCAGCGCGCAGTGTCTGAGTCTGAGGGATTGTGACGATGTGGGGGATGGCGGAGACCAGATCCCGGGCGCGCCCCGTGCCCAATGATGGGAAACGGCTGCCCGGGCATAAAAACCGGCAGCCGTTGGCAAGGTTGAACCAGGCAAGCTCAGAACGCCCAGTTGCCCTGACGGAAGATCGGCTCGACCGAGCCGTCCGCTGCGATGCCGTCGATATCCAGCTCCGGCGAGCCGATCATGAAATCGACATGCGTGATGCTGGTGTTCAGGCCGGCGCGGCGCAGCTCCTCCTGCGACATTTCCTTGCCGCCCTTCAGGTTGAAGGCGTAGGCGCTGCCGATGGCGAAGTGGCAGGAGGCGTTCTCATCGAACAGCGTATTGTAGTACAGGAGGTTCGACTCCGATATGGGCGAGCGGTGCGGCACGAGCGCCATTTCGCCGAGGAAGCGCGAGCCTTCGTCCATGTCGATCAGCCCTTGCAGCGTGTCCAGTCCGCGCTCGGCGGTTACATGGGTGATGCGTCCGTTCTCGAACGTCAGCTTGAAGCCGTCGATGATCGTGCCGCCGTAGCTGAGCGGCTTCGTGCTGGAGACAGTGCCGTTCACGCCGGTAGCGAGCGGCGCGGTGAACACTTCCTCTGTCGGCAGGTTGGCGACGAATCTTCCGCCCCGCACGTTGACGCTGTCGGCGGCCACCCACAGATGCCCTTCCGGCAGCTCGACGGTCAGGTCGGTCCCCGGCGCTTTGTAATGCAGCTTCTTGAACTGCCTGGCGTTCAGGTAATCGGACTTCTCGTTAAGCGTCCTGATGTGCTCCTCCCATGCGGCGCCGGGATCGTCGCGATCGACGCGAACCGCCCGGAAGATGGCGTCCCACAGCAGCTCCGTCTGGCGCTCTGCCGGCGCGTCCGGGAACACTTTGGCCGCCCAGGCCGGGGAAGGAGCGGCGACGACGCACCAGCTGAATTTGTCCGATTGCGCATATTCGCGGTATTTGGCCATCGCTTTGCCGTAGGTTTTGCGGTAGTTGACGATGCGCTCCTGCGGCACGCCTGCCAGCAGATCGGGGTCCGCGGAGACGATGCTGACGACGGCGGCGTTGTTCTCGACGAGCTCGAGCATTTCCGCCGCGTACCATTTCGGCTCCTCCAGGAACGATTCGTCCGGAGCAAGGTCGTAGCGGATGCGGGTTAGTTCGTCGTCCGTCCAGTTGACCTTCACGAGATAGGCTCCCGCTTCATACGCCTTGCGGGCGATCAAGCGCACGAGCTCGGCGGCGTCCAGCGTCGCATTCACCACCAGCTTCTGATCCTTCTGAATTTGTACGCCTACATTCACGATCAGCTCGGCGTATCGGCTTAATTTCTCCTGAAACGAGCTCATCCGCGATTCCTCCGTTTCGCTTAACGTCTTCAGATTGTTGCCCTTACGATCCCATTGTAGCCGATTGCCGGCGGAAAACAAAATTTTGGCAGGGCGTCATCCATCGGCAGCTTGTCGCCAGCAGCTGGAGGCAAGCTGCGGCTCGTGGCAAGCGAAATTCATGCTGTCATCCATTCCGCCCCGGTGCGGATGAGGCTGCCTGATGTGAGCCAGTCCGTTACGCGATGCGGATCATGTCCTTGCGCCGGTATACGCCGTAGATCAGCCCGGCCGCCGCCCACTGGACGAGCAGGCTGCTGCCGCCATAGCTGATGAAAGGCAGCCTTGACGCCGAGATCGGCAGCAGACCGAGCGACATTCCGATACACCAGATGAACTGTACGGCCAGCAGGGAGGCGAGTCCGGCGATCAGCATTTTTCCGTATGGGTCGCGTACGGCTGCCGCGGACTGGAGCAGCTGCAGCAGGAAGAACAGCACGATCCCTGCGACCAGCAGGCCGGCAAGCCAGCCGAAGCTGTAAACGATATAAGTAAATATGGCATCTGCTTGGACATAGGGCAGCTTCTCCACTATGGAATCGAATCCGCGCCCCAGCCATCCGGCGGACTGGATCGCATCCTTGACCTGAAGGTACATATAACCGGCGCCACGGGGATCTTCATGCGGATACAGGAACCCTGTCAATCGCCTTTGTCCATCGCGGCTGAAGCCATATCCGCCCAGCAGGCAAGCCGACAGAAGCGCATGCGGTGCCAGCCATCGCCATCCCATCCGCGAGACATACATGAGCAGCGCATAGGCGGCTGCGAAGACCAGCAGATCGTGAAGCGACGAGACGGCCATGTAATACAGCATCGGCACTGCGCTGAACATGGCGGTATGCAGCGCCGCGGTTCGCCAGCCGGCTTTGTCTTTATGCCAATAGAGCATCCCGGCAGCGGATATGATGAAAAGATAAGGGCTTATGGCCTGAGCATCCACCAAGAGTGTCCCAAGATGGAAATGGGTGCGCGTACCGTTAAGCTGCACGCCCCAGAAATAAGTTGCAAGCACCAGTGCGAGCGTTCCGATATAAAGCATCCACGAGAAATGGATCAGCTTGCGATAAGGGAGCCGGCTGATGATGAAGAAGGCCATGATCCCCGCTGTCGTGAATACGGCGTGCTTGAAGAACAGCCTCCCTGCACCCCGCGAACCGGCGTCATAGCTTAGCTGCACCGCATACATCGCAATAAGAGCGATCGCGGCCAGCAGCGCCAGGCAGCACAGCATTCCCCACGGCACCCGCGGCTTGTGCACCCGGTTCAGCCCCTGCGCGACCGCCGCCGCATCGCCCATCTGCGCGATCGCGAAGCGGGCCGCCGCATCGTCGTCATGCCCTTGCTGCCGACCTCGGTCCATTAAATCGTCCAGGTGGCCGGCTATCTCCTGCGTAATCTCCTTGCGCAGCTCCCTGGCCTTGATCTGCCTGCCGACATCCCGTATGTAGTCCTGCAAAAGCGGGTGCCTGTCCATCATACCGGCTCCTCCCCCAGGACGCGGTCCACGGCGGTGCGGAATACGCGCCATTCCCGCTTTTTCTCCTGCAGCTGCCGCTTGCCGTTGTCGGTAATCCGGTAATACTTGCGCTTGCGGCCGTCAACCTCTTGCCAGTACGATTCAACCCACCGCTCGGCCTCCATGCTGTGAAGAATCGGATACAGCGTGCCTTCCTTCAGCGCGAATGTGCCGTCGGAGACGCGCTCCAGCTCCTTGATCAGCTCGTAGCCATAGCGATCCTGCCGCAGGAGCAAATTCAAAATCATCGTCCCTGTGCTTCCTTTCATCAATTCTTTGTTCATGACCGTCCCTTGCGCGGGCACCGCCTTTCTCTCGTCGATTGGGGCATTGGAATTGCCATTATGAAAGCAATTATGCCTTGTAAAGCGATTATACATCGGAATCATATGCATAGCAAATCTAGGTATATGTTTATGCCCGGAAAAAGGAAAAAGCGCACTCCGAGCGGGTTGTGACCGCTGCGAAAAGTGCGCTTGCAAGGCGTGCTGCCTAGGCGTGGCGCCGCCGGCTCATCCGGTTTCAGGCTCGCCGCCGGTTCAAATGAATGAACGTGATGGACAGCGCGAGGACGAGCACCGTTCCTTTGACAATATCGTAAGCGTAATAGGGCATGTTGAGCATCGTCAGGCCGTTCAGCAGCACGCCGATCAGCACGGCGCCGAAGAAGGTGCCGATGACGTTCGGCTTGCCGGCCCCGAGGACGGAATAGCCGACGAACACGGCGGCGACGGCTTCCATCAGCAGCGGCGAGCCGGCGTCAATCTGGCCCGAGCCGACGCGGGCCGCGAACAGGACGCCGCCGATCGCGGCGAAAATGCCGGACAGCACGTAGGCGAACGTGCGCACGCGGTTGACGGAGATGCCCGACAGCCGGGCCGCTTCGCGGTTGCCGCCGGTGACGTACATTTGGCGGCCCCAGCGGGTGTAGGTCAAGAAAACATGCACAAGGATGACGGCGAGCAGCATCAGCACGACCGGTACGGGAATGCCGAGCAGCTTGCCTTGGCCGATCCATTTGAACGATTCGAGGAATTGGCCGGGAGCCTTCGTGCCGTCCTGCATCTGCATGTTGTTGTAGATGGAGAAGCCTTTGGTGTACGTCTTGTGCACTCCGCCGATAATGTACATGACCGCCAGTGTCGCGAGCAGGTCGGGAATGCGCACCTTGACGATGAGCAGCGCGTTCAGCAAGCCGATGACGGCGCCGATGAGAAGCGGCGCGACCAGCACGAAGGCGAGCGGCAGCTCGTACCAGACCATCATCGCGGCGGCGACGACGGTTGTGAGCGAGACGGTGGAACCGACCGACAGGTCGAAGCCGTCGACAATCTGCGAGAAGGTGACGCCGATGGCGACGAAGGTCACGATCGAGATCGACCGCAAAATGTCGGTAATGTTATCGTAAGAGAGAAAGTATTCGTTCACGATGGAAAATACGATGAAGACGGCGGCGATAATGACGAGCGCCCCGTACTTATAGGAATAATCCAGCAGCTTATCCTTCAACATCCTGCTCCTCCCCTGCGCTGGCGTAATATAGAATGGTTTCCTGGGTCGCTTCGTCGCGCCGCAGTTCCTTGACGATCCGGCCGTAGCTCATGACGAGGATGCGGTCGGCAATGCCCAAAATTTCCTGCAGCTCGCAGGACAAATAGACGATGCCTTTGCCTTCCGCGGCAAGGCGGCCGATCAGGCGGAAAATATCGCTTTTGGCTCCGACGTCGACCCCTTTGGTCGGCTCGTCGAACAAATAGACCTGCGCGTCGGTCGGCAGCCACTTGCCGACGGCTACCTTCTGCTGGTTGCCGCCGCTCAAATATTGCACCGCCTGCTCCGGCAGCGGAGGCTGAATGCCCAGCTCGCCGATGCGGGCGACAGCGTTGTCCGACTCTGCCCGGCGGCCTACGAAGCCGAAGCGGCTGAGCCGTTCGAGCAGCGGAAGCGACAGGTTATGCTTGACCGACTGCTCGACCAGGATGCCCTGCTTGCGGCGTTCCTCCGGGATGAGCGCCAGCCCGGCGCGGACCGCATCCTTCGGCTCGGACAGCTTCAGCAGGCGGCCGTTCAGGCGTATTTCGCCGGCGTCGAGCGGCTCGGCGCCGAACAGCGCGCGGGACAGCTCGGTCTTGCCCGCGCCGACCAGTCCGGCGATGCCGACGATTTCGCCGCTGCGGACGGTCAGATCGACGCCGCGCACCTTGGTGCCGTAGCGGATGCCGCGCGCCTCGAGCAGCGTCTCGCCGATCGGCACCTGGACCTTCGGGAATTCTTCCTCGAACGTCTTGCCGAGCATTTCTTCGACGACCGCCTTGGCGTTCGTCTCGGCGGCGAGGCGGGTCGAGACGCGCCGCCCGTCGCGCATTACCGTGACGCGGTCGGAGATGCGGAATACTTCGTGCAGCCGGTGGGAGATGAAGATGCAGCCGACGCCGTCCTGCTTCAGCCGCTCCATAATCTCGAACAGCCGGTCGGCCTCCTCGTCGCTGAGCGGCGCGGTCGGCTCGTCGAAGATGATGAACTTGGCCTGCTGCACGAGCGCCCGGGCAATGAGCAGCAGCTGCTTGTGGGCGATCGGCAGCTCGCCAGCCGGCTTGCTTACTTCAAGCCCGGGCAGTCCGATGCCGGCCAGCGCCTCGGCAGCTTCCCGATTCACCCGGCGCCAATCGAGCCAGCCGCGCCCGGAGGCGATCCGGTCGAGCATGATGTTCTCGGCGACCGACAGCGTCGGGACGATCGCCGTATCCACTTCCTGATAGACGCATTGAATACCGCTGGCGATCGCATCCAGCGGGCGGTGAAACTTGTGGCTGCAGCCGTCGATCCGGATCTGCCCTTCATCGGGGGTATAGGCGCCCGATAAAATTTTCATCAGTGTGCTTTTGCCGGCTCCGTTCGCGCCGAGCAAAGCGTGCACCTCGCCGCCGCGCGCCTCGAAATCGACCTGCTGCAGTGCCCGGACGCCCGGGAACGATTTGGAGATGCCTGTCATTTGCAGCAGGCTGGCGTTATTCGACTCGGACATGAATTCACGCTCCTTGCCAGTCATTGTGGAAATCGAGCTCCTCGCGTTGCAGCTCCTCCATCCTGCGCTTTTCGCGCAACGGAAAATCCCACCGGCCGCTTAAGGGCCGATGGGACGGATGAAGCTCAGTCGCTGCTTAAAGTTATGAGGTTGAGATCGCTAAGCTTCCTCGCCGGTTTGTCCGGTTTACTTGGAGATTGACGCCTCAAGCTCCTTCATCCAGTCGGTGTAGCCTTGCTGGCTGCTGCCCCAGCCTTCCACATGCTCGCTGAGCTGAGCCGTGGAAATTTGCTCTTTCGGCAGCTTGTCGCGCGTAATCAGCACCGGCTCAAGCACCACTTTTTGCGGCGTCTGATCGCCGTGAAGCTTCTGGTACAAGTAGCGAACCTGAATGCGTCCGATATCCATCGTATCGACGGCTGCGGAAGCGACCCACGGATTTTGCGGGTCCTGGATCATCTGCAGATCTTCGTCGCTCATATCGATGCCGTATACTTTGATCTCCGTACGGCCGGCCTGCTGAATGGCCCGCGCCGCGCCTTTGGCGAATTCGTCCCAGGAAGCCCATACGGCGGTAATGTCGCCTTTGTTCGGGTACTTCTTCAGAATCGCTTCCATTTGAGATTGCGTATCGAGCGCCGTGTTTTGCGTTGCGGCTCCGAATGCAGCGATTTCCTGGATGTCCTTGTTCTTGTCCATGAATTCCTGATAAGCGATTTGCCGGCGTTCCATCGGGGCGAATCCGGCTACCCAAATTTTGACGATGTTGCCTTTGCCGCCGATATCCTCAGACATCTTGTTCAGCGTCATTTCCGCCAGCTTCTGGTCGGCCTGCTCCAGAACGGTAATGCCCGGCAAGTCGACCGCGGCGTCAAACGCTACGACCGGAATATTTCTCTCCAGCGCCTTCTTAAGACCGGCATCCAGCGCCTCGGCTGTACCATGATCGATCAGAATGCCGTCGAACCGCTGGTTGATGGCGGCATCGAGATTGGAGGACATTTTGGCGAGGTCGCCGTCAGCCGTAAAGACGGTCAGTTTGCCCCCGAACTTCTCGACCTGCTCCTTCACGCCTTCGATGTACTGCGACGAGAAGGTGCCCAGGTTGATTTGCATGATCAGGGCGATCTTCTTGCCGGCAAGCGAGTTTTCTCCGCCTGCTTGCGCGCCTTGCTGTCCGCCGCTGTCGCTTGGCTGTTCGGCCGGCTTCGCGCCGCAGGCAGCGAGTCCGATCGAAAGGACAAGTGTAAGTACGATAAGTATGCTTCTTCTGATGGTTGCCATGTTGCTGGCTTGCCTCCCCCACTAATTCTATAAACCCGATTAGGATACTAGGTGTTAATCATAGTACACAATTTTTGTACGAGGGTCAATCCTTTTTTTAGCCGGCCCGCGGCTGCACGGAAGCGCCTTTTCGGGAACGCAGGCGTTGCTCCGGCGAAGCGCGGCAAGGATCTGGCCCGCTTTGTCGCGCAAACCCGCTTGAATAGGGCTGTGGCAAGACGGACAACCTGCGCCTGAAGCCAACGGGCTGCCCTGTGTCGCCGTCAGCCGTATCCACTTTTTCAAAGAGCGATGACAACGCAGTCGGCTGTGCCGTACCGCATTCTACAAAAACCGACATTTTTCGGTCGGCCCCCGAAAATTTTAACACAGTACAGCGGCAAAAGGAATACGGGATGAAAGGGAATTTCGCTTGCTTGAAACGATAAATTGCAAGATGGCTGCAACATTTTGCCGTTTCGGAGCGTTTAGAGAGTACTCATGAGTTTGTCAGGAAAAGATTGCAATCTATTTGAAAAATCAGCTTTATTTGCAAGCTGAATTTTCAATACCGCGGGTGACGACCGATGACGGCAGGAATTGTTCGTCATAGGCGTTTCCATACTATATTTTGAAAGGTGGAACATGTTGATGAAATTGAAGAAATGGACGCTGGCAGCCTCCGCTGCCGCTTTGCTCGGAACGTTGTCGGCCGGATCGGTCATGGCCTTCTCGGATCTCGACCAGAACCAGAGCGGGCCGATCCTGGCCCTCAAAGCGAAAGGAATCGTAAGCGGCGTGGACGCGGAGCATTTTGCCCCCAAGAGTAAAATCAGCTACGCCCAGAGCATCCATATGTTGGTGAAGGCGTTCGGCCTGAATATCGATAACATGGAGTTTGCCAAAAAGCCCGAAGCCAGCGACTACTTCAAAAATGTGCCGAATGATGCATGGTACGCCGAGTCTTTCGTGATCGCGCACTTGAACGGCATTTCCATTCCCCAGGACGTCGATCCGAACGGGACGATTACGCGCGAGCAGTTTGCGCATTTTGTCATTCAGGCGCTGGACACGACGGGGATGTACCCGGTTGTCAAAATGTATGTGGCGATCGCGGACGAAGCGGATATTACGCCGGAGTACAACGGCAGCATTCAGCGGTTGATTTTGCACAAATTTTACGATTTGGGTGAGGATCGCAAGTTTTATCCGAAGCAGGAGCTGACCCGCGGTGAAGCGGCCGTCTGGGTGCACAAGGCGGTCAGCTTTGTGGAGAAATTTCAAGAGGCAAGGGAAAAGCCCCCCGTACAGGAAGAGGTTCAGGTGACGGTTGAGCAGGTGAATGAAGACGTGAACAAGGTGATTCTCTCCCGCGGCCAAAAACCGACCTCGGGCTACGGCATCGCTGTAACCGGCATTCGCTTCACCGCGGACGGCCAGGCCATTATTCAGTACGCCTTGACCGATCCCGCTCCGGACAGCATGAACGCTCAAGTCATCACCGAGCCGAAGGCGGAAACGTACGTTTCCTCCCAATTTAAGCCGGTTGCCGAATTGGACCCGAACGCATCGCTGCCGAGCGAATCGGCGGACGCAAGCATTTTGCCCGCGCCGGTGGAAGATGCGCAAATCTTGCCTGCTCCTGCCGAAGAAGCACAAGTTTTACCCGCTCCCACAGATACACAATAATCTGCTCCGATAACAGGACGGGAAGATGATGCCGGCCCCGGCTCAAGAGACGCGCATGCTTCCGGCCACAACTCCGTAGGAGAAGGAGCGCTCGTCGCCGATATGCGCTGGCTTTGCCGGCCTTCCTGGTTATCGCTGCAATATAGCGGCAGCTCTTGGGAAGCACGATCCCGGGGGCTGCTTTTCTTTTCTGGATAAAGGCGGCGGTTCGTTCGCATATGCATCTTTAGGCCGGTGAAGCGATGCCCTTCCGGGCAGCAGGACCGGACAACCCGCTGGGCTCGCGCTTCTCCCGCGTTTCCCGCCCGGCTGCTTGCGCTGTCCCAAACGCCGGAGAGACGCCGCGATGCTCGCCGCCAGCTGGCGCAGGCTTGGACAGTTTCGGAAGAAATTTTCGGACAAGCAGGGTATAATAAAATGGAAAAACGAACCGCAGAGAAAGCCGGAAGGGGAGGATCTGAATGAACAGGAATGAGCATGTCGCTTGGTATGAGCAGGACGGCCAGAAGCTCGCTTATTATGACGCCGGGCAAGGGGAAGGGGCGCCGCTCATTTTGCTGCACGGGTTTTGCGGAAACGCGGGCTATTGGGATGACGTCATCCCGCTGCTTGCATCCGGCCGCCGGGTCATTGCGCCGGATTTGCGGGGGCATGGCCAATCGTCGGCGCCGGAAGGCGGCGCTTATCCGATGGAAGCCTTCGCCGACGATATCGCGGGGCTGCTTGGGCATTTGCGGATCGAGCGGGCGATCATGCTCGGCCATTCGCTTGGCGGCTATATTACGCTCGCTTTCGCGGAGCGCCATGCGGACAAGCTGGCCGGCTTCGGGCTGATCCATTCGACCGCTTACCCCGATGACGAGAAGGGGAAAGCGGGAAGAGTGAAGAGCCAGCAGACGATCCGCGAAGAAGGACTTCCGGTATTTCTGGGCGGGCTGATCCCGCGGCTGTTCGCGCCGGAGCATTTGGAGTCGATGCCGGATGCCGTGCGGAAGGCGAGGGAGATCGGTCTCGGGACGAAGCCGGCCGGCGCGGTCAGCACGCTGGAGGGGATGCGATTGCGTCCGGACCGCAACCGGGTGCTGGAGCAGGCGAACGTTCCTGTCCTGCTGGTGGCCGGCAAGAAGGACCAGCTCGTCGCGCCGGAGCGCACGTTCTCGGCCAGCGGCAGCCACATCGCGCAGCATACGATTCCTACCGCCGGCCACATGAGCATGATGGAAGCGTCGGAACAGCTGGCGGACATCGTTCGCGGCTTCGCCGATACTTGCGGCTGATCGGCTCTGCGCCGGGGCAGGTCGCCGCTTCCGGCAGCATGCAGGCGCTGTATGAACCGACGCTGCCATAGCGTACAGCCTGCTTCGCCGGCAGGGCAGGCCCGCGGGCGCTGTTCATCAGCGCGCCCGGGCCTGCGAGCCGGGGCAACGCGCGGCTTGGCCCGCGAGCAAGCGGTTCGCTTCGCCGCGTCGTCTGCGCGTCCTGCTGCGGCGATCGGCACCGATATCGGTATCGGTGACGGCACCAGTTGCGGCAGGCATCGGCGGCAGCATTGGCGTCGTCTGCGGCAGGCATCGGCGGCAGCATGGCGTCGGCTGCGGCAGGCATCGGCGGCAGCATTGGCGTCGGCTGCGGCAGCCGCATCAGCGCCGGGCACCGGCAGCAGCATTGGCATCGGCGGCCTAGGCTGGCAAGACCGGTAAGCGGCAAAGCAAAGACACAGAGGCTTTCTCTCCACGAGATAGCCTCTGTGTCTTTGTTGTATAGACGCCTGCGGTGCTGAAAATTCGCCGGCAGATCACCGGCAAATTTTCAAAAGATCAGCCAATGTTGTATTTTATACAACAAAAACGGGGCAATAACCCACATCCGCCGTTCATTGTTGTAGAAAGTGCAACATTTTGGGCGATATTCTTCGATTTGAAGCCAATCGCCCGCAAATTGTTGTACAAAATACAACATTCCCCCACCTCTTGTGTGAAAGATAAGGAAAATGTTGTATTTTTTGCAGGATTCGCCGCCTCATGTGTCCGGGTGTGCCCGGGGAGGGGCAGCGCTAACGCAAGCAAGCAGTCTTATTTCGCATTTTGGGCTACCGGCGGTTCAGCGTTTTGAGCAAAAAGCGCTACCCAGCCTGGGTACGATTCAGCAAAATAGACACCTGTGACGAGCCATTCCATCGTCATCGGTCGTCACCTGCGGTATTGAAATTTTAGCTGGCAGATTGCCGCACAATTTTCAAGAGGGCGTTTGTCACTGGCGTTAGAGAGGATGTTGCGAACTCATGTCGCACTTGTAGCCCTCGGTTCATGCCGCCTTAGCCGTGCCTTGCGGTTCGAGTCATCAACCGGCCCCGCCAAAACGTGAAACCGTTTTGCGACTATGGGACGATGCCCCCAGTTATAGGATAAACTAGCGTGCACCCCGTCAAGGCCGGTATTCGCGCTTGCGGTATTGGCCGGGAGGCATGCCGACGAACCGTTTGAACATTCGGATGAAGTTCGAATAATCGTTGAAGCCGGACAGCTGGCACGCCTCGGTGACGCTCAGGCCCTCTTGCAGCAGCTTTTTGGCCCGGGCAATGCGCTTGAGCAAAATATACTCGTGGATCGTGCTGCCCGTCGCGCGCCGGAACAGCCGGCTCAAATAGTACCGGTTCATGAAAAACAGCCCTTCCAGCGCCTCCAGACTCAAATCTCGCTCGGGATGACGGTCGATGAAGTCGAGCACCGGCGCGAGCTTCTCGTGGACGGCCAGTGGCCGCGAATCGGCCGCTTCAAGGTCGGGACGGGCCACCTGCTGGCGAAACGCTTGATTTACGAGCACGAGCAGCTCGGTCATGTAAGCGGTCAGGAGCAGTCCGCCGCCTTCGAGCGAAGAACGGGACAGCTGCTCGGCCCGGTGACAAATCGAAAGCGCCTCATCAAGCTGCCGGGAGGTTAGCCGAATGCGGTTCCCTTCGCCGTTCGGACGATTGACGAAGCAGTCCAGCATCTCGTAATCGTCGGCATTCCTCCACAGGTCGGCGACGGCCGGGTCGAAATGGACGACGATATTTTCATAGACCGCGTCGGAGCGGAATGTCGGCTTGTGCAGCTCGCGGTTGTTCATGATCAGCAGATCGCCGTATTGGAGCGGATAAACCTTTTTTTCAATAAGATAGTTGACTTCTCCGGTGATGAAAATATAGACCTCAAACCGGTCGTGAAGATGAAAATCCATTCGCGGCGGTTTCTCCATCCGGCGATGCGAATATTGAAAATATCGGTTGCTTACATGGGTTCGCATGGCGTTCGCCTCCGGCGATAAAGTCAAGAAAAGCCATAAAGGAAGCAAAGGATGCAAAGAATATGTTTTCATTATACTTCATGATGAACATAAGCACCAAGCTTGGCGCTGACCGGATTGGCCTGGACGGCGTCCCTAAAAATCAAGAAAAACGGGTGACTGACGATGAAACGAATGGGAACGGCAGTAATCGGCTGCGGCGCGATTTCCGGCGTCCATCTGAAGGCGCTTTCGCAGCTTCCGCTGACAGAGCTTCGCGCGGTGGTCGATATTAACGAGGCGCTGGCCCGCAAGACCGCCTCCCAATACGGCTGCGAGGCTTATGCGGATTACAGGGAGGTGCTGAAGCGGGACGATATTGATGTCGTGCACATTTGCACAGGCCATCACCTGCACGCCCCGATGACGGTCGATGCGCTCGCTGCCGGGAAGCATGTGCTGACGGAAAAACCGCTGGCGGAAAGCAGGGATTCCGCCCGCGCCGTGCTTGAGGCCGAGGCGCGTTATACCGGCGTGCAACTCGGCATCGTGTTCCAGAACCGGTACAATCCGGCTTCCCGAACGATGAAGCGGTATGCCGAATCGGGAGAGCTGGGGAAGCTCGTCTGCATGAAGGGGCTTGTCACGTGGTACCGCAGCGCGGATTATTACAACAGCGAATGGAAGGGCCGCTGGGCTACGGAAGGCGGCGGCGTCCTGATCAATCAGGCGATCCATACGCTCGATCTGATGCAGTGGCTTGGCGGCGAAATCGCCAGTGTCAAAGGCAGCGTGACGACCGATTCGCTGGAAGGCGTCATCGAGGTGGAGGATACGGCTCATGCCCGCATCGTCTTCCGCTGCGGAGCTAAGGCGATCTTTTACGCGACGAATGCTTATTTGAGAAATTCGCCTGTCGAGCTGGAAGCCATATTCGAGAAAGGCACGCTGCATATGAAGGGCGATCGTCTGTACCTGATCCAGGGCGACGAAACCGCCGAGCTGTGCCGGCCGGAGGCTGTAAACGAGCTGGGCGCCAAATCGTATTGGGGCGTCAGCCATGCGGTGCAAATCCGCGATTTCTACGAGCACGTCAGCGAAGGTCGCAAGTTTTGGATCGACGGCAAGGAAGGCGTCAAGGCGCTCCGGCTCGTCCAGGACATCTACGAATCGTCCCGGCTCGGCAAGCGGATCGACTATCCCTGACACCGCAGCGGCGGGCTGTGCCTGACTTTGCGCCCCCGGGCTTGCTTCAGGCTCATAAATACACCAAAACCGCTCTTTTGCCGACATAAGCGAACATTTCGGCAAAACGAGCGGCTTGCTCCATGTCGGCCGGCCGCCGCAGGCAGCGGATTAAGCGCATTTGAGGGGCGCGTGTTCCCTGGCGAAATCCGGCTCATGTGGTTGACCGCCGCCGTGCGGCAAACCGCCGCGCGCTGGGAGTAGGTGCGGCGGTTCGAAAAGCGGTCAGCTTGCTCGCTTCAAGCGATGATACAGGTAAGACAGCGCCGCGCCGAAGATAACGATAGCGGCCGCAAGCAGGCTGTCCGGCAAAGGGCCGATCCATAGCGCGCCGCGGACGGCATGCCAGGCAAGCGGCACGGCCAGCAGGACGAGCGCGGCGGCATGCAGGGCGAAGCGGACGAGCCGCACCGACGCCTCCCGAAGCCCTGTCGGCAGCGGATAAATATGCGTCCAATCGCAGTCGCGGTAGGCCCGCTGCAATTCCTTGATTTGCACCGCGATCAGGACGGCGAATATCGCATATAGCAGCGGAGCCAAATACGATCCGCCCGAGACGGCGACGGCGAGCGCTCCCAGCAAGGTCAGCCGGATCGTGATCCCGAACGATTCGGAACGAAGCCATATGAGCGCATACAGGAACATGTACGCCCGCTGCGGGCGAAAGCCGAGCCGTGCGGCCAGCTGCGGCGGAGCCGGCCGCGCGCGCGGTCGGCCCTGGATGGAAGGCACATCGACGAACAGATTCAGGAAGCGGAACATGGCGCGCTGCTGGCGGCGTTCTTCGGCGATCAAGGCCAGCCATGGGACGCCCTTGAGGCCGGGAACGAGCCGTAGCAGCAGCACGTAGACAGCCGTGCCGGCAGCGGCGGCGAGAACGCCGGTCCAGAGCGGCAGCGAGACCAGCAGGAAGGCCGATGCCCAGGCGGCAAGCCAGCGAAAGGCCGTCAGCCAACGGCGGATGCGCGCTTCCCGCTGCGACAGCTCCGTCCAGCGGGCATGCAGCTGGACGCGTTTGAGCATGAGCAGCACGATCAGCAGGACGGCGAACTCCCGCCAGCCGGCATGTTCATGCGCCGTTCGGACCATCGGCCAAACGGCCAGCCAGACCGCCGCCAAGGCGATAGCTTGCCGGATGTAAGCCCGGCTTATCGCCTTGCGGAGGTAGCTTTGCAGCTCGCCCTCCATCGGCAGCAGGTATATTTGGTCTGCCTCCCGCAAGTAGGTGCGGATCGAGCCGAGCGCGAGCGCAGGCAGCAGCGCCAAGGAGGCGGCGAGCGCGAACGGGAAGCCCGGCGGCGGGCTTGTCAGCAGCCTGTCGTACAGAAACATGCCGATCAATAATAGCAGGATGAGCGCCATGCCTCCGCTTTGCACGGCGTAAAATACATACGGCCTGATCTCTTGTACAAAACGGCGGGCGCGCTCACGCAATAGCGGGTCCGGGCGGCGTTCCGCGCTCATTGCTGCTCCCCCCGCAAAATGAGCCGGAAGAAGACGTCGTCCAGGCTTTCCGCCGCCGCTTCCGGTCCGGCAATCTCGCGCAGCCGCGCCATGTTCCCTTCGGCCAGCACTTTGCCTTGATGCAGGACGATAAAACGGTTTCCGTATTTTTCGATGGTGGATAATATATGAGAGCTGAGCAAAATCGCAGCGCCCTCTCTCTGCACCTGAACCATCAGCTCGAGCAGGGCGCGGATGCCGAGCGGATCGAGACCGAGGAACGGCTCGTCGATGATGTAGAGCGCGGGCTGCACGAGAAAAGCGCTCATAATCATCACTTTTTGCTTCATGCCTTTGGACAGGTGCGCCGCCAGTCTGCCGGCGTAAGGCTCCATCCGAAACTGCTCGAGCAGCGAGCCGTATCTTTGGCCGAACTGCTCCTCCGACAGGCCGTATGCCATAGCGGCCAGCTCCAGATGCTCCTTTACGGTCAGTTCCTCGTACAGCAGGGGGCTTTCGGGAACGTAGGCGTATGTACGGCGATAAGCGGCGGCATCTTCATCGAGCGTGCGTCCGTTCAGAGTAATTTCTCCCCGGTGCGGCTGCAACAGGCCGAGGACATGCTTGATCGTCGTGCTTTTGCCGGCGCCGTTCAGGCCGATCAGGCCGACCATTTCTCCATGTCCGACCTGGAACGTTAGATCGTGCAAAACCGGCCTCTGGCGGCTGTAGCCGCCGGTCAGCCCGGTAACCGATAACAGTGGCTGCAAGGACAATACCTCCCCCGGGTAGCGCTTTTGCGCACAACAATTTACTCTATAGACTATACGAAACGGGAGCCGATTTCCAGTTTCGGGAGGCTGGCCGTGCTTAGGTCGCGTATCGGCATCAGGTGGCTATAACAGGGCAATCGGACAGGCAACTGCACAGCTGCCCCGACGGTTATTTTTTCTCTTCCGTCTTTTGTTTGTTTTTCGATGGATCATCCTGCTGTTTATTTTGCTGCTCGCCGCCATCGGACGAGCCTTCCTCTTGCGACTTTTTTTGCAGATACACTCTGCCCTTGCGTTCTTTTTCCAGCGCTTCGAACTCGCGACGCATCGTCTTTTGCCGCTGCTTCATCATTTGCTCGAGCTGCTTTTTTTCCTCCTGCCGCGCCTTTTCCTCTTGCTCGTACTCGTATTTTTTAATCTCTCTGTACATTTCCATCTGCTGCAGCAGCTCGGTGTCGACCGGCTTGGCGTTTTGTGGGGACTGGGCTTTTTGCCCGGAAGACTGCTTCGTTTTTTCTTCGTCGGCCCCGCCGCATCCGGACAAGGCACATAGTGCAAGCGCGAGCAGCAGCGTTAAGAAGCGCCGGATATGCCGAAATGCCTTTGCCATGAATCATTCGCTCCTTAGGTTTTGGGATATATTTTTCCCGGCGGCTGGAAAATCATGAATGGCAAAACGCAGTAACTATGCGGGGATGATCCACTGCTTTTCAGAGCGAATATGGTATAATAGAGACAATAACAACCCAATGAGCGCAGGAGAAGCGGATGACGGATGAGCACAAGGCGGTTCGCCAAAAGCATGATCGCGGCTACAAGCTGCTGCTGTCCAGCAAGCACATTTTTCTGGAAATGGTGCGTTCCTTTATTAAGCGTGGCTGGGCCCAGGAGATTGATGAAGCGAGCTTAATCAAAGTCGATAAGTCGTATATTTTGCCGGATTTCAGGGGCAAGGAAGCGGATCTGGTGTACCGGATGAAGCTGAAGGATCGGGATGTCATTTTCTATATCCTGATCGAGCTGCAGTCTACCGTGGATTCGCTGATGCCGTGGCGGTTGCTCTTGTATCAGGTGGAAATTTGGCGGCAGGTCATGCGCGAGCACGCCTCAGGAGTACGGGAGCGGTCCGGCTTCAAGTTGCCGGTCATCGTGCCGATGGTTTTGTACAATGGAAATCAGCCATGGACGGCACCGCTGTATTTTCGGGAAATGCTGGCGGGGGAAGAGCTTTTCGAAGAGGAAGCGCTGGTCAATTTTTCATATTTTTTGCTCGATGTGCAGCGCTATACACCTGAGGATTTGGAGAATCTCGCCAATGTGATCGGCTCGGTGTTCTTGATCGAACAACATTCGCACTCGAAGATCGACGAGTTGATCGAGCTGTTCCGTAAACTGGCCCCGACGATCGACAATTTGCCGGAGGAGCAGCGGGAGCAGTTCGCGATCTGGTTTGAGCAGATCTTAAGGCGGCTTGCTAAGACGAAAGACAAGGAAGACGAGATCCGGCGCATCGTGACGGAAATTCACAGGAAAGGAATGAGCTCGGTGATTTCCAATTTTGAAAAAAACCTGGAGTGGCTTGAAGAACAAGCTGTGTTAAGAGGGATCGAAAAAGGAATTGAACAGGGAATCGAAAGAGGAATTGAACAAGGTATCGAAAGAGGAATTGAACAAGGTATCCAAAAAGGAATCCAAAAAGGAATCCAAAAAGGAATCGAAAAAGGGAGGGAAGTGGGGAGAGAAGAAGCTCTGGAATCAACAGCGGTAAATATGATGCGAGAAGGAATTGAGCTTCCGCTGATTGTCAAAGTTACGGGGTTGTCGGAAGAAAGACTATTGCAGTTGAAAAAACGGGTGTAGGCGCCTATGACGAGCGATTCCTTCGTCATCGGTCGCCGCCTGTAGCTCTTAACGATAAAGCCGCCCTCCGCCGACCCGGCGATCGAACGAAGGGCGGCTTGTTATTCGCTACGCCTGAACGGGCTGAGCTTGCACCGCTGTCATGGCAGCCTCCACCAAACGGCGGGCGCGCTGCAAGTCTTTGTCGTCCGCCGTGCGGATACCCTCCAGCGGATACGCTTTGCCAAGCTGCTCCCACTTGTAGACCCCCATCCGGTGGTACGGCAGCAGCTCCAGTTTGGCGACATTGCGCAGCGTTCCGACAAACTTCCCGAGCGCCGTCAGGTCGGACGGGTCGTCCGTGACTCCGGGGATGAGCACATGGCGAATCCATACAGGCTTGCCTCGCTCCGACAGCCATCTCGCGAACGCCAGCGTCCTGTCGTTGGGCCGGCCCGTTAGCGCAAGGTGGCGCTCCGGGTTCAACTGCTTCAAATCAAGCAGCACCAGGTCGGTCAGGGCGATCAATTCATCGACATGGTTGGGATCGCAGAAGCCCGAGGAATCGAGCGCCGTATGCAGCCCCCACCGCCGCTTGCATTCGGCGAACAGGCGGGCGACGAACGGAGCCTGCAGCGTCGGCTCGCCGCCCGTTACGGTAATGCCGCCCCCCGAACGTCTGTAATACGGGACATAAGGCTCGATTTCGGCGAGGATGTCATCCACCGATGCCGCCATCCCGCCCTGCGTATTCCACGTGTCCGGGTTATGGCAATACCCGCATTGCATTGCGCAGCCTTGCATAAAAAGCACAAAGCGAATGCCCGGGCCGTCGACGGTGCCGAACGTGTCTGCGGAGTGAATCCGGCCTTGCTTATCCATGGACATTCGCCTCCCTAGCGGTTGAGTGTATATCCGAGCGGCAGCCGCGCCGGAGCGGGCGCGCTCATCGGAGCGGCCGCCGCCCAGAGAGGGCGGCTGTCGTCGCCGCTGCCCTGCGCGCGGGCGCCTTATATGCTGCCGTGGAACGTTCGGTTTACCACGTCAAGCTGCTGCTCTCTCGTCAGCTTGATGAAGTTGACGGCATAGCCGGATACACGGATCGTCAGCTGCGGATACTTTTCCGGCCGCTCCATCGCGTCCAGCAGCTGCTCGCGGTTGAACACATTGACGTTCAGATGATGCCCGCCGCTGGCCATATACCCGTCCAGGAGCGACACCAGATTGCTCTGTCTCGTCTCCTCTTCCCGGCCGAGCGCCTTCGGCACGATCGAGAATGTGTTCGATATGCCGTCCTGGCAGCACTCGTAGGGAATCTTGGCGACCGAGCCGAGCGAGGCGAGCGCCCCTTTGCGGTCGCGGCCGTGCATCGGGTTGGCGCCCGGGGCGAACGGCTCTCCGCCTTTGCGACCATCGGGCGTGCTGCCTGTTTTTTTGCCATAGACGACATTCGAGGTGATCGTAAGCACCGACAGCGTCGGAATGGCATTGCGGTACGCGCGGTGCTTGCGCAGCTTGTTCATGAACGACTCGGCCAGCTCGACGGCGATCCGGTCCACCCGTTCGTCGTTGTTGCCGTATTGCGGATACTCTCCCTCGATCTCGAAATCGACCGCGATCCCTTGCTCGTTGCGGATCGGCCGCACTTTGGCATGCTTGATCGCGCTCAAGGAATCGGCTGCCACCGACAGGCCGGCGATGCCGCAAGCCATCGTGCGGACGATGTCCCGGTCGTGCAGCGCCATCTCCAGCCGCTCGTAGCAATACTTGTCATGCATGTAATGAATGACATTGAGCGTGTTCATATACAAGCCGGCGAGCCATTCGAGCACGACGTCGTAATGGGCCGCCACCTCCGCGTAATCGAGCGTGTCTCCTTCAAGCCGCGCGAGCTTCGGACCGACCTGGATACCGAGCTTTTCGTCGACGCCGCCGTTGATCGCGTACAGCAGCGCCTTGGCCAAATTCGCCCGCGCCCCGAAAAACTGCATCTGCTTGCCGATCCGCATGGCCGAGACGCAGCAGGCGATGCCGTAATCGTCGCCGAACAACGGACGCATCAGATCGTCGTTCTCGTACTGGATCGAGCTCGTCTGAATCGACACTTTGGCGCAATAGCTCTTGAACGCCTGGGGAAGCTGATCCGACCACAGCACCGTAAGGTTCGGCTCTGGCGCCGGCCCCAGGTTGTAGAGCGTGTGCAGGAAGCGGAACGAGTTGCGGGTGACGAGCGGTCTTCCGTCCAGCGTCATGCCGCCGATCGACTCGGTCACCCAGGTCGGGTCGCCGCTGAACAGTTCATTGTAATCAGGCGTCCGCAAAAATTTGACCAGCCGCAGCTTCATCACGAAATGGTCGACCAGCTCCTGCGCTTCCGTCTCCGTCAGCGTGCCCTCCGCCAAATCCCGTTCGATGTAAATATCGAGGAACGTCGACACGCGGCCCAGGCTCATCGCCGCCCCGTTCTGCTCCTTGATGGCAGCCAGGTATGCGAAGTACAGCCATTGGAACGCCTCCCTGGCGTTGCCTGCGGGCTGCGAGATGTCGAAGCCGTAGGAAGCCGCCATCTGCTTCAGCTCCTGCAGGCTGCGAATCTGCTCGGACAGCTCCTCGCGCTGCCGGATGACCTCCTCCGACATCTCGCAAGCTTCAAGCTCCAGCAATTCGTTGCGCTTGTCTGCGATCAGCCGGTCGACGCCGTACAGCGCGACGCGCCGGTAGTCCCCGATAATGCGCCCGCGGCCGTACGCGTCGGGCAAGCCGGTGATGATGCCGGCCTTGCGGGCCGTCCGCATCTCCGTCGTGTACGCGTCGAACACGCCCTGGTTGTGCGTTTTGCGGATGTCGGTGAATAGGCGGATCATGTCTGCGGGCAGCTCGTACCCGTACGCCTTGCAGGCGTCCGCCGCCATCCGAATGCCCCCGAACGGCTGAACTGCCCGTTTGAGCGGCGCGTCCGTTTGCAGGCCGACGATTTTTTCCTTATCCCGTTCGATGTAGCCCGGGCCGTGCGAGGTGATCGTGGACACCGTATTCACGTCCACGTCCAGCACGCCGCCGTTTTCCCGTTCCCGGCGCATGAGCTCCAGCACGCGGTCCCACAGCGCCAGCGTCGCCTCCGTCGGCGGGGCGAGGAACCGTTCGTCTCCCTCGTACGGAGCCATGTTGAGCGAGATGAACCCGGCAACGTCGATCCGCTCTTGCCATGGGCCAGCCGTGAACGATCTCCACGGGGAGCGCCCGGCATCCGCCGCGCCCCGGACGTCTTCCATCACTTTAGCCATTGCTGCTGCACCTCCGAGTAAATAGTTTCGTTCCACCCGCGCGAATCCGTTCGAGCTTCGGAACGATCCGCTTTCAGCGTCGGTATTTACAGTTTTCAAAATACTTCTTCAAAACCGGCCGTAATACGCATTCCGATAAATTTCCGCCAGTTCGCTGACAAGCGGCATCCGCGGATTGGCGGTCGTGCACTGGTCCTCGAACGCCCGGTCGGCCAGCTCGTCGACGCGCGCTTCGAAGTCCTGCTCCGGGATGCCGAGATCGGCGAACTTCTCCGGAATGCCGAGCGAGCGGTTCAGCTTCCTTACCGCCGCGATCAGGCTGGCCACGCCTTCCTCCGTCGTCCTCGCCGGCAGCCCCAACATTCTGGCGATGTCCGCATAGCGTTCGTCGGCGATGAAGTGGCTGTACTTCGGGAACGAGGCGAACTTGGTCGGCTTCTGGGCATTGTACTTGATGACGTGCGGCATCAGGATCGCGTTGGTCCGGCCGTGCGCCGTATGATACTGGCCTCCCCACTTGTGCGCCAGGCTGTGGTTAATCCCGAGAAAAGCGTTCGCGAACGCCATGCCGGCGATCGTCGAGGCATTGTGCATTTTTTCACGAGCGATGGCATCCGAAGTATGGAACGAGCGTTCCAGGTTGTCGAACACGAGCCGGATCGCCTGGAGCGCAAGCCCGTCCGTATAATCGTTCGCCATGACCGACACATATGCTTCGATCGCGTGCGTCAGCACGTCCATGCCCGTATCCGCGACGGCTGTCTTCGGCAAGCTGTAGACGAATTCCGGGTCGACGATCGCCACATCCGGCGTCAGCTCGTAATCGGCGAGCGGGTATTTCGTGTTGCCTTTGTTTTTGTCCGTAATCACCGCAAACGATGTGACCTCCGAGCCAGTGCCCGACGTCGTCGGAATGGCGACGAACTTCGCCTTGGACCCGAGCCTAGGATACTTGTATACCCGCTTGCGGATGTCGAGAAACTTTTGCTTCAGCGCATCGAATTCGGTATCCGGATATTCGTAAAACAGCCACATCGCCTTGGCCGCATCCATCGGCGAACCGCCGCCGAGGGCGATAATGCAGTCCGGTTGGAACGCCCGCATCAGCGCCGTCCCCTTGTCGACCGTGTCGGTGGAAGGGTCGGGCTCGACGTCGGCGAACACCTCGATGCTGACCGGTGTCTTGCGCTTGCGCAGGTAGTACTCGATCTTCTCCACATACCCGAGCTGCTCCATCGTCTTGTCTGTGACGATCAGCACGCGCGAGATATCCGGCATTTTCTCCAAATATTGCGTCGCTCCCCGCTCGAAGTACACCTTCGGGGGCACCTTGAACCATTGCATGTTGACCGTACGCCTCGCCACCCTTTTCACATTGATTAGGTTCACAGCCGTCACGTTCGCCGTCGTCGAATTTTGCCCGTAAGAGCCGCAGCCGAGCGTCAGCGATGGCAGGTTCGTGTTGTAAATGTCGCCGATGGCGCCGTGCGTGGCCGGGGAATTGACGATGACCCGCCCGGTTTGCAGCCGCTGCGCAAACGCGGCAATCGCCTCTTCGTTGCGGGAATGGATAACCGAGGAGTGCCCCATCCCGCCGTAAGCGACAACTTCCGCGGCCCGCTCGATACCCTGGCAAACGTCGGGCACCTTGTAGCAGGCCAGCACGGGGCTGAGCTTCTCCGCAGAAAGCGGCCACGCGTCCCCGACGCCCTCCAGCTCGGCCACGAGAATCTTCGTTCCGGCAGGCGCCTGAATTCCCGCCATGTCCGCGATCCGCTCCGCCGACTGACCGACGATGGCCGCATTGACGGCGCATTTTTCCGGGTTGATCACCAGCCTCGAAACGGTCTCCGTCTCATCCTTGTTCAGAAAATAGCAGCCGTAATCGGTCATCAGCTTGCGAACCTGGTCGTACACGGCCTCCTCGATGATGACCGCCTGCTCGGAGGCGCAAATCATGCCGTTGTCGAACGTCTTGGACAAAATCAGGTCGGTGACCGCCTGCTTCAGATCCGCCGACTTCTCGATCAGGCACGGTACGTTGCCGGGACCGACGCCGAGCGCGGGCTTTCCGGTGCTGTAGGCTGCCCGGACCATCGCGGAACCGCCGGTGGCCAGCACGAGCGAGACGCCGGGATGGTTCATCAGCGCCTGCGTCGCTTCGACGGAAGGGTGCTCGATCCATTGGATGCAATATTCCGGCGCGCCCGCCTTGACGGCCGCCTCCAGCAGCGTCTTGGCCGCCGCAATGCTCGACTGCTGCGCGGACGGATGGAAGGCGAAGATGATCGGATTCCGCGTCTTGGCTGCGATCAGCGATTTGAACATCGTCGTCGATGTCGGGTTGGTGACAGGGGTCACTCCGCAAATGATGCCGACGGGCTCCGCCACCTTCTGATAGCTTTCGAACGGATTGTCCTCGATGACGCCTACTGTCTTGTCGTATTTGATGCTGTGGTAGATGTATTCCGTCGCAAACAGATTCTTGGTGATCTTGTCCTCGTATACGCCTCGCCCCGTCTCCTCAACGGCCAGCCTGGCAAGCTCCATGTGCCGGTCAAGGCCTGCCAGCGCCATGGCCTGCACGATGGAATCGACCTGCTCCTGTCCCAGCCGCAAATACGCCTCCATCGCCTGCCGGGCCCTTGCGACCAGTTCGTTCACCTCGTCAGCAGCCGCGGTTGGCCGAACCTGTTCTTCATTAACCGCCATACGCTCCACTCCTTTCGCTCCGATATTCGGGCATTTTGTTTTTACGATTTCAGCTTACTTCGGCAGCGAAAGACCGACTATGAAGGACGTCACAAGGCGATGCCAGCTTCCTTGCAAATCGCGGCATCGACATGATTTTGTCGAAAATAACCGGAAAAATCCCGGCCAGACGATCCCGAGGTATCCGTAAGGCAGGATGCATCAACTAGCGGATGCTGTCATTTTTGGTGCGGATAATGCCCTTTATGAGGGCTTCATTTTTTGGTCCGTAACGAAGGGTATGATATACTTTTTCCGTCAAAGATTAGATGGATGAGAACGAGGCAGTGATCTTTAATCTTATATGGATATGGAGGCTACAGCGTGGAAAAAATCGTTGAGCTGAAAGGAGTTACCAAGCGGATCAGCGGAAAAACGATCGTCGACGGGCTGACGTTCGCCGTGCGCCCGGGGGAGGTGTTCGGCTTTCTCGGACCGAACGGGGCCGGGAAAACGACGACGATTCGCATGATGGTCGGGCTGATCTCCATGACGGAAGGGGAGATCGTCATCGCCGGACACAGCGTGAAGCGGGAGTTCGAACAGGCGATGCGTCAAGTCGGGGCGATTGTGGAAAACCCGGAGTTCTACGGTTTTATGACAGGCTATCAAAATTTGCTCCATTATGCCAGAATGTACCCCGATATTCCCGGCGAACGAATCGACGAAGTCGTCGCCCTTGTTCATCTGGAGAACCGGATTCACGATAAAGTGAAGACCTATTCGCTCGGCATGCGGCAGCGGCTCGGCGTCGCCCAGGCGATTCTGCACAGACCCTCTGTGCTGGTGCTGGACGAGCCGACGAACGGACTCGATCCAGAGGGCATCCGCGAGCTGCGCGATTATTTGCGGCATTTGGCTGTGGCCGAAGGACTTGCGGTCATCGTCTCGAGCCACCTGCTGTCGGAGATGGAGCTGATGTGCGACCGCGTCGCCATCATCCAGAACGGCAGACTGCTCGACGTCCGTTCGTTCAAGGAGCGGCCGGGCGAAGCGGAGCTCGTTGATGTGTGCTTCGAGGTCGATATGCCGGGCGAAGCGTCCGAACGGCTGCAGCAGCTGCGGGAAGCGGCCGGGGAGCTGCGCGACGGAGGGGGCGGCGTCCTGGAGATCGGGGAAATCCGCACGGAAGGAAGCGGTAGCATGATCGTTGCGCTGCCGAACCGCCGCGAGGCGATCGCCCGCGTGAACGCCCTGCTGGTCGAAGGCGGGCTTCAGGTGAGCGGCATCCGCACGCTGACGAAGACGCTTGAGGATCAATTCCTCGAGGTGACAAGGGGGAATCGCATTGTCTAGCCTGATTAGACTCGTGCAGAACGAACAGATGAAAATATACGGCCGCGTCCGCACCTGGATGATGCTGGGGCTGCTCGTGCTGGCCGTGCTGTTTATGGCCGTCCTGATGAAATACGTACTCGATACCGGCATCGATCACGTGGTCGGTTTTATGAGCCTCACGACCAGCTTATCCGGACTGGCCTTCATCTTTGCCGTCATCGTGGCGGGAGATTCGGTCGCCTCCGAATTTTCGTGGGGCACGATCAAGCTGCTGCTCATTCGCCCGGCTTCGCGCAGCAAAATTTTATGGGCCAAATACATCGCCGTATTATTGTTTATCGCAGCGCTGCTGCTGCTGTTGCTCATTGCTTCGTATTTTGCCGGCCTGATCTTTTTTGGCGCCGGGGGCGCGCTGCCCGAGGAGATGTCGTTCCTCTCGGTTGTGCGGGCATACGGCTTTCAAGCAGTCGAAATCGTGATGGCCTCCACGCTGGCGTTCATGATTTCCGCCGTCTTCCGCAGCAGTTCGCTGGCGATCGGCCTGTCCATCTTTCTTATGTTCACGGCTTCGACGGCGATTGCCATTCTGGCCCGGTTCGGTTACGGCTGGGTGAAATTCATCCTGTTCGCCAATACCGATCTGACGCCTTATTTCCTGGGCGGCCAGCCGCTCGTCCAAGGGATGACGCTCGGCTTTTCCGTGACGATGCTTGCGCTCTACTGGATCGTCTTCATGTTCGTTTCCTGGCTCGCCTTTGCCAAACGCGACGTAGCCGGAAGCTAAGCCTCCCAGAGAACAATTCGAATGGAACGGACGGGCCGCGCGATCCAAGCTTGCATCGCCCGGGCGGGCTTCATTTCGCGCGCGGCCGAAGGGCGGTGAGCGGCAGGGGCAGCCTGCCGTTCACGAGCGGTCTGGCGCGATTAAACGAACCGCAGACGGCCTGAGCCTCGAGCATCTTCGTTTATTTGGCGCCGTCGGCGCCGCTTCCCTTCGTATATTCCCTGACCGTTGCAAAGGCGGCGTCGCTTGCTGCTTTATACCCCAGGTGAGAGAGCAGAAGATATACCGGAAAATGCGCTTCGCCGCCGGTGGCGCTGACGTCGATCAATGCCGCGGCGATTCGCCGCTTCCAGGCATCGTCCATGTCGCTGCGCACGACGACAACATCGTTCGGAATCGGGGCCGTATAGAGAAGCACCCGCGTGCGGTCGAATACGTCGGGAATGCGGCCTGCGATCAGCGCGCGGGCATCCTGGAACACGGCGGCCGCGTCAACCTGATCGTTCAGCACGGCCATCACCGCCCGGTCGTGCCCTTTGATCTCGATGCCGGTTAAATCCCGTTCGGGATCGATGCCCTGCCGCTTCAATTCATTCGCCGGCCACACATATCCCGTCAGCGAGGACACGGTTTGCCAGGCGATCGTTCGTCCTTTCAAAGCGGCGACCGTTCGGACGGGCGAATCCGCCTTCACTACAATCACCGCCTTATGGGACGCGACGAGCTCTGTCGTTGCCTCCCCGGTCTCGTCCTCGATCCGGTAATCCAGAGCGAGCAGCAGCGGGCTGGCCGCCTGCTTCTCGTCGTGCAGATAGACGTAATCCTCAGGCGGCACAATGGCCAGCTCCGCTTGTTTCGACTCCATCGCTTTGATGACGTCGGCTTTACGATCCGCCAGCGTGATTTTAACACGAAGGCCAAGCTTTGCTTCCAGCGCATCGGCCAGCTTCTTCGCCTCGTCTTCCGGCTTCTCGAGCCCGTCCTGGGCGACGAAGTGAAGTCTCAGCTCCTTGTCCGGGACGAAGCTCTCCGCATCCTTGTCCTGTTCCTGCCGCGGCTCATTGGGGGTCGCGGGCGGTGCTGGAGCGGGAGGCGGCGCGGACGGCTCAGGTTGGCATCCGGCGGCGAACATAGCAGCCGCAAGCAGCAGGCAGACCGCGATCTGGCGGCCGAACTGCCGGGCAGCGTTCCGGCGACTCAGCCGGAGCGCCAGCCGTCCGGCGAGCAAGGCGATGATGGTCCGGTTCCGTGTCATTGTCATAGCTTCCGCAAACACTCCTTCATATGACGCCATCTCCAAGGTCTGCAAAAATTCCGGCAAATCCATTCAGCCAATATGCCGCATCGGCCGGTGTACTCCCTATTATATACGAACGCCGCAGGGGACGAAAAAAAGCCCCGCTTCCTGCTTAAAATGCAGGTTAGAAGCGAAGCTTTGGGGAGCCCGTAGCCAGCAGCAGGCTGCCGGCTACGGCGTTTAGCCGCGTGCCGATTATTTGCCGGCCGGCTGCGGTGCAGGTGCTGCCGATTCCGCGGGCTCGGCCCGGCGGCCGGCATGAAAGATCAGATTTAGCGCAATTGCCGTGAAACTGCCGGCGACGATGCCGTTGTCCGTCAAAATTTGCACCCACGCGGGAAGCTGCTCGAACAGGCCGGGAACGACGGTAACGCCGAGACCCATCCCTACGGAGCAGGCGATGATCAGCAAGTTTTCGTGGCGGTTCAGATCGACCTGCGAGCCGAGGATGCGGATGCCGGAGGAGACAACCATGCCGAACATCGCGAGCATCGCCCCGCCGAGCACCGGAGACGGAATGAGCGTCGTCAGCGCGGCAACCTTAGGGCACAGGCCGAGCAGGACGAGAATGCCGCCAGCCATGATGATCACGTCGCGCGTCTTGACGTTGCTCATCTGCACGAGGCCTACGTTCTGCGAATAGGTCGTATACGGAAACGCGTTGAACAGTCCGCCCAGAATGCTGGCCAAGCCTTCGGCGCGGTAGCCGCGGGTCAAATCGTCCGAGGTCAGATCCTTGCCGACCATGCGGCCCAGCGCCAGGAAGACGCCGGTTGACTCCGCCAGGCTGACGATCGCGACAAGCGTCATCGTGACGATGGCAGACAACTCGAACGTCGGCACGCCGAAATAAAACGGCCGGATGACATGAAACCAGGAAGCCTCGGCCACCGGGGCGAAGCTGACCTTGCCCATGATCGCGGCGGCAAGCGAGCCGGCGATCAGTCCGAGCAGTATGGAGATAGCCCTCAGGAAGCCGGTAAACAAGCGATTCATGAGAACGATCAGGACGAGCACGCCGAACGCCAGCAGCAGATTGGACGGCGCCCCGAAATCCGGGCTGCCCGCCCCTCCGCCCATATCCTGCAGCGCGACGGGGATGAGCGAAACGCCGATAATGGTGACGACCGATCCGGTGACAACCGGCGGGAAAAAGCGGATCAGCTTGCCGAACAGGCTGGCGAAAAGCGCGACGAGCAGGCCGGAGACGATTATGGCGCCGTATATGGCGGACATGCCGTACCGCTCGCCGATGGCGATCATCGGGCCGACGGCGGTGAAGGTACAGCCCAGCACGACCGGCAGGCCGACGCCGAAGAAGCGGTTGCTCCATACTTGCAGCAGCGTCGCAATGCCGCAGGTCAGCAGATCGATGGCAACGAGATAGGCGAGCTGCTGCTCGCTCAAATTCAGCGCTCCGCCGACGATCAGCGGCACGACGACGGCTCCTGCATACATGGCCAGCACGTGCTGCAGGCCGAGCGAGAATCGGCGCATGACAGGTTGTTTTGATGGCATGGGGAAACGATGACCTCTCAATCTATAGATTTTGCAGGGAATAGCCCTGATTTATTGAACGCGAACGTCCTCGGCGTCTTCGGCGAAAACAATCTGCCTGTCGGTCAGCGAAGCAATGCGGACAAGGGATTCGACCCGGTAACCGGCCGCCTGCAGCTTTTGGCTGCCCGGCTGGAACGCTTTTTCGATCACGATGCCGATGCCGCAGACATGAGCCCCCGCCTGCTGGACGATGCGCGCCAGGCCGAAAGCGGCCTCTCCGTTCGCCAAAAAATCGTCGATGACGAGAACCCGGTCTTCCGGCGACAAAAATTTGCGCGATACCGTAATTTCGCTGGTCTCCCGCTTCGTGAACGAATACACCTTTTCCGTAAAAATGTCGTCGCGCAGCGTCAACGATTTTTGCTTGCGGGCGAACAAGAGCGGCACCTTGAGCTGCAGCGCGGTCATAACGGCCGGCGCGATGCCGGACGATTCGATCGTCAGCACCTTCGTCACGCCGTCCTTGGCGAAACGGGAGGCAAACTCCTCACCGACAGCCAGCATCAGCGCCGGATCGATCTGGTGGTTGAGGAATGCGTCGACCTTCAGCACATGATCGCTCAGCACGATGCCTTCCTGCAGTACTTTGTCCTTCAATAACTTCACGCCTGATATCCTCCTTGTCGTGTCCACCTGCGCATCCGCCCGGGATGCGGCATCTTTACTGCTTTTTGGGGTAAATTCGGCCAATAAAAAATAAAAAAACTCGACCGACCGTCTCCTGCAGCTTGAGACGATTCATCGAGCGATACGATGTAAAGGCCGCCAGGCGGGGAGGGCCAGTCCCATGACCTAGCGACAAGCGCCCTGCGGCCGCCAGGCCGGCGGGCACAGGCCAAGTATCACTCGTAGTCCGGGCATTCCGGTGTCCGGGTAGAGACTTGCGGGCCGATTCCCGCAATTATACGAGCACGTTGTAGTAAACTTACTGTACCAAGAAAAACTGCTGCTAAACCGCGGACAGCTCATCCTTGAAACGATGCCGATTGCCGTTTTAAACCGCGGTCGCTCATCCTCGAAAGGACGGCGAAAAATTTTTTTCTTACGAAGGTTAACAGGAGTCATTATATACGAAGGCTAGTCGAAGCGCCATACTTATCGTGAAATTTTGACGTTTATTGTCGACCCAAAATGATAAGGCCGCATGCGCGCCCTCCATGTTTGAGCTGGCTGTTTTTTTTCGGCGGCGGTTGTAGTATGATCGACCTCGAGAAGCCTGGTTTTTATCTTGTAAAATCGTCCAAGGTCCGCAGCCCGTTTTCATCACCTGATGGTGCTGCACGCAGGTGACGACCGATGACGAGGTTTCGCATGTCATAGGCGTCTATTTTGAAAATTTTGGCGGTAACCATACGCTGAATTTTCAAGACCGCGGGTGACGATCGATGGCGAGGTTTCGCATGTCATAGGCGTCTATTTTGAAAATTTTGGCGGTAACCATACGCCGAATTTTCAAGACCGCGGGTGACGACCGATGACGAGGTTTCACATGTCATAGGCGTCTATTTTGAAAATTTTGGCGGTAACCATACGCCGAATTTTCAAGACCGCAGGTGACGACCGATGACGAGGTTTCGCACGTCATAGGCGTCTATTTTGAAAATTTTGGCGGTAACCATACGCTGAATTTTCAAGACCGCAGGTGACGATCGATGGCGAGGTTTCGCACGTCATAGGCGTCTATTTTGAAAATTTTGGCGGTAACCATACGCCGAATTTTCAAGACCGCGGGTGACGACCGATGGCGAGGTTTCACATGTCATAGGCGTCTATCACGCAAATGGCTCAAATACGATGAATGGAAGCAGGAGGAATGATCGATGGAGTTGAAGCTGTGGCCGCAAGGAACGCCGGGAGCGCTCGGCAACGGGGCGGAGGACCAGCCGGTGCTCGTGCCTTATTTGGTGCAAGGGGATGAACCGCGCGCTGCCGTCATTGTATGTCCCGGAGGGGGCTACGCCCGCCGGGCGCAGCATGAAGGCGAGCCGGTAGCGAAGTGGCTGAACAGCCTCGGGATCTCGGCGTTCGTCGTGCATTACCGTGTGGCGCCGTATAAACATCCGCATCCGCTGTCCGACGCGCAGCGCGCGATCCGGATCGTCCGCAGCCGGGCAAGCGAGTGGGGCATCGATCCGGGCCGGGTCGGCATCCTCGGCTTTTCCGCGGGCGGACATTTGGCGGCGACGGCCGGCACCCGCTACGATAGCGGTATGCCTGAGGCGGACGACCCGGTCGACAGGCAAAGCTGCAGGCCGGACCTAATGGTGCTGTGCTATCCGGTCATTACGCTGGCCGATCCTCATGCGCATGTCGGCTCCCGGACGAACCTGCTCGGCGAGGCGCCGGATGCCGCATTGGTGGAGCAACTGTCGAACGAAAATGCGGTAACGCCGGACACGCCGCCGGCCTTCATCTGGCATACGGCAGACGACGCCGGAGTTCCTGTCGAGAACGCCTTGCTGTTTGCCTCCGCTCTGCGCCGGAACGGGGTGCCCTTCGAGCTTCATATTTATGAGAGCGGGCGCCACGGCCTCGGCCTTGCAGAGGAGCATCCGGAAGCGAGAACGTGGCCTGCGCTGTGCGCCAATTGGCTCAAGAAGCAGGGCTTCGCCAAGTAACGAAGAGAGCAGGATAGCGGGAAAGAAAACGCATAAATTCGCAAAAAGGAGGGAGCGCACGCGTGAAGCGGGAAGAGCAAGGCTACGAGTTGTACGCACTAGGCGAGGAAGCGGTTGTCATCCGCTGGAACGTGCCGATCGGCGAGCGCGCCCTCCGGCTCGTGGACGAGACGGTTCGGCGTCTTCGGGACTGTCGCCCGGCTGTGGTGCGGGAGTGGGTGCGGGCTTATACGACCGTCACCGTGTACTACGATCCGTGGCTTGTGCATACGGATGAAGCGGCCCTGGCCGGCCCGCTGCCGCAGGGCCGGGCGCGCGGCGGCGCGAAGCGGGCGGACGGCCGCTCGCCCTATGAACGGATGTGCGAGTGGCTCGAGCATCTGCTTGTCGGCATCGGGGAAGAGCCGCTGGCGGACCCGGCTGCGGAGCCGGTCGGGGCGGCTCGGGCGGAGGAAGACGCCGCCGGCGGTCCTGCCGCGCTTGTCGTGCCGGTCTGCTTCGGCGGCGATTTCGGGCCCGATCTCGAGACGGTCGCCCGCTCGGCCGGGATGAGCCCGGAGGAGGCGGTACGGATGTTTTGCGCGGCGACGTATACCGTCCACATGATCGGCTTCCTCCCGGGCTTCCCGTACCTCGGCGGACTGCCGGAGCCGCTCGCTGCGCCGCGGCTGGCGCAGCCCCGTCCGGCGATACCGTCCGGCTCCGTCGGCGTTGCCGGACGGCAGGCCGGCATCTATCCGCTCGCCTCGCCGGGCGGCTGGCGGCTGCTTGGCCGGACGCCGCTCGTCCTGTTTGACGCCCGGCGGGAGCCGCCCAGCCTGCTCAAGGCCGGGGATCGGGTCCGCTTCGAGCCCATCTCCGCGACCCGCTTCGCACAGATGCAGAAGGAGCGGGAAGCGGCCGGCAGGCCGGTGCGGGAAGGTGGGAGCCCGGGATGACCGTGCTCGTGGAAGAAGCCGGGCTGCTGACGACGATTCAGGATGCCGGGCGCTACGGCTACCGCGGCGTCGGCGTCGCCGTCAGCGGCGCGGTCGACCGGTTCGCGCTGCGCGCCGCGAACCTGCTTGTCGGCAACGCGCCGGGCGCCGCGGCGCTGGAGTTGACGCTCGCGGGGCCGGCGCTGCGCTTCGAGCGGGATACGCTCGTCGCGCTGTGCGGCGCGGATATGGACGCGCAGGCGGGCGGCGAGGCGCTGCCCGGCTGGCGACCGGCGCTCGTGCGCGGCGGCACGCTGCTGCGGCTGGGCGCGGCCCGCGCCGGCATGCGCGCGTATCTCGCGGCGGCGGGCGGCTTCGCCGTGCCCGAGGCGCTCGGCAGCCGCAGCACGCACGTGCGGGCCGGGCTCGGCGGCGTCGCCGGGAGGCCGCTTAAGGCAGGGGACCGCCTGCAGCTGGGCCCTGCCGCGCCGCATGCCGCCGCCTTCGCCGCGCGCCTGGCCGCCGCCGCGCCGCAGAGCGCGCTCGCGCCTGCCCGCTGGGCGCTTGCGCCGTCCGCGCGCCCGCCGTATGCCGCGCACCCGGTCGTGCGCGCCGTCCGCGGGCGCGAGGCCGAAGCGTTCGAGGCCCGCAGCCTCGAGCGCTTCTTCGCCGCGCCCTACCGGGTCACTCCGCAATCGGACCGTATGGGCTGCCGATTGGACGGCGAGCGGCTCGCGCTGACCGAGCCGCTCGAGATGATCTCCGAGGCCGTCGCGCCCGGCACCGTGCAGGTGCCTCCCGACGGCCGGCCGATCGTGCTGCTGGCCGACGCGCAGACAACCGGCGGCTATCCCCGCATCGCGCAGGTGGCGGCCGCGGACCTGCCCTTGTTCGTCCAGGCGCGGCCTGGCGCGGAGGTGACATTCCGCGAAATATCGTTGGCCGAGGCGCAGGCGCTGGCTCTGGTGCAGGAACTGGAGCTGCGCAGGCTGGGCGCTGCCGCGGCGGCGCGGCTTTCTGTACCAAGCAAATGACCGTTAAACCGCGGGCGCCTTTCCTTGAACAGAACGTCGAGAGACGTTTAGGATGGATAGGGAAAATAGGGAAAAAATCGTTATAAATGTTCTCTCACCTTGCTCTGCGGCGGCAAATATGAGTAAATAGAGCTGTAGCCGGCTGACACTCATCAGAAAGGAGTGATCGTGAACAATGAAAGCGAACTCTCCGAAGGTGGTTTCCGCTTAAACGGCGGAAGCGGCCTTCAGCAACGGAAGGGGCTCCCCGGAGCCCCTTCTCTATCCTGTTCGGGCTGGACGGGAAAGGGAGGCATCGGTTATAATAAGACTAGGCCATGAAATTTTTAACAGGTGAAGGGAGTGAAGCGCCATGTTCGTATTGACTGCATGGTTCATTGAAGGGATTCGAACAAGGGAATAGCATGTTTCACGTCACCGAACCTGATGATAGGCCATGATTGTGTCATGGCGTTCACGAGACAATTCAGGCGCGATCTTGGTGATCGTGCCTTTTACTGTATGAGGATATATGGACGTAGTCGCTCGTGTCATGAGGTTTCGATATGGCTTGATCATTGGCGGTCCGCGTTACCGGACGGACGGCGGCTTTGCCCGTCTCCGCCTCGGATCCGTCGCCCCGTGCGGCCAGGAGACGTGACGATGAACATGCCGTTCCTTTCTGAAACTGATCGGTTTCATAGCTTGAAAGGAGGCTTTCATCGTTGGGCTACAAGAACGGGAAAGACATACTGCCGCCGAATTTGCTCAAGCAGTTGCAGGAGTATATTCAAGGCGAGATTATTTATGTTCCGAAGAAGGAGCAACGCGCCGGCTGGGGAGAGAACAACGGCACCCGCCAGTCGATTCAGAAGCGCAATCATGAAATATATCGGCTGTACGAAAACGGCAGCACTGTGCGGGAGCTGATCCGTCAATTTCATTTGTCGGAGGACAGCATTCGCAAAATCATCGTGCAGACCAGAGGTCAGGCGAGGCGTCAGCAAGAGACGGCCGGCGAGGCTCGCTGATCATGAAAGAATATATGCCGCGACAATGGTCGCCGGGAAGCGCACCGCCGGAAGAAGCCTTTTAGGCTTGCTCCGGCGGTGCGTTTTTTGTAATCCCTGCGGGGTAAGAGAGTCAGCAAATGTTGTACTTTGTACAACAAAAACGGAGGGATAAACCCCATTTACGGCTCAATGTTGCACTTTGTGCCACAAAATACAACATTCCCCTGTGTCTAGCACGAAGGATACGGGAAATGTTGCATTTTTTGCGGGTTTCGTCGCCTCATGCACTCGGGGAGGGCGGCGCTAACGCGGACTTCCAACGATAGCATGAAGCTCGAACGCTAAAGCGAAAGCTCGAGGCCCCCGGCTGATCCCCCCAATCTGCAGCAAAGTATAGCCTTACACGAAAAAGGACCTGCGGCATGGGGGGCTATCATGAAAATAGCGCTTGGTGCGCGGCCCGTTTTCATCTTCTGATGGTGCTGCTGCGCAAGCCGCATGGGGGTCTATCTTGAAAATAGCGCGGGGCCCGCGGCCCATTTTCATCCTTCTGATGGTGCTGCGCCAGCAGCATGGGCGTCTATCTTGAAAAATTGGACGGGATTCCTCCGACGAATTTTTCAATACCGAAGGTGACGACCGATGACGAAGGAGTCGTTCGTCATAGGCGTCTATCATGAAAATAGCTCGGGGCTCGCAGCTCATTTTTCAAAATTCTACACAAGTTCTTTTGGCTTCGAATTCACAACTGTATTTCCGTGGAACGATATGGTATAAAGTGCTGGTAGAGCGTTGCCGGCAGCATGGCGAATACAGCGAGGGTTGCTACATTGAGGGAAGGGGAATCGGCGTATGGAAAAAAGCATCGACTTGAATTGCGACTTGGGAGAGAGCTACGGAATTTACCGTTTGGGCGACGATGAAGCGCTGCTTGATTTCGTTTCGTCCGCCAATATCGCCTGCGGCTATCATGCTGGCGATCCGGCGACGATGCGCCGAACGGTGAGACTTTGCCTGGAGCGGGGGGTATCGATCGGGGCTCATCCGGGGCTGCCGGATTTGGCCGGGTTCGGCCGCCGAACGATGAGCGTTGCTCCGCAGGAGGTATACGATATGACGGTATACCAGGTCGGGGCGCTGCTCGGCTTTGTCCGCTCCGAAGGCGGCAGGCTGGCCCATGTGAAGCCCCATGGCGCGCTGTACAACATGGCGGCAGCCGACCGCAGCCTGGCGGAGGCGATCGCCGAGGCGGTTCAGCGGATCGACCCGCAGCTTGTGCTGTACGGCCTGGCGGGCAGCGAGCTGATTCGGGCCGCCGAGGCGAGAGGGCTGCGCTGCGCAGCGGAGGCGTTCGCGGACCGGACGTACCGCCGGGACGGCAAGCTCACGCCGCGCTCGGAGAGCGGCGCGGTGCTCCACGATGCGGAAGAGGCCGCAAGGCAGGCGATAAGCATCGCCATGGACGGCGTCGTACATACCTTGGCCGGGGAGCCGGTCGCCCTTGCCGCTGACACGCTGTGCATCCACGGCGACGGAGCGCAGGCCGCCTTGCTGGCGCGGCATATCCGGCAGCGGCTGGAGGAGGCGGGCATTGCCGTTCGTCCGCCTGTTGCCGTGCAGTAATACTTGACCAAAAGTCATCCCGAGCAAGCGAAGCTTGGGATGATTTTTTTGGGGGGAACGCCAGAAAGTTTTATTTCGTCCAAGCGCAGCCGCTCCCCTTGGCAGGCCGCCGATAGAGCTTCTTCTTACTGCTCGCGATCCTTCTTTCGTTCATACTCGCTACCCTTCGCCCGGTGTTCAGCTTTAGCTAACGCTAGCCACAGAGCTTATTTTTCTCAAAACGAACGTTTGGAGATTCTAACGCTAGTGAGCAGCCTTATTCGGCATTTTGGGCTACCCGATTCAGCGTTTTTGGCAAAATAGCGGTACTCCGTTTCGTTACATATTCCAAAGCGCGCGTTTCAGCAAAATAGACGCCCATGACGAGCCATTCCATCGTCATCGGTCGTCACCTGCGGTATTGAAATTTTATCTGCGGATTACCGCAAAATTTTCAAGAGGGCGTTTGTCACAAGCGTTAGAGATGATTGAGAGATCATAGTGTGGTCCAGGTGTGGTCCAGAAGCTTCAGAAGGCCTGCTTAAGTCCCTCCCGTTCAGGTCGCTAAAACCCGTTCGGTTGCCGCCGTAAAGCCATAAAGCCATAAAGCTGGCTTAACGGACCGCGGCGCAATATTTTCGCTGAAATCGCGTGATCTCTGAAATCGCATTATTCTAGGAAGGAGCGACTAGAGCGGGGCTCTGCGGCGTTATTAAGGAAGTAACGACCAAGCGTGCCACTGCGACGAATCTGACGGTATTAAGGAAGTAACGGCCAAGCGTGCCACTGCGACGGATCTGACGGTATAAGGAAGGAACGACTAGGCAGGCCCCTGCGCCCGCTAAAATTTCACGGGAGACGTTCGCGCAAAATTTCAAGGAAGACGCTCGCGCCCAAAAAAACGCATTCATTTTCCGCAGGCTTCTGCCGATATATAATGAGTACAAAGATTCAGGAGATGCCACCTCCTATCGAAATCTTTAAGAATATAGTTCCAAAGGAGAAGGAATAAAGAACTAATTCGAGAATGTATTAATCAAGGTCCCGGGACGCGGAGCGGGACGTTGACAACAAGGAGGATGTTTGTATTGCTCACGATGAAGAACCGAATGACACTCCCCATAACGCTGGGCACTTTCCTGCTGGCTGCGGCGGTGCATGTGTTGTTTCGCTGGCTGCACTGGTTCGGATTGGAGCCGAACGTCGATTTGGCGTCCTATGCGGCCATGCTGAATGCGGCTTTAGCTGCTCCGGTCGTCTTCCTGGCGGCCGCGGCGCTGTGCTATTGGAAGGATTGGCAGAAGCTGTCGGCGATGATGAACGCGCTGTCCATGATCTTCTCGGCGCTCGCCATGATTACGGGGGCCGGGGGTACGGTGGAGTTTCACTTCGCTTTGTTTATGGTGATCGCGCTGCTTGCCTTCTACGAAGACGCTCTCATTGTCTGGACCGTTACCGCGGTAACGGCCGTGGCGGATATATTGGCTTATTTCCTGTTCCCGGAATTGGTATTCGGTCAGGCGGGATATGAACCCGGCTTGCTGCTCGTCCACGGATTGTTCCTGTTCCTTACGGCAAGCACGACGGTATGGCAGACGGCGAGGAAGAATCGCAGCCTTGCGCTGCTGGAAGCGGAGAAGCAGGCCAAGCAGGAGCTGCTGCTGAATGCGGTCGAGCGGTTGACGGCGACCTCGAGCGATTTGGTTCGCTATGCGTCGCAGATGAAGGACAATGCGGACCGGACGGTCGATACGAACCGCGGCATAGCGCAAGCGATGCAGGAGATGGCCGTCAGCGCCGAAGAGCAGGCGCAGAGCGGTAACGACAGCGCCCGGGCGATGGAGGAGATGGCCCAGGGCGTGCTGCGCGTCGCCGAGTCGTCCTCGTTCGTCTCCGAAGCGGCCTTGTCGATGGTTCAGGAGGCGGAGCAGGGCAACGATACCGTCCAGCGGGCGGTGAATCAATTGGCCGTGCTGAAGCGCTCTGTCCACGATGTGGCCGCAGCATTGGTTCAGCTTGAGAAGCAATCCGAGCAGATCGGGGAAATCGCGGTGCTGATCACCGGCATCGCTTCGCAGACGAATTTGCTCGCTTTGAATGCGGCGATCGAGGCGGCGCGGGCCGGCGAGCACGGCTCCGGCTTCGCCGTCGTCGCCTCGGAGGTGCGCAAGCTGGCCGAGCAGACGGAAGGCTCTGCCGGAGACATCGCCGCCTTGATCGAAGAAGTTCAGGGATCGGTGGCGCATGCCGTCAAGCTGATGCACAGGGGAGCCGAGGATGTCGAGGCAGGCAACACGAGTGTGAACGAGGCGGGGGAGACATTCCGTACGATTCTGGAGGCATCCCGTCGGATCAGCGATCAGATTCAGGAAATATCGGCTGCGGCGCAGGAGATGTCCGCAGGCACCGAGCAGGTGACGGCGTCGCTGAACGAGATGGCGCGCATCTCCAGCCGTTCCTCCGAGCAGGCGCAGCAGGCCAGGGAGGCTTCGGCCAGCCAGCTTGCCGCCATGGAATCGATCGCCGCAGCGACAGAAGGCTTGAACAAGCTGGTAGGCGAATTGGAGCAAGTGTGCAGCGGACTGCGGGGGAGAAACTAATCGAGGCGGTTGCTTCTGCAGCAGACTGCCGCATTGGCAAGAACGGGGAGGCTTCTTATGAGAGGCTTCCCTTTCTATTATTCCGAGTCAATAGATTGTCATTTGGCCTTGCCCTGTGCGGTATGTTACATTGAAGATAACAGCTTGTTCACTTGGCCAAGGAGGCGGTTTCATGCAGGAAAAGGATACGTTGGTCCGTTTCGGCATTTCGATGCCGCAGACATTGATTGAGCAGTTCGACGCCGCCATCGCGGAGCAGGGCTACGGCAGCCGCTCCGAGGCGATTCGCGATCTGGTGCGCAAGGCGCTGCTTGCGCCCTCACTGATCCGCGGCGACCAGCAGGCCGCAGGGACAATCGTGATGGTATACGATCATCATGTCAGCGACTTGCCGATTGTCCTGACAGAGCTGCAGCACGAATACCATCGCGAGATCAATTCGACGATGCATATTCATCTGAATCATCATCAGTGTCTGGAAGTGATCGTCGTGCGCGGGATCGTCCGCAAGCTCAGAGAGCTTACGCAGCGCATCCAGGTGCAGAGGGGCGTATTTTACGCTGAGCTGTCCGTCACGCACGTCGACGGGCCCGGGGAGGAAGGGCGCCATCATGAACACGGACATCACGGCCGCGACCATCACTATCATCACGATTATCGCGGCGAAGCGGAGGAACAGGCATGAAAACGTATTTTACGCCGGAGGAAGCGAATGCGCTGCTTCCGCAAATCCGCGAGGAGCTTGCGGCTCTGCAGTTGCTTAAGCGGCGGTTCGAGATCAAGTACCGCGAGCTTAAGGCCTTAAGAAGCGCGGCCGGAAAAGCGGCAGCCCTTCCGGCCGGCGACGACCCGTACTTTGCGCTGGAATGCGAGCTCGAATTCATGCAGCTCGAGGCGAACACGATGCTGAAAAGCTTCCAGCTGAAGGGCGTGCAGCTGAAGGACATCGATCGCGGACTCGTCGATTTTCCGACGCGGATCGACGGCCGGGAAGCGCTGCTCTGCTGGATGCTGGGCGAGGATCGCGTCGAGCATTACCATGGGCTGCACGACGGGTTTGCCGGCCGGCGCAAACTGCGGCCGAATAGCGACGATGAGACCGGGAAGGAGATATAGGAAGTGTTGGGAGAATTAACGGGTGCGGGGGCGGCCGCGGGGAATACCCGGCGGCAGCCGCGCCGGCTGATTGGGCTCCTTGCGATCTTGACGATCGTCTTCGGAGCGGTTATGGGCGCTCTTGCGGGAGGAGGCCAGGCATGGGCCCACGCGGTGCTGCTGCAATCCTCTCCCGCGGCGGACGCAGAGCTGGACAGCTCGCCGGAGAGCATCGTGCTGACATTTAACGAAAGGCTGGAAGACGGGCTTTACTATATTCGCGTGCTGGATCGGGACAAACGGCAGATGACGGACAATAAGCCTGTCATGAGCGACGACCGCACCCAATTGTCGCTAAAGCTGCCGCCTCTTCCGAAAGGAACCTATCTAGTCACGTATCATGTCATTTCGGCCGACGGCCATCCGGTGGACGGAACGTATTTGTTCGCGGTAGGCGAGCAGCTGGACGAGCTTGCGGGCGGGACGTATCCGGAGACGGAACATCTGCATTACGAGAAAGATCCGTTCCGCTCCTTCGGCATTCTCGACGTTCTGCTGTTCGCCGCCAGAATATTGTATTACTTGCTGCTGCTGGCGTTTACGGGCTGGCTCTTGTGGCTGCGCTGGACGCCGCGGCTTGCGCCCGCGACGCGCGAGAAGCTGCGCGCTGCGGCGGTGCGCCTGCAGCAGGCGTATGCGATCGGGTTCATCGTCTGGATGTGGTCGCAGCTTCCTTCGCTGATCGGTGGCAGCGGAGCGGACGGGCTGGTGTATTTCTTCACCCGCACAACGACCGGCTACGCCTGGATCGCCGGCCTGGCGCTCGCTTTATTGTCGTTCGCCGTGCTGTACCGCAGAGGCTGGCTCGATCTGGTCTGGGTATCGCTCGTCTGGTTCGCCAAATCGTGGCTCGGCCATGCGGCCGCTTACGGGCCGCGGAGCGAGACACTGCTGCTGGATTGGCTGCATTTGGCGGGAGCGTCGATCTGGGCGGGCGGTCTGCTGCTGCTGCTCTATTTGTGGAGGCAAGACAAGGAGGAAGCCAGACGCTTCTATCCCGCTTTCTCCAATGCGGCCTTGCTGGTCATCCTGCTGCTTGCGGCATCCGGCATTTTTATAGTATTTATTTTTCTGCCGGACGTGACCTACGTGCTGGAGACGACCTGGGGGCTGCTGCTGCTCGCCAAGACCGGGCTTGTCGTCCTTGTGGCGCTGACTGCGTTGGGCATTCGCCTGGCGTTCCGCAAAGACCGTCCTCGCGCGATCGGCGCATGGATGAGGGCGGACGCCGTGTTGATGCTGCTGATTTGCGGCGTGGTGGGCGTGTTCACTTATTTGACGCCGCAGCCGGAGAACAAGCCGCTGAACTGGCACGTCATGGGCGAGCATATGCACATGACGGCGCAAATTTCTCCGAAAGTGCCCGGGGTCAACGATTTTACGGTCAAAGTATGGCTGCCTGAGCAGCTCGGCAAGCCGAAGCAGGTGATTTTACGGCTGCAGGATACGGAAGCGCCCGATATCGCGCCGATCGTCGTTCCGCTCGCGCCGGCCGAGGACCGGACGACCGAGGAATCGTTCGGTATGGAGAGGCACACGTATAAGAGCCGCGGCGCCTATTTGCCTTATGCCGGCTATTGGCAGATTGAAGTGCGCGTGATGGACAGCAACGACGACGAGACCGTTTATAAAAATATAATTCGGGTGTACTGACTAGATTTATGAGTCTTTTTTCCTAATAATTCTTGTCGATTCGTTTTTTATTGATTAAAATGGTAGAAAAGACTTATCGAGGGAGCCGGTGACATGCCATTTTCCAGGCAGCCCGAATCGACACGACTGCACCCTAATGATGGGGATGCTGCCCTAGATGCGAACCGTCGGAGGTTGCTTTTTCGCTTGTGGTTGGCGCTGATCGTCACCGAGACGGCTATTTTGGCCGTTCGCGGAGCGATCGGACTGAAGACCGGGCTGATCGATGTCCTCTATCCCGGGATATTCCTGCTCGCCATCGCTCCGATTCAGTATACGCTGCGCAGCGTAGGGCGGCTTCGGACGGCCGTATGCGTTCTTTGGGTCATGCTCGGCGTACTGCTGGCCTATGCCGCGGAAATCGCTATCCGTCCGTTTGGCGGGCAGCCGCGCGATGCCCTCGCCGACATGTTCGATTTGTTCAGCGTGCTGGTCATTGCCGGGCCGCTGCTCGCCTTTGTTCTCATCGATCTGCGCGATAGACGCCAGGCGGAGAACCGGCTTGAGTTTATGGCCCATCACGATCTGCTGACAGGTCTTCCGAACCGCAGCTCGTTCAACCGCTCGCTGCAATCGGCTATCGAGAAGGCGAAAGCTTCGGATATCATGGCCGTCTTGTATATCGATCTGGACCGCTTCAAAAATGTAACCGATACGTTCGGCCATGCCTTCGGGGATCGCATGCTGGTGGAGGCGTCCGAGCGGCTGCGCGAGGCGTTTCGTTCCTCCGGTCTCGTCTCCCGGCCGGGCGGCGACGAATTTTACGTGCTGCTGGACCGCATTGAGGGGCCGCAGGACGCAGAGCTGGCGGCGCAGCAAATTTTACGCGTATTTAATCAGCCGTTTTGCATTGAAGGGTATGAGCTGAGAATCAGCTGCAGCATCGGCATTGCGCTATATCCTCAGCATGGCGAGGATGCGATTGCCTTGACGAAAAATGCGGATACCGCCATGTACCAGATGAAGGAGCTCGGCAAGAACGGCTACCGCCTGTACGCAGCGGAAATGAACGACAAAGTGATCCGCCAGCTTGTGATGGAGGAATGGCTGAACAAGGCGCTGGAGCAGGATGAATTCGAGCTGCATTATCAGCCTCAGGTCAATATTTTTTCCAATCGGATGAACGGGATGGAGGCGCTTATTCGCTGGCATCACCCGAACCTCGGTTACATCCCGCCGTCCGAATTCATTCCGATTGCGGAGGAGACCGGCCTCATCGTGCCGATCGGAGAATGGGTGCTGCGCACAGCCTGCAAGCAAAATAAAATGTGGCAGATGGCCGGTTTCGCGCCGCTCAAGATCGCCGTCAACATTTCGCCCATCCAGTTTCATCAAAGGCATTTCGTGCAGGTCGTGATCGACTCGCTGAAGGAAAGCGGCCTGGAGCCGCATTATTTGGAGCTGGAGATTACCGAGAGCATCGCGATGTATCATGTCGATGAGGTTATCGAGAAGCTGAGGGAGCTAAGGGAGCTAGGCGTACATATTTCGATAGACGATTTCGGTACGGGGTATTCGTCGCTGGCATATTTGAAAAAATTCCCGATTACGAAGCTGAAGATCGCCCAACAGTTTATGCGGGATGTGACGGTCGATCCGGACGACGCCGCCATCGTTCAGGCGATTATGGGAATGGCCCACAGCCTGAATCTGAACGTCATTGCCGAGGGCGTGGAGACCGAGGAGCAGCTCAAATTTTTGCTCGACGTGCGCTGCAAGGAGATCCAGGGCTACATTTACAGCAAGCCTGTGCCTGCGCTTGAGTTCACGAAGCTGCTGCAGCGGGTATCCGCGTCGTCGCGCGAGGCATGATGCGGGATTTCGGGATTGATAAAAAGATCTTATAGCTCCACGAAGCAGGGGCATTCTTTGGCCGTTGGTGCGGCTCAAAGAATGCCCCTGTTCATTATATTCGAGCGGGCCGGCGGTTCGGGCACTCGATTCGTCATCGGGGCTCCGCGTGTGTCGGAGCTGCCTTGGCGCGGCGCGGGCCGTCTGGGCAGGCCGCATCTAGGCTGCTTAAGCGGCGCTGTGAATCGGCGATCAATAATTCGCTTTGCGGGAACGGGGCGCTGACGGTATGGCGGTCAGCTCGTCACGCGGAGCGGCCGCCTTAGCCGGGGCGAATCGAATGCCGTAATAGGCGAGCAGACGGACGATGGCGATCGCCGCGAAGCAGCCCCACAGGGGAAGCACGGCGGTCAGCACCCCCGCCGCCAAAGCGCCGGCCGCGTTGCCGGTCTGCATCAGCAGCTGGAAATCGGAGAAGTAAGCCATCTCCTTCCGGTGCTTCGACGCTTCCTCCATCATGATGGACTGCGAGGAAATTTCGTGGACGGCCAGACAGACGCCGAGCCATGTCTGGATGAACAGGAGCGTCCAGAACGATTCGAGCCAGCCGTAGGGCAGCACGGCCAAAGCCATGCCGACGACGGCAACGCCGTATACTTTGGCCAGCCCGAACCTTTCCATCGCCCGGCGGGCAAGCGGGATGAGCAGGCTCGAGGCGATGCCCGCCACTACGACAAAATAGCCGATCTGCGCGTTATTCAGGTTGAGCTCTTTGACATGGTAAATGACAAACAGCGGAGCGGCCATGGCAATGCCGGCGTTGTTCAGCCCCATCCACCACATCCGGCGGTCGCATTCCTGGAACGGGACGACCCATGTGAGACGGATCGGCTTGCGCTCGCGGGGCGCCAGCTCCGCAATCAAGGCCATCCCCATGAAGGTCGACAGACAGCCGACCAGCATGGAGATGACGTAGTTCATCGGAAACATCCAATTGAACGCATCCAAATAATGGCCAATCGCAAAGCCGCCGACCGTCGTGATGACGATGCCGATCAGCTTGTTCGTGCTGAACATCCGCGGAAATTCGCTCGGCGCCAGATGTCTTCGCAGTATAGCCGGCTGCTGGGCGCCGGTTACCATCACGGCCACGGCGTTGATCGACCAGAAGAACAGCAGGTACGGGATCGGATTCGGCAACAGCACCGAGAGCGCCATCAGCAAAAAGGCGCACTGGCGGATGTAGCCGCCGGCAAGAAAAACGCCCCTGGTTACCGGCAGCTGCCGCGTCAGGAACGCGAGCGACAGAGCGCAGAACAGGGGCGGCAGCGAATTGGACAGGGCGATCTCGAAATTGGACGCCCCTAAACGAGCAATCAGCACTTGAAGAAAGGTGAAGAACGCGACGCTTTTGATATTTTGCAATGCGGCATCCAGATAGATTCGGGTCGACAGCTTCATGGGGTTTCCTGACCTTTCCGCGAGAGAGCGAGAATTCGCGTTATTTCATGTTAAGCATACTCCCCGCGGCAGCGAAATCCCATGGACGGTTCCACCCAAAAGCATGGACTATTTTGCTCGAAGCGTTATGGCTGCTTCCAGGCTTGCGGATGGCTGTCGCCGATATAATCGGCCGCGGCTGCGTTGGCGACAACCTGCTCCGGGCTCTTGCAGCCCGGAATGACGGCGGTGACTGCCGGATGCTTCAGGCACCAGGCGAGCGCCCATGTGGCCATGTTCATGCCCTGCGGCACCTCGTTCTGGCGGATGCGCTCCGCTTCCTGCAGCTTGGCGGCCGTCTGCTCCTTGTCGTGGCGATGGCGCACATCGTTGTCGGCGAAGACGGCTCCCGGCTTGTATTTGCCGCTCAAGTAGCCGCTGGCCAGCGGCACGCGCGCGAGCACGCCGAGATCTTGCCGGATGCACGAAGGGAAGACGCGCTCTTCGGGCTTGCGGTCGAGCCGGTTGTAGACGACCTGGATCACCTGCGAGCTGATCCGGCTCGATGCCTCCGTCTGATGAAGATTGTCGTTGCTGGCGATGGACGTGCCGAGATGGCGGATTTTGCCCGCCTGCACCTGCTTGTCCAGCATCGTCCACAGCTCATCGTTGTCGAACGCCTCGTCGGGACCGGAATGGAACTGGTACAGGTCGATGTAATCCGTCCGCAGCGCGCGCAGCGATGCCTCGAGCTGCTTCAGGACATCTTTCGCCGTATAATCGTTCGTCCGGGTGAAGTTGGCATGAAAATGATGACCGAATTTCGTCGCAACGATCCAATTCTCCCGGCCGCCGCGCGCAAGGTAGCCGCCGATCAACGACTCGGACGTATGGTCGCCGTAGCACTCGGCGGTATCGATCAGGTTAATGCCGCAAGCTTTTGCCTGATCCAGTATCGCATTGGCTTCCTCCTGGTTGAACGGCTTGCCCCACTCGCCTCCAAACTGCCATGTGCCGACGCCGATCACGGACACTTTCAGGTTCGTTTTGCCTAATCTGCGGTATTTCACGAGGAATCCCTCCCGGAATTTGAGTCATGTTCTCTTTTCATTTAACGGCATCGAAAGCGGAAAGTCAAAGCGGGGAGAAGGGCGGAAGGGGCAATAGCCATGCTGCTTTTCGCCGCGCGCTACTCCCAGCGCGCGGTTTGCCGCACGGTGGTGGTCAACCACATGTGTCTTTAGCGGCTGCAGCCGGGCCCGCAGGAAGGAAACGGCGGCCCCGATAAGGCATGTCCGCGGCTTGCCTCTCCGTCCAAGGTCCAGGTTCGAACCAGACCTTCGGCCAAAGCAAAACAGTGCCTGCGTTCGTTTTGCCGTTATGCCGGGGCGCGTATGATAGATAGTGTCAAGATAAGCGCGCGGACGCCATGCACCATCAGAAGATGAAAACGGGCCGCACGCCCTGGGGGCTATTTTCAAGATCGACGCCTATGACGATCGCTTCCTTTCGTCATCGGTCGTCCCCTGCGGTGTTGAAAAATTTGCCGGAGGGGTTCCGTCCAATTTTTCAAGATCGAACATGGAATGGGAGTCTAAGCGATGAACAATAGAGTCAAACTGCTGCTGCTCACCGGCTCGCTTGGGGACGGGCATCGTCAGGCGGCGCAAGCGATTCGCGAAGCGGCGCGCCATTACCGCTCCGATGTCGACGTTGAAGTGGTCGATTACCTCGAATGGACGCATCCGTATTTGCATACGGTCGGAAAATACTGCTACATGCAGTGGGTGAAGAGCCTGCCTTCGGTATACGGCTTCTTGTACAGCAAAACCCGCGGCGAAACCCCCTGGTCTCACTGGTTCAAAAAAATGAGAGCGTTCAGCACCGGACGGATGCTGGAACTGCTGGACGCCGTAAACCCGACAGTAGTCGTCAGCACCTTCCCCGGCGCCGCTGCCGCGATGTCGTATTTGAAAGCTTGCGGCCTCACGAAGGTGACGACGATGACGGTGCTGACAGACTATACGGATCACAGCTACTGGGTTCATCCGTATACGGATCGTTATTTGGTCGGCGCCGAGCAGGTGAAGCAGCGATTGATCAGGCACCGCGTGCCGGCGGACCGGATTGTCGTTACCGGCATTCCGGTTCGGCTGCCTTTCACGCGGACGTACGACCGGCGGGCGCTGCGCAACAAATACGGCTTGGATCCGGCGATTCCGACGGTGCTCGTGATGGGCGGAGGCTACGGGCTGATCGGCCGGCAGCTGCCGTCTGTCCTGCAGACGGCGGCGTTCTCCGCTCCGGTCCAGTTCATTCTGGTGTGCGGTCGCAATGACAAGCTGCGGCAAAAGCTGGAGGAAGAGCTCGGCAGGGCGAAGACGCCGCACCGCATCGCTGTTACCGGTTATGTCGATCACGTGCACGAGCTGATGGCGCTCTCCGATATGATCGTGACGAAGCCGGGAGGGATTACCGTATCGGAGGCGCTCGCGCAGGAACTGCCGATGCTGCTGTATAAGCCGATTCCCGGCCAGGAGCAGGACAATGCGGCGTATCTTGTCGGCCTCGGGGCGGCGATGGAGGCGCGCGACACGGATGAGCTCAAGCGGCGTCTCCAACTGCTCGTCCACAACGAGTCGGTGCTGATGAAGCTGAAAAGAAATATGCGCTCAGCCGGAGCGAAGCAGGGCGCTTACTGCACGCTAGCGGCTATACTTGACATGGATGAAGCGCCTCTGGCAGCAGGTTCGTCGGGCGTTCCGTATTTGGAAGAGGCCAGCGGTTGATGGAGGCGGCCGTCGGACTTTCGCGAAGCTTCGCGTTGGGCACGCCAGCGGCTGCGCCCTTGGCAAGTCGTCGGGGCATTTGATTTTGAGCCGATGGGTGAAAAAAAGAGCGGCTCGCTCCTGCCGAGGCTGTACCGCCCGAAAATAGTACAGGCTGATTGCGCCGTCGATGGGACGGAGCGATCAGCCTGTTTGTCATGCCGACAGGCGCCGTTTGTACACACGCAAACGGTAAAGGCCTTGCCGAGCTATATTCAACCCATGCCGTTCCCGTACGAGATAAAGCATGTTTGGTCATGTGGATCTTAGCTGGAACGACGATTCCGCATATCGAATCGCGGTGATGCACGATGGTATCTCCAAAACGACGAAAGCCCTGCCTCTCAATCATCCTTGCGGCTCCGATGACCGCGCCAGTGTGAATCGGCGATACTTGCTGCAAATTCCTAGGGTCATGAGAATCTGACGAAGTGCGGAGGATATTCGATTGAGGATATTGATGTAGGGTTGAACATATTGAAGCAACCGTTTCATTGTACCGCAGGATGGAATATATGTCAATGGTTGTAGCATTAACGGAGAAAAAACGTCTATCGAAGTCCATTCAAGGATGAGCGAGCGCGGTTTAACGGTCGTTTTTCTTGGTACAGAAAGTCGCACTTTGCTTTATCGCTTTAGCATCCCATAGCCACAAACGGTTTCGCTTTTTTGGCGGGGGCCGGATGCAGACTCGAACCGCAAGGCATGGCTTGAAAACATAAACGGAAGGCTACAAGCGAGCCGTCTGAATCACAATACAATGTCCCCTCTAACGCAAGTGACAAACGCTATTTTGCTGAAACGCAGCCTTTTTAAAATGTAACGAAACGTAGTATCGCTATTTCGCCAAAAAAACTGAATCGGGCAGCCAAACATGCCCAATAAGGCTGCTCACTTGCGTTACAATTTCAAATCGATGGTTTCGAGCGAAATAAGCTCTGTGGCTAGCGGTAGCCTAAGGTTCGCCCGGCAAAACGCGAGCCGACGGCCAGCGGAACGCTCATCGAAGGGCTGGCCAAGCGAGCCATCCATTCACGAAATGATCAAGAATCGCTTGATTTTTTATCGCATTTCGTTCTATAATGTTCATTGCAGCAGGTCATGCGGGTGTAGTTCAATGGTAGAACTCCAGCTTCCCAAGCTGGCGGCGTGGGTTCGATTCCCATCACCCGCTTAACCGCGGAACCCTTGTTATCAAGGGTTTTTCTTTTTTTAACGTTACTTTGCAGGATTCGTCGCCTCATGTGCCTGGGGTGGGGGCAGCGCTGGTGGGTCAAAACCTCGCATTCGCTCGCCCAATAAACGAAATAAGCTGCCCGAACAGTTGCAATTCCAAGGGCGTCATTGAGTTCAATAAACGCTGCGACAAGCGTGAATACGGAACTATGGCGCTTCTCCAGCATTCAAACCTCCGCAGTGATCCTCATCGCGCGGGCCGTAAAGGACCGGTTTTGAGATGAAGTCCGGCAAAATATCCATTTCACCGCGCATACATTCAAAGAATCTTCGTGATATTTTCGCTAATTGATGTATGTTTCCGCCCTGCCCCCCATATATACAAAGTAATGACCATAACTTACTTCCACGTGGCGCCTTATCCTGGGACCGAGGGGGCTGGTGGTGAATGGGTGATGTGATCAAAGAACTGGTACATCAATTATATCCGTGGCACATCCATGCCATAGGCGGCATCATGGTCGTTGCGCTTGGGGTTTTCTTCTGGTTTACCTTTTGGGGAGTACATAAGTATACGAACGCGTTTGCCCAGATTCTCGGCCGTGACGAACGGATACAGAAGCTTCAGGAGACGATTGAACGCAGCAAAGAAAATATGGAAAACCGTACGCTGGTCGCCAACCAAGTGACCAAAGCGTTGTTTAACGTCAAGTCTTTTCTCGATACGTTGAATTTTATTCGAATGGAAGAAAATCCGGACACGAAAACGATCGAATCGTTCAGATTAATTCAGCGCATATTGGATCAATTGTCCAACGATGTGAAGGTGAAGGGCGGAGCCCAGCACCGGTGCGGAATGTGGATAGCCAGCGACGACCAAAAGGAGCTGAGGCTGCATTTCATCAGCTTCGGATTTCCCAGGCATTATCGGGGCAATCGCACGTTGCAGGTCCACGATTCGGCCGCAGGCAAAACGTTCGTCAAGAAGCAAAAACAAAATATTCCCGATGTCCGGGTAGATAAAGACTGGAGGCCCAGCCCGGACACGGATGTCGTTCGCTATAAATCATTAATTTGCATTCCTTTGGGCGAATTTGGGGTTCTGACCATCGATGGCGAAGAGCCGATGAGCGAAGAATGCGAATTGATCGGAGAAGTGTACGGAGCTTTGATCGAAGCGGCAGTTGTCGAACACGACAGGGGATACAGCCAGATCGAATTTCAAAAATTAATGGCGTTATTTGAGAAGGACGAAGAGGTTGGCTGATATCGGATGCGTACTGGGAGGGCGTTCGCTATGGTAACCTATGAACAGATTCCTTTGATCAGACTGCATGCCAGACGGGCTCACCTGCGTGGCGAGATGAGCAAAAATGATTATCGCAAATTGCTCGAGACTTTAGACCGCTTGGAAGAGCAAAATAAACGGAAAGAAAAAATCAATCAGGATAAAATGATCAGCACCTTAAACAGGCTGCTGCTGACGTATGCTTAATCTTGAGGCGGATGGCAGCGATCGGAACCGGCCCTACCGGCTTTTAGCCGACAGGGCTTTTTTTCGCGCGAGCGGCAAATAGCGTCAGCCTGGGGGAGAAGAAGCCGATGCCGTTGACAACAAGGAACTCGGGACGATCAGGAGGCAGACGCCGCTTTGCGGATATCCAGGAGCTTCTCCATAATCCATTTGCAGACAAGGCCAAGCAGGATGAAGCCGATGAACGAGTAGGTGTGGGTCCAGTTTAGCAGCTTGAGCAAATTGGCGTTAACAAATAGCGGCTCGAAGACGTAAGAGAACAGAAAAGCTAGACCCGCATTTACCCAAAAGTACGATTTCCAGCTGCGGCAATATTGGTAGGCAGCCATGTAACCGATCGGGATGACGGTGAGATCTGCCGGAAATAACGGCGGGAACAAAGGCAATAACTTGTCCGGATAGGTCCATAAAAGCATATCGACCCCGGCAGAATCCAGGATTGAAGCGCTTAGGCCAAAAAATAAACCGAAAGTTGAAATTTCAAATAGCCGTTTCCGATCGATCCATTTGGCCCACATAAACCAAGGGATGATGGAGACGATCAGAAGGAACCACCAGTTCCATGAAAATATTTCATCGGCCTGCCAGTGCAAGAAGGAAAGGTCTCGCAGTTGCTGCCTCACATGTTGAATTTCATCGAATGAAACCATTTTTCGTTAATCAGCCCCAACCCAAAGTTAAACGCCTGTGACAAGCGATTTCCTTCGTCGCCAAGCCGTCGCTTGCGGCATTGAACAGGCGCAGGCGGACTTCGGCGATAATCAGGATGTATTGTCTGTAGGAACCGGTTGTTTTATGCGCTGCGGCACTGCTTGTTTAGCGGTTTGTTGGTTTGGGGCGGTTATGGTTGGTTCCGGCGAGAAGCCGGGGATTACATTCGTCTTATAAACGAATAAGCAACTTTTTAAATAATGTTAACAAATCCATATGCTAGGGGTACTGACTTTCCTTGCAGGGAGCATTATGATGAAAAGAAAGAGGAGATGAGCGTATGCACCCTGCCGAGCAATTGCTGTTGTTCATTCAAAGAATTTACCGTTATGGCATGACGACGACATCCGGCGGAAATTTGTCGATCCGCGACCAACATGGAAATATCTGGATTACCCCGTCAGGAGTGGACAAGGGCGCTTTAACCGCGAACGATATGGTTTGCGTCAAGGCGGACGGCATCAAGCAGGGCAGGCACGAGCCGTCCAGCGAGTTTCCGTTCCATCGCTTGATTTATCGCACGAGACCGGATTTGCGGGCGATCGTTCATGCCCACCCGCCGGCCCTTGTATCCTTCAGCATTGTGCGGCGCATTCCGGATACGCGCTTGCTGCCGAATGAGCGCCGAATATGCGGCAAAATCGGGATGGCTCCTTACGCACTTCCCGGCAGCGAGCAGCTGGGCGAAAATATCGCCGCGGTCTTCGCCGAGGGCGTCAATACGGTGATGCTGGAAAATCATGGCGTTGTCGTCGGGGGACACGATTTGTTCGAGGCGTTCTGCGTCTTCGAGACGCTCGACTTTTGCGCCCGCTTGGAGATTGAAGCGAATCGCATCGGTACGCCAACTCTGCTAACCGATGACGATTACGAAACGGTAAGGAATAAAAGCGAGGTGCGTCTGGACGAATTCGAGCCGGAGGTGCCCTCTCCGAAAGAGCTGGAGATTCGCCAGGAAATGTGCAAATTTATTCGGCGCGCTTACGACCAGAGGCTTTTCAACAGTACGCAGGGCACGTTCTCGCAGCGAATTGGCGAGGATGAATTCATCATTACGCCGTACGGGATCGACCGCAAATTTGTGCAGCCGCATGAGCTTGTAAAGATTCGGCAAGGACGGAAGGAAGCCGGTTCGACGCCTAGCAAGTCCGTGCTGCTGCACCGAGAGATCTACAAGAGGCAGCGTCATGTGGAATCGGTGATCATCGCCCATCCGCCGTATATTATGGCATTTGCCGTAACGGATGCGGTGTTTGATTCGCGAACGATTCCGGAAAGCTATATATTGCTTCGGGGCACGCCAAAGCTGCCTTTCGACGCGATTTACAACTCGCCGGAGCAGACAGCGGCCGTATTTACGCCGGATACGCCGATCGCGATCGTAAGAAACAACTGCGTTATCGTGACGGGGCAGGGAATGCTGAACACATTCGACCGGCTTGAGGTCGCGGAATATAGCGCGAAGTCTATGCTGGCAACCCGCGCCCTCGGCGACATCGTGCATATCGACGACGCCCGAATCGAGGAATTGAAAAGGGCGTTTCATCTGCAAGGGTAACGGCGCATCTTCCTCCAGGAAGATATTCCTCTTGCGATTCTTGCCTCCGCCGAGCACTTTCGAGCCGCTCCCGCAGTCTCCCATCCGAGCCGATTCCGCGGGCTCCTATTGGAGGATCGAAGCAGGCGCCACGAGCATCCTGCAGAGTACGAGACGGATTCGGATTCCGCCAGAGAGATGCCCATGCCGCTTGCGCGGCACCATCAGATGATGAGCATGGGCCACGCGCGCCAGGCGATTTGAAAATAGTCAATGTTGTATTTTGTACAACAAAAACGGGGAGATAAACGGCATTTGCCGCTCAATGTTGCAGAACGTGCAACATTTCGGGCGATGCTTCCGGGTTTGCAGCCAATCTCACCCAAATTGTTGCACAAAATACAACATTCCCCTTTCTTTTGCCGAAGGATACGGAAAATGTTGCATTTTTTGCAGGATTCGCTGCCTTATGTGCCTGGGTGTGCCCGGGGGCGGCGCGAACGCGGAGTTCGACTGCTAACGAGGATGAATTTCGATCTTCCCTGAGGAATACAGCCTAATGCATGAAATAAGGTCGAAATTCCCCTTTTTTCATCTTTGCATTCCGACCCATCCGCCAGCTTATATTCGGCGACTCCGTCGAACTCACCGGCCCAAGCGCCCGCTATTTACCTAAGCGCCTTTCCCATCTTTCCACGCGATTAAAATGACCGTTTTCCCCTAATAACCTTCTCTTTTAGATGATATACAATGCCGCCAAAATAGGATAATTTGACTAATAGACGCCTGTGACAAGCGATAACCTCATCATTGGACGTCACCTGCGGTATTGAAAATGGAACGTGCGGATGCCGGTGAAAACAAGCAGCGGAAGCTCCATGAAAATGGAACATTCCTAACATTTTCATGAAAATCCGTTTCTAATTTACAGTATTCGACAAAAATATCAAACATTATTTGGTATAATCATGAGCTGTAATCTACTTTGAAGGATCGGCCGTACAGCAGCGGAAGGTGACTCTATGCAGCCCTTGAAGTCGTTTATTTTTTGGAAAATATATCTCATTAACGTATTCGTTATCTTAATTTTATTTTTGTTCACGGTCGTGATCGCCCAAACCGTTCTTCCCGAAATATCCAAAAATAAAAATAAAATGATTACGGACAAGGCGGTATTGCGCATCTATGAGCAGGCTTACATCCTGAACCGGGAAATATTCGATCTGGTGAAGCAGGTGGAGCGCGATCAGGTGTATGTGCGGGGGAACCCCAAGGAGATGGGGGCGAGGCTCAACGAAATCGTCGATCTTTCCTCCTTGATCGACGGTGGAACGGTGCTCAGTCCGCAGATGGCCATACAGAGCTTCTATGTAGGCTCGGATCTTGATTTGCTGAAGGATTCCAGTCTCCTGAAGGATGGCGTGTTCGACCGGACGATCGAGGAGATGAAGGCGAGTGTCAGCGATGTCGTCGTCTCGGAGCTGGGGAAATACGCGCTGATCATCGTCATTCCTGTACAGAACGACAGCCGTCAAGTCGTGCGCATGGTGACGCTTCACGTATATATCGACAAAAATGCAATCTTTCAGTCGATTTTTCAAAGCAACGACATTAGCGAGTCGGGCTATATCAGCATCGTCGACCGCAACGGCATCGTGCTTTCCCACCCTGACAACCAGCGAATCGGACACGATGCGAGCGAGTATCCCCTCGTGCGAAGGCTGATGAACCAGGAGTCGGGGTATGAGGAAGCTTCGCCGCTGTTTGATCTTATGGCATACGCATCGTTTAGGTATGTCGATTTTTTGGGCTGGGGCATCATCGCGCAAATTCCCGCAACGGATATTTTCGAATCCGCGCAAGCGTTCCAGAGCAGGCTGCTACCGCTGTTTTTGCTGGTCACGCTGCTCTTGTCGCTGCTGACGGCGCTGTACGCGAGGCAGATCATCAAGCCGATTCGCCGGCTCTATCAGGCGGTGGACCAAGTGGCGCGAGGCAATTATGTGCATCGGATCGCCAAAATCGACAGGACCGAGCTGGGCAAATTATCGATCCGGCTCAACGAGATGATCGATTCGCTGCAGGCCGCCAAGGAGGACATCGGCTGCAAGGAGCGGCAGCTGCAGGAGCAAAAAGATTTTTTGCGCCATGTGATCGATATGAACCCGAGCTATATTTATGCGAAGGACCGCGAAGGAAAGTACGTGCTGGTCAACGAATCGCTGGCCAAGCTGCTTGGCACGACAGCCGATCAGCTGGTCGGCCGCAAAGTCGTGGAGTTCCGAAGAGCGCCCGCGGAACCGGCCGGCATGGCCGACGTCCCGATGCCGGAGGAAAGTTCCGATGGCACGGCGGCCTTCGAGGAGACGATTACGGCGTCGGACGGTTCGGTCCGATGGGTGCATACGGTGAGGCTGCCCATCGCGTCGTCCGAAGGCAAGATGGAGAACCTGCTGTGCGTCTCGACCGATATTACGGAACGCAAGCGGACGGAGGAGCTGCTTCGCAAGTCGGAGAAGCTGTCCGTCGTCGGGGAATTGGCTGCCGGCGTCGCTCACGAAATCCGCAATCCGCTTACTTCGCTCAAGGGCTTCCTCCAGCTGCTCCGCTCCAGGGGGGACGCGTCGCAAGAGCGGTTCTTCGAAATCATGGTGTCCGAGATCGACCGGATCAATTTCATCGTTAACGAGTTCCTGATGCTGGCCAAGCCGCAGGCGGTCCGGTTTCAGCGGGTCGAGTTGCTGCCTCTCGTGCATAATGTGCTCGTGCTGCTGGAGACGCAGGCGATTCTCACCAAGGTGAATATTGTGACTGATTTTACGAAGGAGCCGCTCTGGATCGAAGGTGAGGAAAATCAGCTGAAGCAAGTATTTATCAATATCGTGAAAAACGGCATCGAGGCGATGCCGGAAGGCGGGGACTTCCGCATAGAGGTATGCACCAGCGAACGGAACGAGGCGGTTGTCCGCTTCATCGATCAGGGGCACGGCATTCCGCCGGAGCTTCTCAAGAAGCTTGGCGAGCCGTTCTATACGACGAAGGAGAAGGGAACCGGGCTCGGTCTGATGGTCAGCTTCAAGATCATCGAAGCCCACCGGGGGCGCATCTTGATCGAGAGCGAGATCGGACGGGGAACGCAGTTTGAGGTGATTTTGCCGTTAGCTCCGTAGCGGCGGCGGCCGCCGGCCAAGCGGAACGGCATATGCCGGAGGCCCATCCCCGCCGTCTTAACGGACGGCAAAAGCTCTTTGGCAATACACCAAAGAGCTTTTTTTCATGGGGGTCTATCTTGAAAATAGCGCCGGGCCCGCAGCCCAATTTTCACCATCTGATGGTGCCGCGCCAGCGGCATGGGGGTCTATCTTGAAAATAGCCCGGGGCTCGATGTCCCTTCCTGCGCCCCTGCCGAAGCTTCAACATGAAATCGGAATGTGGATAACTCAGGCCTGTGGATAACCCGCCATCGCACTACGGAATGCCTGTTTCAATGCGTTTTTGGAGCCGGGCTTTTAAGTCTTCTTACGTTCTGATGTGATCCTGCGTTTTTTTGCACAACCCAAAGAAGACCTGATTTTTACAGGTCGAAATGCCGTTATGGCCAGGGATGAATCGAACCGTTAGGCCGCATGTAGAGTCGGAATGAAGCTTATGGCCAATGCTCTGAGCTTTTGCTGCATCGCATCGACGATTCCAGCGAGC
>NZ_KB905555.1:86046-145454 GCF_000380965.1 Paenibacillus ginsengihumi DSM 21568 | reverse complement strand
AGCATGCCGAATTTTCCGGGTTTGGTTGCTGCCTTTGCGAATGACCGAACGATCCGAACGGCAAATGGCGCAAGCCTGCTTGCGTGACTTTGGAACAACCTGAATATGGATCGTTTGCTCATCAATTTCCACAATCTGTTGAACATTTACCTCTGGTAAATTGACTAAAAGATCAGTATACTGGTTGTGCATCTGTCATTCCTCGAGTTGGATTGGTCGCACAACCATCTTATGGAATGTACAGATGTTTTTCAATTTTGGCTCTACATGTTGTCAAGCACTATGTTTGGTATAGAGCCCTAAAATATATGTACTTGTGACGGTTTATCCTTTATGTCTGCAGACAAGTCTGAATCATTACAACATTGCGTTGCTGAAAATCTTTCGTCAGGTCATCTTCAATCCTCGATAAAATGGGGGACGAGCCGATAGATGCTCACGCTCATTAATGCCTTTATTGAGGGAACAGCTGCATGGTTGAAAGCGGTTAAGGAGAAGAAGCTTGCAGGCTCCAAGGCTCCGAGCTGAATAAGGCCATCGCCGACGCTCAAGTTCAATACGTGCCAAAGCTGGATGAACAGAGCTTGAACGATGCGCTTGACAAATGGCGCAAAAAACGACCGCTGAAACCGCGATCCTTGAATAGACGTCGATAGACATTTTTATTATCGTTACAGAAAGTTAACTTCGCTAAAGCATTAAGAGAAGTGCGACTTGACGTTTTTCTTATAGACTTAAAGGGAGTCAGACAGCGCATGAAGTTAAGATATAGTGGATCAGTTGTTTTTTAGACATATGTACAAAATACGGGTTTTGTGAAGAAGTAATGGTGAAAATGCATAAGCGGCTCTTCAAGCATCTCTCAGGTGTCCAGTTAGCTTAATTACGTACATTTGCGCATTCAGAACATTCGCGCGTATTAAACGCCTAAATCGTTTGTATTCACAGGTTACACGATTCGTTAGTTAAATTGGGCCGCCCAAATTTTTAAAGCGACCCAATACAGCACTCGTCACAGCACTCGTCGAATAACTAATCCGAAAATGCCGTCACAGACCATCTGATTACATACTTCAGCCTGCACATTTCAGCGACACATTTCAACTTACACATCTCAGTTTACACATCTCAGCTTGCACACTTCATTTTGCACACGCCAGCGAAACCAAGCCTTTCCAGCAGCACAAACCGCAGTGCCATGAGGTTCGAAATCTTTTGCTGTTTTAAGGATTGTCATTTTCTAAACGGATTCATCTGCTTTGATATGCTGAAAATTCGTGAAAGCGCTGCCAATCGGGCGCTCGCAATCGGCGAACTCGAGTCCCCAAGAGAATTGACAGAATCGATCTTTATTTCCTATTATTAGTCTTAGGGGTGAAGCGGTTTGAATAAATACTACTTATTAGCGATCATTTGTTTATCAGGCGCTGCCGTCTTCGTTATTTTGTTTGTTGTCGTGTACTTTGGAATGAAATATGACGTTATTCGTTTGAACTGATGAAGCGCATCATTGTAGACGCTGCGGCGCAATCCTTCACGTCAATCTCTTCTTGAAAGCAATATATCCTTCGATCAGATAAGAGCCAAAAAATCGCGATGTGTTCGTGAATCCCGCTTCATGTAACAAGGCAGTTAACTCCTGTGCGGAGACCGGATCGGATTCCCGGCCGATCGAAGCGGCGAATCGTTCCCATTCGTCAAGCGTAATGCCGTTGCTAAGCATATGGCTTTTCCAGGCTTGCATCTGGACCGCGAACGCTTCCGGCAGCGGCTCGCTGTTAAGCGATGCCAGCAGCAGCGGCGCCCCGGGCTTCATCCGCTTCGCAATACCGCGAAGCAGCTCCAGCTTCCGCTGCATGCTTTGCACAAAAGGATTTTCCACCAAGGAGCTGGCCGCCTCGCTGCACATTTCCGCTTACACCGTCCAGGATCATATGAATTCGATCTTCCAAAAAACCGGCGTATCGAGCCGCAGGGAACTCGTCGGGAAGCTGTTCATCCCATGATGCCCCCGCAAGCCCGAAATGGCACATAGATTACATAAAAATAATTATGTAAACTACATAGCATCGCTTATTGCGGCGCCGCTTCGTCGAACATCCCGGCATAATAGACGACCTCTCCGGCATCGTTTTTGACCGCACTGATCGTCAGCCTCTCCAGATAGATCTCCCCGTTCTTCCGGCGGTTCCAGATCGTCCCCTGCCAATACCCCTGATTTTGAATCGCGTCCCACATTCGATGATAGAAATCAGCATCCTGTCTGCCCGATTTCAGGATGCTTGGCGTCTTCCCGACGGTTTCCTCGCGGGTGTATCCGGTAATCCGTGTGAATGACGCATTGACGGAATGGATGACGCCGGCAGTATCGGTAATCATGATGCCCTCGACCGCTTGTTCGACAATATTGGCGGCGAGCGCCAACCGATCCTGGTAGAACATCCAGAAGACGATAATCAGGCTGGCCAGCGCGACCTGCGACAGCGCCATGAACCCGATCGCATAGTGGCCCGTGAGCTCGAACAGGATCGTCAGAATCAATGGAGGAAAAAATCCCCCTAACCCTCCCATCGCCGCGATGATCCCGTTCGCAATCCCCGCTTGCTTGGTGAAATACAGCGGAACCAGCTTGAACATCGTTCCGTTGCCCGCCCCCGCGCAGATCGCGACCGACAGACAACCGACCGTATACAGCAGGATGGACGGCGTCAACGCGAGCAAGATCGCGGCAGCCGTCAAGCCGGCGAATACGAGCAGCAAAATCTTGAAAGGATTGAAGCGGTCGCCGAGCCAGCCGCCGATCGGCCTCATCGCCGTAGCCAGCGCGATGAAGCCCGCCGTCCGTATGCCCGCGTCCACTTTGTCCAGCTGGAAGTGACTTACCAGGAAGCTCGGCAAGTATACCGTGAAGGCCACGAACGAGCCGAACGTCAGAAAATAAAACAAGCAAAGAAACCAAAGCTTCTCATTGCGCGAAACCGTCTTAATCTGCTCCAGAATCGGCGTCTTGACAGGCTTCTCCGCCCGATCGCCGAGCATGAAGTTCAAGCACGCCAGCGCGATGAGAAGGACGCTGTACAGCATGACTGCGCGCGGCCATCCCGCTTGGGCGGCGATCACTGGAGCGCCGAAGGCGGACAGGGCTGTCCCCAGGTTGCCGATGCCGTAGATCCCGTTTACGAAGCCGTGGCGTTCCTTCGGATAATACTTGGGCAGTGACGTCACGCCGATCGAGAATACGGCTCCCCCGATCCCGAGCAGGAAGCCGCCCAAGATCAGGTCCCCGAACGAATCCGCCTGGCTGACCCAATAGACCGGCGCGAGCAGCAACAGGAAGCTGATCATGAACAACCGGCGGGCGCCGTAGCGGTTAGTCCAATACCCGAACGGGATTCTCATGACCGAGCCGACCAGAATGGGAATCGCAGTCGTCCAGGCCAGCTGTGCTGAAGTCAACGAGATGTCTTCTTGGATGAAAGGCATCAACGATGACAGGATGACCCACACCATGCTGCCCAGCGTCAAGCTTACCGTCTGCAGAGGAAGTTGCAGTCGCTCCACTTTCATCTTCCGCTCTCCCTTAGCCCGCGGCTGAAGCCTTCCCGACCAAGGCCGGCACTTGAGCAGCCAACTCCCGGTGCATCCAGCCGCATGCGGTTCCCTCCGCATAGATGCCCGGCGCCGGTGCTTCGCGGTCGATCGGCTCGATCGCGACGCTCAACCCGGCCTGACAGCCGGCCGCCGCACGGGCGGTTGCCGGATTCACCGAAGCGGTCGATTTGCCGACCCCTCCTTTCCCGCTGACGCTGCTGAGATATACCGGCTTGCTGATTGCAGAATTCATGTGCTGCCGCTCCCTCCTCCTGCTTCCTGCATACTTTTGTGTCCGCGCATACTTTTCCCACATCAGGATAAAATTACACAGAGCCAGCTTCGCCTCCAAGGCCGCGATCTGGTCGGTCGCGATGGCCGCGGCTCTGTTATTGTCCGTTTACATCGGCTCGGAGCAATTCGGCTACGTCGATCTGGCGTTATATGGATATTTATTGGCCACCGTGCTCAGCATCCTGCTGTTCACGATCCGCATCGCGGCCTGGACTTCCCGTCCGCCCGCGAGACGGCTGTGGAAACAAGGGCTGCAGATGTTTAGGAGTGTGCGGGGCTGGGGCTTTCTGTTGCGAACCCTGTACGACAACATCGGCAAGCAGCGTTTTATATCAGGACGTTCCTGGTACCGGTGGGCTCAGCACATGCTGCTGTCCTGGGGCGTCCTTGTCTCCTTCGGCATCACCTACGGCCTGGTGCTCAACTGGCTGCATTTCGAGCTGGTCGATCCGCACACGTACTCGGTGGTGCTCTTCGGGATTCCGTTGTTCCGCATGGGCGTCGATTCGACGCTGGCCTTCCTGATCTATCACGGACTGAACTGGACGGGGATCGCCGTCATCATCGGCTGTCTGATGGCGATGAGGCGGCGGGAGGTCGACCGCAAAAATCTCGTGGAGCAAACGAAGGACTTCGATATTTTTCCGCTCGTATTGCTGATCGCGATCTCCATCACCGGTTCCCTGCTCACCGTCTCCGCGATGTGGATGGAGGGCAGGTTCTACACGGGAATCGCGCTATCGCATCAAGTCGCCGTCATCGTCTTCCTGCTGTACATGCCGTTCAGCAAGTTCTGGCACATTCCGCTGCGTTTCCTGGGCGTCGTCGTTCCGATGTACCACGCCGCGCACGGGCCGAAGGCATGTTCCCGGTGCGGCCGAGAGTACGCAACCGGCAGGCAGATTCAAGACGTGCAGGCCGTTCTGGAGCAGCGCGGCATTCCCGTCCGGATCGGGGGCACGGACCTGCATATGTCCGATTTCTGTTCGGAGTGCAGACGAGTCGTGAACCGGCTGGCTGCATCCGGTGCAGCAATCAAGCTGGAGCGGCGCGGTATCACGCTGCAGGGCAACGGCGCCAACGGGCTGACAATCGCTTCGGAAGGAGGAGATGACCGGTATGCAGCAGCACTCCCAGAACGCTGATTTCTCGCAGCGCCCTTATGAAGCGATCGCCCGCGAGGGCGAGACGCTGGTGGCGACGCACTGCTCGTTCTGCGGCATGCAATGCGGCATGAACATCCGCGTGTCGAACGACACGAATACGGTGCTTGGCGTCGAGCCCCGGTACGATTTTCCGATGAACGGCGGTCGATTGTGCCCGAAAGGCGTGTCCGCCTACCGGCAGGCCGAACATCCGGAACGGCTGCTCAAGCCCCTCATCCGCAAGAACGGCAGATTGACCGAAGCCTCCTGGGAGGAGGCGTATGACCTGATCGTATCCAAGATCAAGGAGCTCCAGGCGAAATACGGGAAAGACTCGATCGGCATCTACAGCGGTTCCTCCATGACGAACGAGAAATGCTACATCATGGGGAAGTTTGCCCGAATCGGGCTCGGTACGCGATACATCGATTACAACGGACGGTATTGCATGTCCTCGGCGGCCGCTGGCTTCAACCAGACCGTCGGCATTGACCGCGGTTCCACCGGGCCTTGGTCCGACATCAAGTTCGCCGACGTGCTGCTGATCGCCGGCTCGAATACGGCCGAATGCCATCCGCTATCGATGCCGTACATCTGGGGAGCGCGCGATCGCGGCGCCAAGCTCATCGTCGCTGATCCGCGGCAGACGAAGACGGCGCTCGTCAGCGACGTGCATCTGGATCTGCGCCCGGGCACCGACATCGCGCTGACGAACGGTCTCCTGCATGTGATGATCGAAGAGAATTGGATCGACCGCGATTTCATCGACCGGCATACGACCGGCTTCGAGAAGCTGGCCGAGACGGTCAAGCGGTTCGACCCGCAGACCGTGTCCGACATCACGGGGGTGTCTGCCGGGAAAATCGTGGAAGCGGCCCGACTCTTCGGCCGGGCAAAGAACGGCTTTGTCCTGTTCGCGCGCGGAGTGGAGCAGCATTCCACCGGTTCCGACACGGTGTCCAACTACGTCAATCTATGCCTGACCACCGGCAAAGCCGGGCGAAAAGGCGCCGGCTTCGCCACGTTCACCGGCCAGGGCAACGGCCAAGGGGGACGCGAGCACGGCCAGAAGGCCGATCAGCTTCCTGGCTACCGCAAGATTACGGACCCGAAGGCGCGCGCGTATATCGCCAAAGTATGGGGCGTCGAGGAGAGCGAGATCCCGGGGCCCGGCATCTCAGCATTTGAGATGCTGAAGTCGCTCGGTGAAGAGATCAAGATGCTGCTGCTTGTCTGCAGCAATCCGATGGTGTCCGCCCCGAGTATCGGGAACGTCGCCGAATATTTGAAGAAGCTGGACTTCTTCGTGGCGATCGACATGTTCCTGTCGGAATCAGCGGAACTGGCGGATGTCGTGCTGCCTTCGACGGTATGGATCGAGGACGACGGCACGACGACCAATGTGGAAGGCCGCGTCATCCGGATCAAAGGGATCGACCGGACTCCCGGCGAGAGCAAGCGGGATTGGAAGATCATCTGCGAGCTGGCGGAGCGGCTCGGCCGGGGACAATATTTTCGCTTCAACTCGCCCGAGGAGATCTTCAACGAGCTGCGAATCGCCAGCAAAGGCGGCGTCGCCGACTATTCCGGCATCACCTATGACAAGATCGACCGCATGAACGGCGTCTTCTGGCCGTGTCCATCGGAGGAGCATGAAGGAACTCCGCGCCTGTTCGAAGATTTGCGCTTCAACTTCCCGGACGGCAAAGCCCGGCTTCACGCCTTCGAGCATACCGGCCCGAACGAGAAGATCGACGGCGAATATCCGCTTATTCTGACGACCGGGCGTGTGGTATTCCACTACTTGAGCGGCAACCAGACCCGCAGAATCGACGCGCTGCGCAGGCTGTGCCCCGATCCGTACTGCGAGATCCATCCGGACTTGGCTGCGCGGCACGGCATCGGCAACGGCGAGCTCGTCAAGATTTCCAGCAGGCGGGGCAGCATCGTCGTACCGGCCAAGATCACGAAGACGATCCGTCCGGATTGCTTGTTCGTCCCCTACCATTGGGGCAAAACGTTAGCCATTAACAACCTGACCAACCCTGCGCTCGATCCGAAGTCGAAGATTCCGGAATTCAAAGTATGCGCGGTGAAGCTCGAAAAGGCGAAGCAGGAGGAGATGCCGCATGGCCAAAGTACTGTACATTGACTTCGAGCGCTGCATCGGCTGCCGCGCCTGCATGATCGGCTGCGAGGAGTGCAGCGGACACGACCGGCTGTCCCGCATGTTCGTGGACGAGCTGAATCCGGGCGAGACGGTCGCTGCGTCGCCGACCCCTTGCATGCACTGCGTCACGCCGGCATGCGCCGAATCGTGCCCGGTCCAGGCGATTTCCGTGCTCGACGGCGTCGTGCTGTCCGCTTCGCATGAGAAGTGCATCGGCTGCAAAAATTGCACATATGCCTGCCCGTTCGGCATTCCGCGGGTGGATGAGAAGCGCAATCTGATGTACAAATGCGATCTATGCTACGACAGAACCTCCAAGGGGCGGCCTCCGATGTGCGTCAGCGTCTGTCCGACCGATACGATCCAGTTCCTGGACGAGGAGGAAGCGCGGCACAAGCGGAACAAGCCTGTTCAATACGTCTGGGACTTCGGCGGGACGCTCATCGAGACGAGAACGGTCATCGGCGTGCCTGACACACAGACGCACCGTTTCGGCTATAGCGAAGAATAATCCGGGACATTCAGGAGGGTACCGATCATGTGGAAGCGTATCGATCAATTTTTGAAGAGGCAGGCGCTGAACATCGACCGCGAGCAGGAGCTGTACATGAACCGGCGGGGCTTCATCGGGGCTTCTCTCGCATTTCTCGGCATTTGCTTCGTGGGCTCGTTTCCCTTCGTCGCTCGCGCCACGCGGAACGGGCGACACGAACCGGCGGCGCCCGCGCTGCGAATCGCGGGCCTCGACGAACTCGGAATCGGCGAAAGCAAGCCGTTCCTGTATCCTCACGATAACGAACCGGCGCTCCTTATCCGCCTCTCGGAGAAGGAGTACCGGTCTTATCACATTAAATGCACGCATCTCGGCTGTCCGGTATATTGGGACCAAGCGTCCGGCAAGATGACCTGCCCCTGCCACAACGGCTTTTTCAACGTGGAGGACGGCTCGGTGCTGGCCGGGCCGCCTCAACGCCCGCTCCCTGCCGTGCGGCTTGATTTCCGCAAGGACGGCATCTACGCGGTCGGCATGAAGCCGATCGAAGGTCACGAGGGGGTGTGAGCGATGCGCATGGCCTGGTGGATGTTCATCTTCTTCATCGCCGCCCAGATCATACTCGTCCAGTATATGACGGAGTCCTATCTGGCAGGGCATCACGACGAGCTTCTCTATTACTCCATGGCGCTTGGCTTCGTCTTCGTCATGGGCTTGCTGATGTATCTCTACTTTCGCAGGATGGACGATACGAAGGATTAATTACGCTTGCAGAGACACCCTTCTTCGGGGAGCCGCCGGTTAGCTGATCGGAACCTTCCGGCGAATTTTCGGGCACCGCAGGTGACGACCGATGACGGCAGGAATTGTTCGTGCCCGCTTATTCGCATGGACGGTCTTTTTTCGTCAAACCAGCAGATGCCGGGGGCCCCGCCCCTAGAGATTTCCGGTCAGCCGCTCCTTCGTGCTGCCTTCTTCCCCTTCCAGACGCTTGCGAAGCGTCTTTTTCCAGCTGTCGGACAGCTCGTCCACTTCCAGGATCGTGCGGATGCCCGCCTCGTCATTTTTCCGATGATGCATGATTTCGTTGGCAAAAGCGACCGTCACCGCCTTGGGATGCCGGGAGACGGGAACGAGACCGCCCACTGCGGATACCGTCCCTTCCGTCAGCACGCGAAAATAATAGCCGGTATACCCGGTATTCTGCACCTTCAGCGGCAGATCCGGATCGCCGTACCTGGCGGACAGTTTGTAGCACGGCTGCCGCGGCTGGGTCACCTGCACGACCGCTTCCCCCAGCTGAAACACATCGCCGATACAGACGTCCGCCTCCTTCAAGCCGCGGATCGTCAAATTTTCGCCGAAGGCGCCGTATGCCAGCTGGATGCCCAGCTCGTTCTCCCAATACGCGTAATGCTCGTAAGGGTATACGCACACCGCCTTGTCTTTGCCGCCGTGAAATTTAAGATCGGCCTGTCCGTCGCCTTCGAAATTCAGATGCGATAAATACAACGCGCCATGAACCGGTGTCTTCATTATGCCCGTGCTGATTTCCTTGCTGCTCAAGTTGAGCGTCGCCGGTTTCCCTACATTGATCGACACGATCTCGATCTGGCTCATTCGGCATCACCTCATCATCCATCATTCTTTTTCGGGAGCGTCGCTGAAGATACCCATTGTTTCGTCACTCTGCGATGTTTAGAATGCGATGATTATAGCATGTGCCATCGTTTTTGAACAGCAGCGGATGGCTTGAATGGTTCCCGAAAATAGCCCCGAAAGAAGGAAATGACGGGCGTTACGGCAAAATCAGCATACAATGGTATCGAATGGAACCCGGCGCGACAATATAACGATCGGGGCGGTGCTTCGTTATTGAACATTTTCACAGCTATCCGTCATTGTCGGGCTGCTGCCGTCGGGCCGGTTATAGCATCCCGTACGCTCGCAACGTCTTCAGTCGCTCCACCGTTATCCAGCCGCGCCACTCGGCTTCGGCTCCGGGGCCGGGCGGAAGCCAATTGATCGGCCATCCCCCATCCTCACCCTGCTGCCCGATCAGCGCCTGCAAATGGTTATGAACATCGGCGCTCGAGATGTGCCGGCTCGGATAGCTGCCTGGAATCGGCGCCCAGTCCAGCACTTTATGCGTGTAGCCGTCGGCTTGCGGATTTCGCTCGATCGTCTCGGGTAGCTGCAGCCATTCGTCGACGGTCCGCCAATATTTGGCGGCTCTCGCTTGCTCCGGCGTGTGCTGCAGGAATGTTATCCAATGAATGCCGTCATGATAACCTTGCGGCCGTTCCTGCTCGAAATAGCGCCAAATGTATGCGGTGGTTGCCGTAAACCATTCCTCCGCATAGATCGCGGTTCTGATGTTCTGCTTGTACAGCAAGCCGATGATGGTGCCGGTCGGATTGATTGAAGCTTGGTCGTCCCGGTCGCTTTCCCACCACGGCGCATGCGGGTATTCTCGGGCGGAACGAAAGATCAGCGGGAACCCGCCGCCGGGGAGCGCAATGGACCGCAGATACGCTATGATCCCGTCCAATAGATCCGGGTCGAAGCAGCCCACCTCGTCCATGACGGCAAGCGCCATTTCAGTCGGTACCGGCTGGCTCTGCGGGCAGCGGATATCCGGCTCGAGCGCGTTGCCGAAGCCGCCGTCCCGATTCTGGTAGGCGCGAAGCGCGGCGATCACCGCCTCCTTCGATCCTCCTTCAAAGTGATACTCGAAGCGCCTTCGGTCAAGCAAACGCCCGTTCGTGTACAGAAACGTTTTCGCCTTTTCAAGAATTCGTTGTTTTACCATCCGGTTGTTCCTCCTTATTAACTAATGTTGCTCGCCCGAGTGGGCCTGGTTCGGTTGCTGGCTGTACCGTTCGCACAGCTTGGCCGCCATCTCACCAATTTCCCGGCGCAGCGACGCAGGCTCGATCACCTCGGCATCCATCCCGAGCGCAAAGAAAAAGCGCACCGCCCATCTCCATTCCGCCGCCGGACACCGAAAATCGACCTCCCAGGCTTCATCGGTTACTTGCTTCACACATTCGCCGATATGATAATCCTGTTCGGCCAACAAAGCGCCGCGGTAAGTCAACCTGGCGACGATCCGCACGTCGGGGGCTTGCCTTGCTTCCATCCCGCTCTCCCGCTTCCCGGAAACGGAGCGCTTGCCCCCGTTGGACGGAGTGTCTATTCTTTCTATGCTCTCCATCCGGTCGACGCGGAATGTCCGCTGCTCTCCATGGGTGGGCGACCATGCCTCGCAGTACCAGAAGCCGTGTGCCGCGAAGATTTTCCTGGGCAGGAGCTCAAGCCAGCGGCGCTGGTTTTCCGACCGGTAGAGCACGCGCAGCCAGTGGGCTTCCGCGGCATGGACCAGCAAGTCGGACAAATAAGGCGTTTTTACCTTGCGCGGCGGAATCTCGAATTCCACATACTCCAGCAGCGGTTCCAGCTGCTTCAGCATTTGCTCGGGCATAATCGATTTGATTTTGTCCACCGCCGTCCATCTTGCCTGTTTGAACGGGGTATCGGCCATCTTGGTTAAGCTGTGCAGCGCGAAGAGGACGGTCAACGCTTCGTCGACATCGAAATGCAGAGGGGCGAGCTGGAAGCCTTCCATCAGCCGAAAGCCGCCCGAAGGGCCCGGCACGGCATAGAGAGGAATGCCCAGCTCGGAGAGCGCCTGCATATCCCGCAATATCGTCCGCTTGCTCACTTCCAGTTTGTCGGCCAGATTTTGCGCGGTTTCCGGCCTTCGCTGCAGAGCGATCAGGATCGCCAGCAACCTGTCCATTCGTTTCATCATGGAATCTCTCGCTTCTCAAAGACGATCATAGCATTCCAATGGTGACACCTTGTATGTCACCAATTTTGCGTGTAAAAAAATACTCCGATGAATGGATATACTGATCAAAGTATACCGTGGCGAATCGCGCCAATACAATTGCAAAAAAAAGAACGGGCTGTTCCCCTCGCTCAGCGGCGATGAGTAACAACCCCGGCATGTGGGCTGCGGCCTAAGGCTTCGGATGCAACGGAATCGTGTAATCCTTGTTTACAGCGATCCGGTCGTTGGTGCGGGACAGAAGCAGCGTATAGCTGTCCCGCTTGGGAGCGGGAAGATAGACGTCCAGCTGCGGCTGTTCGCGGGAACCCTCGGCGATGCCGAAGGCGCTGATGCCGAGCGCCTTCCGGTCCTCGCTCTGCTTTCGGATCGAGGCATTGTACGCTTCAGGCTCGGTCCCGGCAAACTTCTCGCGCTCGGCGATCTTGAAGGACACACCGCTCAGCTTCGTTTGCTCCGGCTCCAGCTTCCCTATCTTCAAATGCAGGTATCCCTCCGGCAAGTATTCGGCGCCCTCGACGACGATGTCTTCGCCTTTAAAACGGATCGCCTGCGGGAACCCGCCGCTTAAATCCAGCTTGGTCTCAAGGCTCGGCTTCGCCTCGCTGATCGTCATCTCGCCGATATGCAGCGTCAGCGATCGGACGTCTGGATTAAAGTACACGGACGAAGAGAACGGCAGCTGCTGCTTCCCTGCCTCGTCGAACAGCAGAGCGGGGCCGGACGGGTCATACATATAGACGTTGCCCTGGTCGTCCTTCAAATAAGGCGCCGTTTCCTCATCTCTGGGAAAATCGTACTCCCAACCTTCCGGCGCCTTGAGAACGACATTCATCGTCGTCGGCTGGATCGTCAGCTTTTCCCATGAAAGCTCCGTCAGTTCGGGATCGGCCGTCGGCATGGCCAGCTGCGGCTCCAGCACCCGGTTGTGCAGCAGCTTATCCGGCGTTACCGGCACCTTGATCGTCCCGATTTCCCGGTATTCGACAGTTTGCAGCTCATCCCGGAACGTATGCCTCGACACCACGAACTCGATGTCTTCCCCGCTGTTCAAAAACTGCTGCACAGTTCCTTCCGCCAAATGATATTTGTAGGTATCTTGCCGCACTTCTCCGCTTCCGTCTTCGCTCTCCGCAACATCCGAGTGCGTCGTCGAGCCTCCGCCGAGCAGATTGTTCAGCGGTACGATCATAATCTCCTCCTCGCGGCGAGCGGCTGCGGCCGCCTCGTCGAAGCGAATGAAGCTTTTGAACAGCAATTCCTCGTCCGTCAAATAAATGTCGCTAATCGTAATGGTCATTCCTTCTGCCTGCAGCGTCGCCGGTTCGATCGGAACATAGCCGTGATTGATCGCGCCCTGCACGCCGTCTTGTTCGCGCAGCTGCGTCAGCCAATCGACGGCGACGCCGATGCCCGGCACGCCCTTCACCATCGAGGCCAAGGCGGGCGACATCGTTACGCCTGCGGAGATTGCCGCGATCAGCACTGCGGCTGCGGCCGCGCCTTTCATGACGGCAGGAAGCCGCTTCCGTCCGCTGCTGGCTGCTGAACCCCTATTCGGTTTTGGCTCGGCTTCAAGCTCGTCCCGAGCGCATCGCGCCGGCACCTGAGCCGCGAAGTGAAACAGCGATTCCGGCACCGGAATCGTCTCCAGCGCTTGTTCCAGAGTCGCCTTCGTCTCCTTATCCCGATTCACACAATCAGCTCCTTTGCTCCTTGCGATTGATGAAGCAAGCTCTTCAGCTTGATTCTGGCATGATGCAGCCGCGACTTGACCGTCCCTTCCTTGATCGCCAGCAGCGCGGCGATTTCCTCGATTTTCAGTTCGTGAAAATAAAACAGCGCGAGCACGATCCGCTGATGCTGCTCCAGCGCCATCACCGATTCGAGCAGCCATTCCGACTGCTCCTTCCTCAGCAGGCTCTCCAGCGGAGCGGTGGCGGCATCTTCGATGTCCATGCTGTCGATATCGACAGCGTGCTTGAAGCCCTGTTCCTTCCTGGTGATATCGATCGCCCGGTGCGCCAGCAGCCGGTTGAACCAGCTCTGCAGGCAGGCGATCTCTTTGCCCTTCATGATGCTCGTATACAGCTCGATCAGCGCGTTCTGCACGGCTTCTTCCGCCAGCGGCCTGGACTGCAGCATCATGTAAGCGGTTCGGTACGCTTTCGGTATGAGCGGATTCGCTAATGCCCGAAAAGCTTCCTTGTCCCCCCGCCGAATATCGTCCATTAACGCGAATTCTGCGGTTTCCCGTTCCATGTCTCCACCTCCCATTGTGTCGATCTATATCTATAGGCGTAACAAATCGGATTTCGGTTCAATGCTTCGCTTTCTCTTTCGCGATAATGCTTTGCATATGAGCCCATAGCGTATCAGCCGACATATACGGTTCGCCGGCGTTTACCCGTTTTACAATCTGGTTCCCCGGAGTATTCATGCCCTCTTCTGTTCCGAAAAATAGCTCGATCCCCGCTCGCCGCGCTTCTTCCAATACCGTTTCATTATAAGCCCCGTAAGGGAAAGCCAGCAAAAAACGCTGCTCGCCCAATTCCTGATTCAGCCGCTTCTCCATCCAGGCAAGATCGGTATAAATTCTTTGGCGATATTGCTCCTCTGTTTCGGCGCGATTGACCGTTTTCAGGAATATCCTTGAGGCCAGCGCAGGCCGCGGCGAACCGTCCGGCTCGGAAGCCGCCATGTAGTGCAGGTGGTAGGTATGGTTGTAGAAGCCCATGCCTTGAGCCTTCAGCCGGCGCATTTGCGCCCAGCTCAGATGCGGCTCCGCTTTCGGGTTGAACCGATCGGACGATTCGCCCACGATAAAATTGGCGGCCGTCGCCCGGAACTGCTGCAGCACCGGCGCCGCTTCCTTATAGAAGGATTCGTAACCGTCATCGAACGTGAGCAGCAACGCATTGGGCGGAATAGGCTTTCCGTACAGCATAAAGGACACGAAGTCATCCATGCTCAGAATATGGAACCCCTTATCGGTCAGCATCTGCAAATGCTCTCGAAGCTGCGCGGTACTGACGGTGGACGCCGCTTTGTCCCCCGGCGGCAGCTCGCTGCGCACGTCGTGGTACAACAGCACCATCGCTTGCTCTCGGTAGTACACCTCCTGTGCCGGTGCCTGCATGCTGTCTTTCGCGATCCAGGCCGTCAGACAGCCAAGCATTGTGATCCATGCAATGATGTAAAGGCATTTTTTCATCCTGTGCCGCCTTTCCTGCTTTGTAGCGCGCTCATTAAATAGGCGTAAGCGAAACAAGAAAGGTTCATAGGATAGGACGAAATTGCTCTATTTTTTTACATAATATTAGTTATGTAAACTACTGAAACGAAAAGCCTTCTGCCATTTTGGTCGCATGCAGCAAACCGCCTCCTGGCATTTCAGTCGCGTGCAGCAAACCGCCTCCTGGCATTTCAGTCGCATGTAGTTAACCGACTTCTGCCATTGCAATCGCATGCCAAAAAACGCCTTCTGCCATTTTGCAATCGCATGCATCCGGAATAGGCCTTTAGAATCGCTTTGCTCTCGCCTGCCGCAGCAATGAGCCGCAAACCGCGGGCTTAAGCGAAACCTTCTGGAGCCTTCTGGACTTTCTGGATCTTCTGCATTGCAGTATCATCCCGAAATTATCTCGCAACATCTTTCGACCAACCCACAACCAACCCACAACCAACCCACAACCAACCCACAACCAACCCAATACCAACTCTAACGCTAGTGACAAACGTTATTTTGATGATAAGTGCCCTTTTTAAAATGGAACGCAACTGAAGAACGCTATTTTGTCCGAAACGCTGAATCTGCTGGCCAAACTTGCGGCATAAGGCTGCTTATTAGCGTTAGAATACGAAATCGGTCGTGTTTCGGAAGGAATAAGCGCTGAGGCGAGCGTTAGTTCAGTTCAACGCCATTTTTCTAAATTAAGAAAAACGTCTATTGTTGTTCATTCAAGGATACATAATTTTAGTTATGTAGCCTTTTGGTCGATTTAGCTCAATCCGCTTAACCTGGCCGACGAGTTTCATGTTCATATCGCTCACGAATTTAATGGAGATAATAATTAATATAATTAACTATTAATGGAGAAAAGTACAGTTTTGTTCATAATGACGATCGCGTTCTTCCCCCTATTACCCAGGCGCGATCGGATAACCGTCGCGCCTGGATGAGCTGCGATGGATAAGATGCGATCATAGGAGCGGGAGAACGTGCAAGCGTTGCTTCCTTTCGATACGCGGGCGGCCCCGCTCGGCCTAATCGCTCCCGCGCTTCGACCAGCCGCCGCGGCCTGTCCGGCCCTCGCCTACGCCTCCTCGCTGCGGTCGGTGGCTGGCGGGGGCGCATCGGACAGCTGCGAGATTTCCTCCCGCCACTCCGGCGTCATGTTCAGCTGCAGCGCGGCGAGCAAGGGCTCGAGCTGTTCGATGCTGCGTGCTCCGATGATCGGCGCCGTCACCGCCGGGTGGGACATTACCCACGCGACGGCCAGCGTCGCGGGATGCACCCCGCGCTCGCAGGCATAGGCGGAGAACCGGTCGGCGATTTCGTAATAGCGGCTGTCGCCGTAGCGCCGGCCGTACATCTGCTGCTCGATGAGCCGGCCCTGCGCCGGTCTGCGGCCCGCCCCGTATTTGCCGGTAAGCAGCCCTCCGCCGAGCGGGCTGTACGGGATGACGCCGAGCTGCTCCGACGCCGCCAGCGGAAGAAGCTCGACCTCCGCCTGCCGTTTGACGAGATTGTACATCGGCTGGATGCATTCGAAGCGCGCCAAGCTGTCCTTGGCCGAAATGCCGAGCGCCTTGGCGATCTGCCACGCCGCCCAGTTGCTGACGGCCGGGTGCAAAATTTTCCCCTGCCGCTGCAGATCATCCAGCGCCCGCAGCGTTTCCTCCATCGCTGTATGCGAATCGAAATGATGGACGAAGTAAAGATCCAGCCTGTCGGTGTTCAGCCGCTTCAAGCTTTTTTCGACTTCCAGCATGATGTGCCGGCGGGATAAGCCGCGATCGTTCGCGCCGGTCCCGACCGGCTGACATACTTTGGATGTCAGCACCACCTCATCGCGGCAGCTCTTGATCAGCCTTCCCAATATTTCCTCGGAGCGGCCTTCGTTATACACGTTAGCCGTGTCGAAGAAATTGACGCCCAGCTCGCGGCAGCGCCAGAACATGGCTGCGGACGTTTCTTCGTCGGCAGTGCCGCCAAACGACATCGTGCCGAGACATAACCTGGAAACTTGAATGCCGGTTCTTCCAAGCGTACGATATTCCATCTCTTGCGGCCTCCTTAGGGTGATTCGTCGCATGCGATCTCGCTGCACTTGGCACAGCGGGTATCTCGCAATCTATCCATCTCCCCCAATCGTCTGTCCCTTTTATCATACAATATTTTACTGGATGTACAAGGTGCGTGTATTACCCCAATTCCAGCTGCAATGCTGATGAAATTATACATATTGTTTAAAGCTTAGTGACGGATGACCTGATGTTTTTGCTTGCTTTATAAGTGACGAAAGCTCCTTTTTGGTGATGATGGAGCCTTTTCGGATCAGCTCCGCGCTTGCTTCGCCTCTGATGCTGAGGCCGACGAGCGGGCTTCCGGCGATGGAGAAGGACAAGCTGACCCCGGTCGCCTCCCAGTCCCGTTCGGTTCCGTTCGCCTGACGAACCGCAATAGGCGAGCCAGCCCAATCTTTCAGTTGACGATGGTCTATCGAATCCCGGTCAACAGGGCTGGCAATGAACACGCACCCGCGGCCGGGAAGGCGGGCGACCTCCTCCAGCTTCATGATGATCATCCTTAACCACTTCTCAGTGCCCAAATAACCCCGACGCGCATCGCGTTGACAAGGCGTTCTTCCGCAAGTATGCGGTATTGCGTTATTGAGCGGCCGAAGCTGCTTCCGCTATAATAAATAAATCTGACTTTGCAAAAAAAGGAGATTGCATGCGCCATGAATTCCAAAGAGTTGGAAGAACGAATCATACGCAACTATGAGCGCGACGAGCAGATGATGATCCTCGTGTTCGCCCAGTGGTGCGTCAACAACGGGCTCGACCCGGCGGAAGTGTACGCCCGCGCATATCCCGGACAAGGCGCCAATCCGGCGCTGCAGCAGGCAATCGAGCAGACCGTCCCGAAAGAGGAGGCCGGCGAAGTGCCGGACGATACCGTGCTCGGCGTCTTGTCGCTGTTCGGCAACGACGATCTCGCCTACGTCGTGACCGAGGAAATCGGCAGACGGCCCAAGCGGGGCCGCTAATCGCTCGCGCTGCGCACAAATCGAAGAGCGGCATGTCTTCTGGAAGCGCGCGGCATTCGGCCGGCTTGCCGGCCCGCGCAGCGATTTTGCTTGATCCGGACGATGTTTTTTCGGCGCGACCTAGCGAACCCCACACAGCCGGGCGGGAACCATGCTTGCCAAGTCCGGTTAGCCCTGCGACAACGATGCCCGCCGAGCCGCTAGCCTCTGCCTGTATAGCCCGGCGATAACCGCATATGCCAAGCGGGAATGCCGAGTCTGTACACCTGTGACGGCGATGCTCACCAAGCCGCAAGCCGCAGCCTTCGGATCGGGGACTGACGAATCGCGCTAGCGGCACTTGACGACCGTCCGGCCGCGCGCCTGCCCGCCGCGAATGGCGGCCAAGGCATCCGGCAATTCCTCAAGCGCAATTTCGCGCTCAAGCAGAAGGGCCGGATCGCGCGGGCGCAAATCGGTTGCCAGTCTGCGCCATATCTCTTCCCTGACGTCCTTCGGGCAGTACACCGAATCGATGCCCAGCAGGCTGACGCCGCGGAGAATGAACGGGAAGACGGTCGTCTCCACCGCCGATCCGCCGGTCAGCCCGCTCACAGCCACGCAGCCGCCGTAGCTGATTTGGCTGAGCAGCGCGGCAAGCGTCCCGCCGCCGACCGGATCGACGGCGCCCTGCCAGCGCGCTTTGCCGAGCGCTTTCCGCTCCCCTCCGCTGACCTCGTCCCGGGAGATAATTTCCCGTGCCCCCAGCATGGTCAAATAGTCGCGTTCCGCCGCTTTGCCCGTGCTGGCGGTCACCTCGTAGCCGCGTCTGCTCAGCATCGATACCGCCATGCTGCCGACACCCCCGGTCGCACCCGTCACAAGCAGCTTGCCGCCGTCCGGACGAATGCCGCACTGCTCCATCCGATGGACCGACAAGGCGGCGGTAAATCCTGCCGTCCCATAGATCATTGCCTCCTTCAGCGTCATCCCGTCCGGCAGCGGAACGAGCCAATCGCCAGGCAGGCGTGTATAAGGGCTGTATCCTCCGGCATGGGAAACGCCGAGCTCGTAGCCTGTCGCAATGACCTCGTCGCCTTCGCGAAAGCGCGGGTTCGCCGAGGACAGCACGACGCCAGCCAAATCGATCCCCGGGATGAGCGGATAACGGCGGGCGACACGGCCGTCCGGGCTGCAGGCCAGCGCATCCTTGTAATTCACGCTGGAATAATGCACCTCGACGAGCACGTCGCCCGCGGGCAAATCGTCCAGCGCGAGCGTCGTCATGCCGGCAGTTACGCCGTTTTCCTCCTGGCGAACCAGAAAAGCGTTGAAAGATGATACCATCGATCGTTCCTCCTTTTTGGCCTCGCACAGATCGTTAGTTTCATTAATATTTAACGGAATTAACCATATCGCTATCCTCTATGTAGTTAACGACGTTAATTATATGTATCATTAATCAAATGCCGCTTACAGTGACTCCAAAATCTGCCGCTTACAACGGCTCCAATATCGCCGCATGCCGCTTCCCGATCTTTAAGTGCTCGATTCGGCGAAACTGCTCGTGCCTGATTTTTTGGCTTTTGTCTGCGACGACGGCAACGACAGCCGGGCCTTGCAGAACGGCATGCAGCCGGCTCAGCAAGAGTTCCATCCCGCCGCCGCTTTGCCACTGCACCAGCCCGCCGTACGGCACATCGGTGATGACGATATGAGCGCTGCCGGCATGCTGTCGAATCCGCTCCGTATCCGCTGCGATATCCGCCTGAAAGCAAACGGTATCCATCGTGCGGCCGCCTGCCTCCAGCCTGTTCCGCAGCCGCTGCGCGCTGTCCAGCGCTTCCCGGTGCGACGGCTTGCCGTACGCCTCCAGCATCGCCCGAAGCTCCCCGATTCGCCGCTCCAGTCCCGCCGCGCTCAGCAAAGCCAAATTGCGGCTGGCGACCTCGACCGCCCGCGCGTCCAGATCGGAGGCGCAGAGGCGCGCGATCGACTCCCCGTACATAAAGCCGATGACCGTCAGCAAATATCCTCCGCCGCAGCAAGGATCGTACAGCGTATACGGCCCCTGGACTCCCTGGCGCTCCAGGGCGCGGCGGCACCGCCCGTACAATTCCGCGGCCAGCCGCACCGGGAACGAGGTCAGCCCCGGCGCGCTGTAGAGCACCCGGCCGCTCGCAAAATCTTCATAATTTTCTTTCTCTCTCGCAAAATGATACTCCACGCCGCTCCCTCTTCCGCTCGCTAATCTCTCATATTTTTATTGTTTCATATTTTCCAGTCGATTGCAATTTGCAACTTCTTGACGAAATACGCAGGAAACCCTTGGCATCTCGCCAAGGGTTCGTCTTTATCGCAGCGTCTTTGCCGTTATACCGATCGCATCGCATTCAAGCCGGCTTCGATCTCCAGCGCAGCCATGATGAGCGGCGCCAGCCCTTTGGCATCGTCATCGCGGACCGGCTCGCCGACATAATATTCGTAGGAGCCGTCGCGGTACGGGTTGCCGCCGAGCCCCGATACCGCCACACATTGCGTCAGGCGCGGATTGCCTTCGGCATCGGTCTTGATCAGGCGGCCGACGAGCCCGGCCCAGCCCTTCTCCGCCGTCTTCCAGTGGCCGCGGGTGATGTATCGCTGCCGCACGCCGCGCGCCAGCGCATATACGAACATGCACGAGCCGCTTGCCTCCAAATAGTTGCCCTCGCGGCCGCCCTGATCGAGCACCTGGTGCCATAAACCGCTCTCCGGCTCCTGAACCGCGGCGACCGCATGCGCCAGCCGCTCGAAGATGCCGCACAGCAGGCCGCGGCGCGGGTGATCGACGGGCAAACTGTCGAGCACATCCGCCAGCGCCATCATGTACCAGCCCAGCGCCCGGCCCCAAAAATGCGGCGATCGCCCCGTCACCGGATCGGCCCACCGCTGCTCGCGGCTTTCGTCGTAGGCGTGGTACAGCAAGCCCGTGTGCGGATCGCGGGCCCGCTTCTCCATGATAACAAGCTGCTCCACCGCCTCATCGTACCAGCGCGCATCGCCGCTTGCCTTGGCATACTGGGCCATGAACGGCGCAGCCATGTACAGCCCGTCCAGCCACATTTGATACGGATATACCTTCTTATGCCAGAAGCCGCCTTCTTCCGTACGGGGATGTCCATTAAGCTGGACGATTAGCCGCTCGGCCGCCTCGGCGTACTTGGCCTGGCCGGTTGCAGCATGAAGCAGAAACAGCGTCTTCCCCTGGCATATTTGATCCAGATTGTAGTCCTCGAGCGTGTAACTGTCGATCGAGCCGTCTTCCCGAATAAACCGGTCCATATTCGTCTGTATGTACTGAAAATACCGCTCGTCCTTCGTATATTCGTACATCCGCTCCATCGCCTTCAACATGCATCCGTTTTCATATTGCCATCTCGGCGAAAGATGCGGATGGTCTCCAAGCAGCGGATAACCGCTTACGAAGCTGTCGGCGAACCGCGACGACCAGGCCGTTGATGATGCGTTCATCGTCATTCCCCCCCTACTTTTTTGGCCCTATTCCCATTATACCGGACGCTGTGATTTTGCAATGGGGGCAACCCCTGCAAAGTATAGGGGAAACCCCTTTTTCGGCAAGCATCCAGCCGTCCCGTCTCCCGCCGCCGTCCGCGATCCTCCTCTCCGCTGTCACTCGCCCCCTCCTGGCCCGCTTTTCTCGGCGTCGTCGGCATGGGCAGGGCTCTTGTTTTGCCCGTCTTGTTACGGGCTTTTGCTTTTACGCATCCTTCCAGCGCTCTTTCAATGCATCCGTCTGTTTAACCGCTTGCTTCAGCTCCTTTTCCATTACGGCGAAGTCCTTAAACATTTGTTGAATCTGCTTGTCATCCGTCAATATTTTATACCCTTCCTTCCACAGCGTGCTCCACTTCACAGGGCCTTCCTCCTCGGCGATCGATTACTATACGATACTTCATTGGGGCGCGTTTTGCTTCCGCATCCGTCCTTTTCCCGGGAAAAAACGTCGGCCAATACCGTTAAAGACATCATCTTGGCTGCCAATGATGTGCTGATACAACGCAAAAGAACGGCCCGCAGGCCGTCCTTCCGACGAACATTTAATGTTTGACGGTAATCGTATCGCTGCCGGCAAACCGTTGGCCGTCGCCGAACGCTCCGGTAATGGTCAGCGCGACCGGTCCTGAGCGATCCTGCAGCGCCGCAATAAGCTGCTGCCTGTCGAACTCGAGCATCGCTTTGCGGCCGCTTCCGGTCTGCTTTATGACACCGGGAACGGTGCGGCTGCTTCCCGCGACGAAGACAGCGAGGCTGTTCGGCTCGATCATGGATGCATCGTAGCCTTCGGGGAGCTTCACGCTTGCCGTAACTTTGTTGCCATTGCTCTTGGCGTTCAGCGTCTTCGGCTGAATGGACGCCTGTGCCGGATAAGCGGCAGAGATGCTCGGCGCCGGCGCTGCAAGCGCGCTTCAAGGCTTCGCCGGCCCCGACTGCTTCTCCCGAACGAGCTTCGCCGCTTCGACCATATGGCGCAGCGAGGCGATCGTTTCCCGGGTTCCCCTCGTCTTCAGCCCGCAATCCGGATTGACCCAGAACAGCTCGGGATCGAGCACCGCTAGCGAACGCTCGATGATGCGGACCATCTCCTCCACAGGAGGAACGCGCGGGCTGTGAATGTCGTATACGCCGAGACCGATCCCCTGATCGTAGGTGTGCTCCTCGAAGCTGTGCAGCAGCTCGCCGTGGCTCCGCGACGTTTCGATCGAGATGACGTCGGCGTCCAGGGCGCGGATGGCGTCGATAATATCGTGGAATTCGCAGTAGCACATATGCGTATGAATTTGCGTCTCCGGAGCGACCGTCGACGTCGTCAGCCGGAAAGCGCGAACCGCCCACTCGAGCTCGCGCGCCCAATCCTGCCGCTTGAGCGGCAGCCCTTCGCGCAGCGCCGGCTCGTCGACCTGAATCATGCCGATGCCGGCCTCTTCCAGCGCCTTCACTTCCTGGCGCAGCGCCAGCGCAATCTGATAAGCGACCTGCTCGCGCGGCAGATCGTCCCTGACGAACGACCAGTTCAGGATCGTTACCGGTCCGGTCAGCATGCCCTTCACCGGCTTCTCGGTCAACGATTGGGCGTATACCGATTCCTTGACCGTCATCGGGCTAATGAATTCGACGTCGCCCACAATGATCGGCGGTCTGACGCAGCGCGAGCCGTACGATTGCACCCACCCGTTCTGGGTGAAAAGGAAGCCGCCCAGCTTCTCGCCGAAATACTCGACCATATCCGTGCGCTCGAATTCACCGTGAACGAGCACGTCCAGCCCGAGCTGCTCCTGAATGCCGATCCATTCCCGGATGCGCTCCTGAACGAACGCCTCGTACTGCGCGTCCGTCCAATCGCCGCTTCTCCAGCGGCTGCGCGCCTGCCGCACCTCGGCCGTTTGCGGGAAGCTGCCGATCGTCGTCGTCGGCAGGAATGGAAGCTGCCACTTGCGCTGCTGGACCTGTCGCCGCTTGGCGAATGGCGCCGATCGTTCCGCCGGCTGCTGTCCGATGTGCAGCGCCGCTTCCCGGACGCCGCTTTTGACCCGCCACGGCGACGTCTGCAGGCGGCGGACCGCCTGCGCACTTGCTTCCAGCCGGCTGTCGACGCGCTCGCTGCGCTCCCCGGACGCCGCCTTCGCCAGCAGCACGAGCTCGTCGAGCTTCTCGTCGGCGAAGGCCAGCGCCTCCCTCATCCCGGCATCCAGCTTCGTCTCGCGCCGCACTGTCACCGGCACATGCAGCAGGCTGCACGACGGCTGAACGATCAAGCGCTGCGGAGCGACATACCGAGCTACGCCTTCCAGCTGGACAAGCTTCGCCTTCAGATCGGCGGCCCAAATATTCCGCCCGTCGATCAGCCCGGCGCCGAGCGCCTTATCCTCCGGAAAACCGTGCTCGGCAAGCTGTCGCATCGTCCGCTCCCAGCCGCGCACCAGATCGAGCCCGATGCCCTGCACCGGCAGCGAAACCGTCTCCTCGTAATGCTCCAGCGCGTCGAAGTACGTCTGCAGCATGATGCGCAGGCCCGGGGCGGCTTCGTGCAGCTTATCGTAAATGAATGCGATTCGCCTCATGTCGTCCTTGCCGATCGAGCAGACCAAGGCCGGCTCGTCGATTTGCAGCCACTGCACACCTTCCCGCTCCAGCTCGGTAACGATCTGCGCATACAGAGGCAGCAGCCGGGCGATGTAATCGTCCAACTGACCGGCAGGGCATTTGGCCAACGTCAAGAACGTGTACAGCCCGATCAGCACCGGCCTCCCTTCGATGCCGAGCTCCGCCTTCGCCTCGCGGTATGCGATGAGCGGCTTGTTTTCCGTCAGCGCGGGAGTCGCCTCGCCCAGCTCCGGCACAATGTAATGGTAATTGGTATTGAACCATTTCGTCATTTCGCAGGCCGGCGCGCCCTCGCTGCCCCGCGCCATCGCAAAATAAACGGACAGCGGCACAGGCCCGCCGGCATACGCGAACCGCTTCGGCACGATTCCGAACATGGCGGCCGTATCCAGCACCTGGTCGTACAATGTGAAGTCGCCTACCGGAATCAGGTCGATGCCTTTGTCCTGCTGCACCTTGAGATGGCGCAGCCGCAGCTCCTTCATCCGCCGCTGCAGTTCCGGTTCGTCGATCGCGGAGGACCAGAACGCCTCCAGCGCTTTTTTCCACTCCCTGCTCTCCCCGATTCTCGGGTATCCCAAATTGCCGGTCAATATCGAACTCATGTTCCCATCACTCCGTCTGTTTTTTTAATATCTCCATACAAAAAAAGACATCTTTACCATATTAAAGCATAGGGTAAAGATGCCTCGCGTTCGTCCAAACGGCGGCTGCCATCTCTAACACCTCCCTATCTCCCGTAGGTACAGCAGTGTTGTCAGAACAGGCAGGTCTCCTGGCTTCAGCGTCATCGTCGTTACGCGCCCTTCCCGGTTCGAAGAACCAGTGGGTTTCACTCGCGTCGACTCCTCTGTTACAGTGGCGGGACCGCGTCGGATTTGCACCGTGCTTCCCTTTTAAGCCCCGATTCCGTCATTTCAAAACGGCAATCGGCGCACCTGTTCCCAGCGTATGCAATTGTTTAACGCTTGTAAAATCATACTCTAGTTAACCTATTTATGCAATCTTTTTTTGCTGATCGCGGGAATTGGGGACGCGGCTCCATTTCGGGCAATTGCGCCGGGCTGTTAGCCAGGACATGCGGATTCGGCACTGCGCCGCCTGCTTCCGCCTGCTCGCCCCTGCTTTTACAACCGCTGCGGGCCAAGGTATAATCAGAAAAGCGAGGTGAACGAACGGTGAATGTCATTAAAATGAAAGACCGGGAAGAGCTGGACAAAAAAGTAACCTCCATGCCCTGGTATGTGGAGAAATTTATCAATTACAAGCTGCCGGACTTGTCCCCTTCCTCCCTGCTGGAGTACGTTCGGGATTACGAGACGTTCTTTTCCTGGCTGCTGGCTGAAGGACTGAGCACGGCAGGCTCGGTGCGCGACATTCCGCTCGAGGATCTCGAGAAGCTGCATATGGAAAGCATCGACCACTACAAAATGTTTCTCTCCAGCAAAAAAAAGGGTGCCAACAGCAAAACGACGATTTCCCGCAAGCTGTCGTCCCTTCGCTCGCTGTTTCATTATTTGAGCCAAATCGCGGAGGACGAGAACTTTTATCCGCTGCTGAAGCGCAACGTCATGGCCAAGGTCGAGATCAAGCGGACCCACAAGCCGAAGGATACGGCGGCCAAGCTCGAGGGCAAGCTGCTGCAGGAAGAGGAGATTCTCGAATTCATCGACTATATCAGGAATATTTATCCGCAGGACGTGGCGAGCAACAAGCAGGCACTCTATTCGTACCGCTTGAACCGGATTCGCGACGTATGCATCGTCAGCCTGATCCTTCATTCCGGGCTGCGGGTATCCGAGGTCGTTAACCTGAACGTGGACGATGTCGATCTCAAGAAGAAGCTGGTTCATGTATTCCGCAAAGGGAATAACGACGAGTCGTTCAAGACGCCGGTCTATTTCCGGCAGGAGGCGGTCGCTGATTTGACCATGTACCTGGAGCTGCGAAGCGGGCAATACAAGCCGTCCAAACGGGAAAAAGCGCTCTTCCTCGCCATCGCCAACGGAAAACAGGAGGGAGAGCGCATGACGAAGCGGGCGATCCAGGAGATGGTCGTCAAATACGCCAAACGGTTCGGCAAGCCGTATCTTTCCGTGCACAAGCTGCGCCATTCCTTCGCCACCGATTACTACCTGCGCAACGACCTGTACAAGACGCAGGAGCAGCTTGGCCACGCGTCCCCCGAGACGACGCAAATCTATGCGCATTTGACGGACCGGACGATGGCCGCAGCGATCGACAAGCAGCGGGAATAGCTTTAACGCCGTTCGATCCACGGAACGGTCAGCTGCAGCATTTTCTCCAGATTGGACACGCCTTCCTCGTCGATGTAAGGCTCCCGGCTGCGAAAATAATCGGGATGCCCGCCCCGAATACGGACCGGCACGATGACGCCCGGGGCGTAGCGCCGCGGATTCCAACGGGGAAGGCCGCCGCCCCGCTCCCAGCCGCCCCAGGTGCCGAGCCGCGTCACCGGATCGGCCGGCCGCCCGCAGGGCCTCGCGGCATATACATACATCACCGAATCGCGCATATCGTCCGGCACGGCGCATTTGGGCGAGCCGATCTGAATGACCCGCCAGCTTGGCGCTTCGGCGCCCTCATTGCCGCGGTCCGGGCGCAGCCGCTCCGGCTGCTGCCGGGAGCGCAGCAGCCGCGCCGCATGCACAGCGGCGACGCCGCCGCCGCTGTGCCCGATGATGGCCAGACCGCCGCCCCGATACGTGGCGCGGATCGCTTCCGCCGCCGCTGCGCAGCCTGTGGAATGGCGGCGCCCTTCGCGGCAGACAAGGTCCCGGCGAATCTCGTATAGCTGCGGCAGCAGCTTGCGGTTCCAGTCGCCGTACGGGAACAGCAGGTCCGCCCGCACATCCGCCCCTGCCGAGCGGAGCCGCCGGACAAGCGCCTGCCGCAGCTCCTCCATGAAGTTCGGCGCGGTGGCGACGCCGGCCAGCAAATAAATATCGAGCTTACGGGGCGGTAAGTTCATGCTTTTCGGCATTGACGATCCTCTCCACGATGCTCGGATGGGTCGAGCGGAACAGCTTGACGAGCAGCGGCGGATTGACTTCGCTGAGCGAGGAAGCGGCCAGCTTCTGATACATGCCGGCCGCGCCGTCGGTTTGCCCGAGCAGCTCGAAGGCGTAATTGTCCGCGGCCCGCTCCGCCTGGCGCGAGACGTAGTTCGAGACGGGCAGCGTGGCGAAGGATACGACAGACGCCAGCAGCAAAATGAGCGGCAGCGCCGTCGGGTCCGACGGCCCGCGAATGCCCCAGGCGCCTCCCTTGCGGCGAATCGTCCACAGCAGGACGCTGCTGCCGATCCACAGCATGAAGAACGAGGAGACGACCGCCCCCGCCGCGCTCCACTCCAGATGGTGCATCACATAATGGCCCATCTCGTGCGCCATGATCAGCAAGATTTCCGGCTCGTCCAGCCGCTTTAGCGTCGTATCCCACAGTACGATCCGCAGGCTGCCGCCGATGCCGTTGACGTAGGCGTTGAGGGCATTCGTCTTTTCCGACATGTCCACTTCATAGACCCGGTCGGCGGGAATATGCGCTTTGGCTGCGAGATCGAGTATTTTGCGCTCCAGCTCGGGGCTTGACAATCGCGAGAACTGATTGTACAGCGGATCGATCACGACCGGCTGGATGTACATCATGAACAGCGTGAACGGCACCGACAATAGCCACAGCTTAAGCCACCACCGCCCGCCCTTGCCGATTATCCAGAAGGCGACCGCCGTCACGGCGATCATCAGCAGCGTATTGATCCCGAAGCTGACCGCCTTGTCCCGCAGCCAGCTTGCCACCGGCTGTGTGGAAATGCCGTACGCCCGCGACATGCTGTAGCTGACGACGTTCAGCGGCAAAAAAGCGGCGAGCGATACAGCGTTCAGCAGCAGCACGTAGGCCGGCAGCCGCAGCAGGCGCGGCACGGCCGGCGCTTCGAGCCGGTCTCTCCAGCGCCGCGCGAACCCGCCGCACAGCAAAATCACGTATAATCCCCACTCCCAAGGATAGCTGAGGAAAAACACGATGTTCCGCACAGCGTTGATCGTGCCGCTGCTTGCAAGCTGCTCCGCCGTCAGGAAAGTGGCCGGATCGGCCGCAGTGCCCCGGTACGGCTCGGGAACCGTCTGCGGGGAGTTCAGCCATACATATGACGCGATCGCCGCAGCATAGATGAGAAAGAACCACAGGAAGCCGCGGATCGCCCGGCTGCCTTGATATTCGTTTGGCCGCTGCACCGGCATTCCCCCTCACATCCAAGTAAAGGGCCTGCCCAGCCCTGTTCCAAATCTTAGTATACCATAGCGATGGAGCGGCCACATCATCGGCGCCGGCCGCGCCGGGCGAGCTGTGTGCATGCGACGGGTCTAATCGCTGCGGCCCGGCCGGCAAGTCTGACGAAGATGTAATCGGGACGGGGCCATCATCGTCAGCGGCCGTCACCGTCGGTCGCGTTTGAATGAAAAAGAGCTCCAGCGCCAGGAGCAGCGCATGAGGAGCTCTGTCCGATCCGGCTAGCGCGCGCCCGCCTTGCGGTTCGACCACGCCTCGACGTCCCAAACTTTCGTAACCCAGCCTTCGTAGAAGTCCGGCTCGTGGCAGACGAGCACGATCGTGCCCTTGTATGCTTTGAGCGCCCGCTGCAGCTCGGCTTTCGCGGCAACGTCGAGATGATTCGTCGGCTCGTCCAGCAGCAGCCAATTGCTTTCCCGCATCATCAGCTTGCACAGCCGCACCTTCGCCTGCTCGCCGCCGCTCAGCCGGTTCATCGGCCGCGTAATATGCTCGTTCTTGAGCCCGCAGCGGGCAAGCGCGGCGCGCACCTCATGCTGGTTCAGATGCGGGAATTCGTTCCACACCTCGTCGATCGGCGTGCCGCTGCCCGCCTTGACCTCCTGCTCGAAGTAGCCGGGATACAGGAAATCGCCCTGGAACACGCTGCCTCCGAACGGCTCAATCTTGCCGAGCAGCGTCTTCAGCAAGGTCGATTTGCCCACGCCGTTGCAGCCGACGAAGGCGATCTTGTCGCCGCGCTCGATCACGACGTCCATTTTCGGAAGCAGCGCCTCGGTATACCCGATCTCGAGGCCCTTCGCCTCGACGACGAACCGGCTGCTCGCCCGCGATTCCTTGAACTGGAATGTCGGCTTGGCCGCTTCCTCAGGCTTGTCGATGCGCTCCAGCCGCTCCAGCTGCTTCTCCCGGCTTTTCGCCCGGCCTGAAGTCGAATAGCGCGCTTTGTTCCGCTGAATGAAATCTTCCTGCTTTCTGATAAATTCCTGCTGCTTCTCATAAGCCTCGATATGCTGCGCTTTGCTGATCTCGGCCATTTGCAGAAACTTCTCGTAATTGGCCGTGTAGCGCGTCAGCCTGGCAAATTCGAGATGGTAGATGACGTTGACCACCTGATTCATGAATTCGGTATCGTGGGAAATGAGGATGAACGCGTACGGATAATTTTGCAAATAGTTCCGCAGCCATTCGATATGCTCTACGTCCAAATAGTTGGTCGGCTCGTCGAGCAGCAGCACCGTCGGCTGCTCCAGCAGCAGTTTGGCCAGCAGCACCTTCGTCCGCTGCCCGCCGCTTAAGGTCGAGACGTCCCGGTCCAGCCCGATTGCGCTCAGTCCGAGGCCGTTCGCCGTCTCTTCCACCTTCACGTCGATCATATAGAAGCCGCTCGCATCGAGCCGCTCCTGAATTTCCCCCATTCGCTCCAGCAGCCGCTCAAGCTCCTCCGGATCGGCCTCGGCCATCTGCTCGCCGATGCGCAGTAGCTCCTGCTCCTGCTCGAACAGCGGCAGGAACGCATTTTTGAGCACGTCGCGAATCGTCAGGCCCGGCGTCAGCTTGGCGTGCTGGTCCAAATAACCGTACTGCACGCGCGGCGTCCACTCGACCTTGCCTTGATCCTTGAGCAGCTGTCCTGTGAGTATATTCATCAACGTCGATTTGCCGACCCCGTTCGCCCCTACCAATCCGACATGCTCGCCGGCCAGCAGCCGGAACGAGACATTTTTGAACAACACCCGTCCTCCGAAGCTGTGGCTCAAATGTTCAACCGTTAACAGACTCATCTTTCCGCCCAATTCTCCTATCGTTTGATATATCAATTGAAAAATCAGCTTTATCTGCAAGCTGAATTTTCGGACACCGACGGTGACGACCGATGACGGCAGGAATTGCTCGTCATCGGCCTCTATTTATGGTTGCTTGCAATCGCCTTATTATATCATCTTCGCCGGCATACCGGAACAACCTGCTGCCCGCTCACCGCGCTGTGCGGCGTAAGAAGGCGAAGCCGTCCCGAGTCTGGCCGAAAGCAGGGCAGGAATGGGCGGCGCAAACAGCAGCGAAGAGCCTTCATTTCCACCTTTTTGGCGAAAACGAAGGCCCTTCCGCTAGAAAGCAATACTTCTTTTACGCGGCATCGCGGAGCCTGGAGACGATCGGCGCATACTCCGCATACCGCTTCTCCCATTGTTCGCCGTGCGGTTTCGCTTCGCGATCGTCCAGCACAGCGGCAAGCACATCGAGGCAGACATGCCAGCCGGCCAAATCTTTGGGGGAATGATCCGTCAGCTTATGAATTTTCTCGATCAGCACTAGCCGGCAGCTGCCGTCCGCTTCGGGATACAATTCAAATCGAACCTGATCCTCCCCCCACATGTACTCGAACACCTTCAGCGGCTTCAATTCGAGAATCTTCAGTTCCTCGAATGTGCCGTCCTGCATGTCGAACTTGACGACTCCCCCTTCGCGCAAATCGTCGATCGACAGCTCCGGGAACCATTTCGCCAGCTTTTCGGTTTCCGTCAGAAAGGCCCACACCTTCTCCACGGGATGCTTGAGCCGCCGCTCGAACCGCGCGGTATAACCGCCGTCCGTTTTAGTTACAACTGCCAGCAAGTCTACTCCTCCTCGTCCAACTGCCGCTCAAGGGCGGCCAATTTGTCCGACCAGAACCGGCGGTACGGCTCCAGCCAATGATCGATTTCGGCCAGCGGCTCTGCCCGCAGATAGTACAGATGCTTCTGTGCCTCCTTGCGCACCCCGACGAGGCCGGCCTCGCGCAGGATGCGCAAGTGCTTCGACACGCCGGGCTGGCTCAGCGACGACAGAGCGACCAACTCGCCTACCGACCGCTCCTTCTGCCGCAAATGATCGAGAATCAACCGGCGCTTCGGTTCGGCCAGCACCTCGAACAAAAGACTGTTTTTCATGCCATTATATTACTGGATAGAAATATAACTGTCATGAAATATAAGCTCTGCCTCCACACGGGAGACAGGGCTTGCCGCTTGCCGATACGCGCTTCGCATCAAGCAAACCGCGGCGGAGCCGGGTCCAGCTCGTCGGCCGCTTGCTTGCCGGGGCGGGCCGCCGCGACGGTAACCAGCCTGGACGCATCCGTGGGCCTAAGCAGCGACTGCAGCACATCCTTGTCCGTTAGCGACGGGTCCAGCCAGGCATCCAGATCGCTGCCTTCGAGCAGCACAGGCAGCCGGTCGCCCAGCTCGCCGCGGCGGTTCGGCAGCGTCAGCAGCGTGCAGGTGTGCAGCCGGTCGCCCGAAGCGCTGTCCCACATGTCGTACAATGCGGCGATCCCGACGACCCGGCGGTCGCGGACTGTGCAGCGCACCGGCGACGAAGCTCCTTTCAGTTTCACGACGCGTTCGAATGCCGAGCACGGAATAATGCAGCGCTGCTTGCGCACAATGCGGTCGTACACGCGCTTTTCCATGATCTGCTCGCCGTCCGCGCAGACCGAATCTTTAGCCCAGAAGGGCATCATGCCCCAGCGGAATCGTTCCAGCCGCCTCTCCCCTTCCCGCACGACAATCGCCGCGACGAAACCGACGGGCTTCCATTCGGGCGATAAGGAATGAGCAGCCGGAGCGCTGCCGGCTACCTGAAACTGCTCCATTAACGTGCTTGCATCCGCCGTCAAAATCAATCGATCGCACATGAGCAATGAACCACCTTCCGCTAGCTTCGTTGCATACAGTATTTGCACGCAGCGGAAATTCATGCATACCCGCGAGCGACGCTCAGGCATCCCTGATCCGCGAAGCCAATCCGCTCGGGTTCGGGACGGGAAAGCGACAAGCTGAAGCCGCATATCATGAATGGGGCTGGTTATTTTGCCAGATCGCGGACCACACTACGTAGTACGGGTCCCTACCCTCCAGAAAAGCCCATATTACCATTCATCGAGGTGACGCCGCATGGCATTTCGCAAGCTAACATCAGATCGGCAGTTCGAGAAAGCATTCGTCTCCCATTATACCGTCTGTGTGCGGGACAAAGGGCGGCGCGTGATCGATTACATAGGCAGCGTAGAAGGGTTTAATCCGATCGTCGTTACCGTTGGCGGCAAAAAATTTATGCGCGACGATTTCGATTTCGTCTCTATTCGATAACCGCATACACGCCCTGGCCAAGCGGCGCATTACGCTTTCGGATGAATCATATCCTCGGGACGAACGTACGCGTCGAACTGCTCCTCCGTCAGCAAGCCGCTGAGCACGGCAGCCTCCCGCAGCCGGATGCCCTCCCGGTGAGCAAGCTTGGCGATCGCCGCTGCTTTCTCGTAACCGATATGGGGGTTCAGCGCGGTCACCAGCATGAGCGACTGCTCCAGGTTGCGCCGAATCGTCTCCCGGTTCGGCTCGATCCCGACAGCGCAATGCCGGTCGAACGAGTCGATGGCGTCCGACAGCAGCCGAACCGATTGCAGGAAACTGTAAATGATCGCCGGCTTGAACACGTTCAACTGCAGATGGCCTTGACTGGCCGCAAAGCCGAGCGCCGCGTCGTTGCCCATGATCTGGCAGGCGACCATCGTCATGGCCTCGGCCTGGGTCGGGTTCACCTTGCCCGGCATGATCGAGCTGCCCGGCTCGTTCTCCGGGATCTTCATTTCCCCGATGCCGCTGCGCGGGCCGCTCACCAGCAGGCGGACGTCGTTTGCGATCTTCATCAGATCGGCGGCTAGCGCCTTGAGCGCGCCATGCGCGAAAACGAGCTGATCGTGGCTCGTCAGCGCATGGAACTTGTTCGCCGCCGAGCTGAACCGTTTGCCGGTGAGCCGGCTAATTTCCGCGGCGACCTGCTCGCCGAAAGCGGGATGGGCGTTAAGCCCCGTGCCGACCGCCGTGCCGCCGATCGCCAGCTCGCGAAGCGGCTCGACGGCTTGCCGGATCATTCGGCCTGCCGCCTCCAGCATCGCCCGCCAGCCGCTGATCTCCTGCCCGAGCGTCAAGGGGGTAGCGTCCTGCAGATGGGTGCGCCCGAGCTTGATCACATCGGCGAACGCCGCTTCCTTCCGCTTCAGCGTGGCGGTCAGCCGCGCCAGCGGCGGCAGCAGCCGGTCTTCCAGCGCCGACACCGCCGCGATGTGCATCGCTGTCGGAAACGTATCGTTGGAGCTCTGGGAGCGGTTCACATCGTCGTTCGGATGAACGCGCAGGCCTCTGCCGCGGGATGCGAGCAGCTCTGCGGCCCGGCGGGCGAGCACCTCGTTGACGTTCATGTTCGTCTGCGTTCCGCTCCCCGTCTGCCATACCGAAAGCGGGAAATGACTGTCCCACCGCCCTGCCAGCACCTCGTCCGCCGCGGCTTCGATCGCTTCCGCCTTCTCTTCCTCCAGCGCGCCAAGGGTCCGGTTGACCCGCGCCGCCGCCTTCTTCAGCAACGTCAGCGCATAGACGACCTCCTGCGGCATCCGTTCCTCCCCTATGCGGAAGTGCTCCAGGCTTCGCTGAGTTTGAGCCCCCCACAGCTTATCGGCAGGTACGCGAATTTCGCCCATCGAGTCGCGCTCGATGCGCACGTTCGCCGAATCGTAATCGTTCTCGTTCATTGCCGGAACAGCCCCTTCCGTCTTCATTTGTTGTACCCGCGTCTGCAGGTTGACCGGACGTATAACGCATTAGCAGCGCATTCCACCTAAAAGAAATCCGCTCTTCCCTATTTTACCCCGCTGCCGCAGCGCAAAAACGGCCATCCGCCCAGCGGATGACCGTTTCATCTTACGTATACGTATTGTCTTGTCGCTATAAGATTGTCTATGCATCATGAAGACGAAGGTTCGTCACATTTTGATACCGAGCACATGATCGAGCGGAATAAAGCCGATATCGCGGCTGTCCCGGCTGTTATTGCGATTGTCCCCCATGACGAAGATGTGGCCGTCCGGCACGGTCCATTTCTTGTCGGAGGTATAATTCATTTTCTCGTTCAAATACGGTTCTTCCAAAGCGACGCCGTTCCGGTAGACCTGATGATCCTTGAATTCCAGAACATCTCCCGGCTTGCCGATGACCCGCTTGATATATTTGGTGTTGTCCACTTCGCCCCGGAACAGAGCGATGATCGGGTGCTCCATCACATCGTCCATCAAGGTCCGCTTGCGGTCGACGCGGCTGTCGATAATCACGATATCGCCGTAGTCGGGCGCGTAGCGGAATGTATGTGACAGCTTCGATACGAAGATGCGCTGATCGTCCCGCAAGGTCGGGTCCATCGAATGCCCTTCCACTTTGGTCGGCTGAATGACGAATATGCCGACGAGCAAGGTAAGCAAAATAGCGATGGCCAGGGAACGGGTCCATTCCCACACTTCTTTGGCAATACGGGCCATGGTCGGCTCTCCTCTCCTGACAGCGGCAATGCTTTTTCTATCATTATAGCATGACCGCAGCGGAGATGTAAGCTTGCAGGCGATTCGCTAGTTTCGGACGAGCCCGCTGCCGCTTTCGCGCTTCGCTCGCCCGCCGGTTCGGCGCAGCATGACGAAGGAAGCACCCTTTATCGGCATCTATCCTAAAACAACGCGGTCATCAACGAATTTTTCGCCGCGAATCCGTTCGAACTCCCTCAACAGCCTTTCGACGGTCAGCCCCTTTTTCTCCTCTTCCGGCACATCCAGAATGATGCGTCCCTTGTCCATCATGATGAGCCGATTGCCGAGGCGAATCGCCTGCTCCATGTTGTGGGTCACCATCAGCGTCGTCAAATTGAGCTCTTCCACAATCTGCTTCGTCAAGTTCGTAATCAGCTCCGCCCGGGAAGGGTCCAGCGCTGCGGTATGCTCGTCCAGCAGCAAAATGCGCGGCTCGGTAAAGGTCGCCATCAGCAGGCTGAGCGCCTGCCGTTCGCCGCCGGAGAGCAGGCCTACTTTCGCGGTAAGCCGTTGCTCCAACCCGAGGCCCAGCCTTGCGAGCTGCTCGCGGAAGAACGCTTTTCTGCGCGCGGTGACCCCGAGCTGAAGCCCTCTTCGCTTGCCGCGGGAGTAGGCGATGGCCATATTTTCCTGGATCGTCATCGTCGGCGCCGTCCCGGCCATCGGGTCCTGGAATACCCTGCCGATCCATTCGCTCCGTCTCGCTTCCGACATTAGCTCGACCTGCTTGCCGCCGATCCACACCTCGCCGCTGTCCGGAATCATCACGCCGGAAATAATGTTCATGAGCGTCGATTTGCCTGCTCCGTTGCTGCCGATGATGGTGACGAAATCGCCTTCCTTCAATTGCAGCTGAATGTTGGACAGGGCGACCTTCTCATCCGGCGTTCCCGGGTTGAACAGCTTCGATACGTTCCTCAGCTCGAGCATCAACGTCCACCTCCGTCCGTCTGACCGCCCTGCACCAGCTGGCCGGCCCGCTTGCGGATAAGCGCCTTTTGCCGGTAGCTGCTCTGGATTCGCGGCAGCGTCAGAGCCACGATCACAATAAGCGCTGTCATCAGCTTCATGTCGATCGGGTCCAGTCCGACCCTCAGCGCAACGGCAACAACCAGGCGGTATACGATCGCCCCCAGCAGCACGGCGAGCGTAGCCCGGAACACGGTGCGGGCGCCGAACAGCGCTTCGCCGATGATGACCGAAGCGAGCCCGATCACGATCATGCCGACGCCCATCGTAATTTCCGCGAAGGCGGAGTACTGGGCGACGAGCGCGCCTGCCAAGGCGACCATCCCGTTGGACAGGCTGACGCCCATGATGATGGTCGAATCGGTGTTTACGCCGAAGCTGCGGATCATGCGCGGATTGTCCCCCGTCGCGCGCAGCGCGAGCCCGAGATCGGTATGCAGAAACCAGTCGACCAAGAGCTTCAGCGCAATCACGACAAGCGGCATCACAAGCAGAATCTGCACGTTCGTGAGAAGCGTATCTGTGCCGAGCAGCGGAATGTTCGCTTTCTTGTCCATAATTCTCAGGTTAATCGAATACAAGGCAATCATCATGAGGATCCCGGACAGGAGCGCGTTGATTTTGCCCTTCGTGTGCAGCAGGCCGGTACAGGCCCCGGCAACGAGTCCGCCGAGCAAAGCGAGCAGCGTGCCCAGAAGCGGCGATCCGCCGCCGGCGATGACGACCGCAGCGATCGCTCCTCCGGTCGTGAAGCTGCCATCTACGGTCAGATCGGGAAAATCGAGAATGCGGAATGTAATGTAAACGCCCAGAGCCATAATGGCGTACAGCAATCCCTGCTCTATGGAGAGCATGGCTGCGTTAAACATAAATGTATACCTCCCTATAACATGAAAAGTGACCGGCGCAGTCGACTGCACCGGTCACTCCGTCCTTCGTCAATGTCTTATTTCGCTGTGCCGCTGATCAAGTTGTTTTTGTCCTGCATCTTGCTCTTCATCGATTCGGTAATCTCGACGCCTTGATTTTTCGCCGCATCGACGTTGATGATCAAATCGAGCTTGTCCGGGTAGCTGACCTTCATGTCGGCCGGCTTCTTCCCGTTTTTGAGAATATCGACAGCCATCATGCCGGTCTGGTAGCCGTGATCGTAATATTTGAACCCGTAAGTGGCCAGCGCCCCTTTCTCCACCGTATCGCGGTCGCTGGAGAAGAACGGGATTTTCTTCTCGTTCGCTACCTTGATGACCGTTTCGACAGCGCTGACAACCGTATTGTCAAGCGTAATATAGAAAGCGTCCACGCGGCCGACGAGCGAATCCACCGCCTGCTTCACTTCCGAGCTGTTGGCGACAGATACCTTCTGCACCTTAATGTTATGCTTGGCCAGCTCGGCTTCCGCGGTATTGACCATCGTCGCCGCATTGGGTTCGCCCAGGTTGGCGACAATGCCGACCGTCTTCACCTGAGGGAAGTCGGAGGCGATGAACTCCATCAGCTTCGGAATGGCGTCCGGATGCGTATCCGCCGCCCCCGTCACGTTGCCGCCGGGCTTGTCCAGATTGCTCACAAGCTTGGCGTCGACCGGGTCCGTAATCGCGGAGAACAGGATAGGCGTGTCCTTGACGCTTTGCACAACCGCCTGGGCGGAAGGCGTGGCGATCGCGAGCACGAGATCCTTCTTGTCGGTTGCGAACTTCTGGGCGATTGTCACGTTGTTGGACGAATCGTTCTGCGCGTTCTGATAATCGACCTCCAGATTGTCCTTTTCGACGAACCCGTTATCCTTAAGCGCGGCCAGGAATCCTTCCCGCGTAGCATTCAGCGACGGATGCTCGACAATTTGCGAGATGCCGATCTTGTACACTTTTTTGTCGCTTGAGGAGCTGCCTCCCGAGCCTTCCGCACCGTTCGTCGCGTTGTTCGTGCCGCAGCCGGCTGCGAATACGAGCGGCACTGCCACCAGCAAGGCAAGCAGCTTCGAAGATTTACCCGATTTCATCTGTTGACCCTCTCCTATTTAAAGGTTGAATGCTTTAAATCAATAATGTAATGATATTACGGCTGACCTGGATCGTCAATCCGCAATTTATCCGCCGGTAAATAAAGCGATCGATGAGAGGGGCTTTCCAAGCGCGACAAAAAAGCATAAAATAAACACCTGTGGCGAGCTTAATCGTTCGAGCGGATTACCGCTGAATTTAAAGAAAAACGGCTATCGAAGTCCATTCAAGGATGAGCGACCGCGGTTCAGCGGTAGTTTTCTTGGTACAGAAAATCGCACTTCGCTTTAAGCCCTAGCGAAGTTAAACTTTCTGTAGCGATAAGAAAAACGCCTATGACGAGCGATTCCTTTCGTCATCGGTCGTCACCTTCGGTGCCTGTAAATTCGCCGGAGGGTTCCGTCCAATTTTTCAAGATAGACGCCCATGCTGCCGCACGGCACCATCAGATGATGAAAATGAGCCGCGCACCCCGGGCTATTTTCAAGATAGACGCCTATGACGAGCGCTTCCTGTCGTCATCGGTCGTCACCTGCGGTATTGAAATTTTGTCGGCGTATACCGCCAAATTTTCAAGATAGAAAGGATGACCAACTGTGAATGTGCACGAAGCGATAACGTCCCATGTCAAAAAACAAAACGAACGGGTTCGCGAGTTCCTCGCACTCGACGCGGCGCGCGAGCGGGAGATCGAGCGGGCAGTGAAGCTGTGCGCCGCCGGCAAGCCGTTCTCCGTCGAGGCGATCAACCGGATTGGCGATAGGATGAACGAGTTGACCCGACCGGAAGGGACGGAGGCCCGCAAGCGGGTCACCGCGGAGATGATCGAGGAGTACGTGAGACGGATCGGACAATCCGGATAGACGCCTATGACGAACGACTACTTCGTCATCGGACGTCACCTGCGGTATTGAAAAATCAGCTTGCAGATAAAGCTGATTTTTCAAGATAGGCAAAGTGGCCGCCTGCCAGGCGGCGTTGCCGGGGCAGGAGCTATCGCGTTATGTGCCCCGAATGCCGGTCCATTTGGCAACGAGCAGGAGCAGTGTCGGCACGAGCATGGTGTAAAATAAGGCGGGGTACGTGAGCGAACTGCCCAAAGCGAAAGCGGCGTTCAAATTTTCCGGCATCATCGCTAAGATATAGATGAGCGGGGCGGAAAGCGACAGGAAGACCGGTTTGCGCAACCGCGGAAACATCGATCGCAGCGATTTGACAGCAGCATCCAGCGCCATCGTCGTCGTCGTAAAAATCGTGAGCACCCATACCGTAAAAAAAATGCTTTCGAATCGCGAAAAAAATTCGCCCGGAACCTCGACCTGCTTGGCCAGCTCAATCGTCGGGAATACCATGTTTTCCGCGCCTTGAACGGAAAACACGGCGATGGCCACGATATAGACGGCAATGTACAGCACGAAAGGGACGCACATGCCTCCGACCACCGCTTTCGCGACCTTGGACGGCTCTTTGACATAAGCGATATATACCAGGATGATTTCGTACCCGCTGAACGCCCAGATGTTGTTTTTGACGGCGCCCCAGATCCGTTCCCAGCTCGTTATAAAGGCAGGCTTCACATTGCTCATTTCCATGTAACCGATGTTGGATACGAGCACGATGATGACAATCGCTGCGATGATCGGCACGAACAGCAAATTGAGGCGAAGAATCGTCACCTCTGAGCTGAACACCGCGTAGACCGTGAGCAGCAGGAAAGCAAGCGCGATAAATTCCAGCGGCGTCCGTCCCAGCAAATAAAGCTTAGCTGTCTCCGAGATGAGCCGGACTTCATATGAGACCAGCGTCATTAAATAGGCCGCCAAGGCGATCGTCATCACGTAGGCGACCGGTTTGGAGACAAGACGCGCGCTGAAGACGAAGAAGGTCTGCTGCGGGAATCGCGCGCACAATGTGGCCATAAGCCATGCGAACACTCCGTTGACGCATCCCGCCAGCACAATGGCTATCCAGCCATCGATCGAGCCGGTATCCTTGGCCACGGTTCGGGGCAGCACCAGTATAAAGACGGCGATGATCACAGAAGCAGTCGCAAAGCTGATCTCTTTGGAGCTGATTTGGTCGTCTCCGTACTGAAATGCCTTCAACGCGATTCTCCTTTCAATCCCCTCTCCTGTTATCATTTTCTAATTCGCCTAAAATATGCGAGTGGTCCGCCGCTACCGCCGATACCTGACCCGGGCAGGTAAAAACCTCGCTTCCCTGTCTCGTCACCGTAAAGAACTCGAACCGCAAGGCATGGCCTGAAATCAGAAACCGAGGGCTACAAGCGAGCCAGGAGCCAAGAGTCACATCTCTAACGCCAGTGACAAACGCCCTCTTGAAAATTTTGCGGTAATCCGCCAGCTAAAATTTCAATACCGCGGGTGGCGACCGATGACGATGGAACAGCTCGTCATAGGCGTCTATTTAGCTGAAACGCAGCCTTGGAAAAATGCAACAGCGCTATTCTTATCCAAAACGCTCGTTCTGGTAGCCAAAATGCGAAATAAGGTTGTTCACTTGCGTTAACATGTCAAATCGAGCGTTTCGAGTGAAATAAGCTCTCTGGCTGGCGTTAGCTTAAGGTCTGCCCGGCAAAACGTGAGCCCACGGCTAGCAAAACGAGGCAAGCAAAGCGAGCATTCCATCCCGGCAGTTATGCTGAAAGGAGCATCCCGCCGCAGGGATGCTCCTTTCAGCATAACTTAAGGCCTTGCCATGCCTCGCGTTATCTCCGGCCGCGCCGGCCGCGCGAACCGGCGTCCGTCTGGCGGCCGCCGCCGCGAGTGCCGGCCGGCTTGGCGGCGCCGCGTCCGGCTCCGTCCTGCCGCCGCCCTTTCGCCGGCTGGCGCGCTATCGCCTGCTTCGCTCTGCGGGACGGGACGTCCCGGGCCGGCGCCCGGCCGCTTCGCTGCCGCTGCGGGCGGCTCCCGCCGCCATCGCCCATGGCGCCGGCTTTGCCCGGCCGCCCCGCTCCTTTCTTCCCGCCGCTGAGCCGTTCTTCGGGCCAATCGCCCTTCTCCTTCTCCGCTTCAGGCACAAATTCGCTCATGCTTTTGCGTTCCAGCGTCTCACCGATCGCCTTCTCGATCTGCGTCAAATAGTACCGGTCCCGGGGCGAAACGAGCGTAACGGCCATCCCCTTGTTTCCGGCTCTCCCGGTTCGGCCGATCCGGTGAATGTACGATTCGCCATCGTGCGGGATGTCGTAGTTGAACACATGGGTGACGCCTTCCACATCGAGCCCGCGGGCTGCCACATCCGTCGCCACCAGCAGCTGCAGCTTCGCTTCGCGGAAACGCTTCATCACCTGCTCCCGCTTCGATTGGGTCATGTCGCCGTGCAGTTCGTCGGCTTCCAGCCCTTCGGCCTGCAGCGCTTCCGTCAGCTTTCTGGCGCGAATCTTGGTACGGCAAAAGACGACGGCAAGATACGGGCGATACCGCTCGATCATGCCAAGCAGCGCCCGCTGCTTGAGCCGGTCCGTCGTCTCGACGACGATTTGCCGGATGCCCTCCAGCGTCACCTGGCGGCCGCTGACGCGAATATCCTCCGGGCTGCGCATGTCGCGGGCCGCGAGCGCGCGCACCGGCCCCGGCATCGTGGCCGAGAACAGCATCGTCTGGCGGCTGCGGGGCAGATGGCGGACAATCTCCTCCTCATCGGTCAGGAAGCCCATGTCAAGCATTTGGTCCGCTTCGTCGAGCACAAGCATCGACACGCGCGACAGATTCATCGTCTCTCTCCGCAAATGATCGAGGATGCGCCCCGGCGTGCCGATCACAATATGCGCCGCTCCCTGCAGCTTGCGAATTTGGCCGAGCACATCCTGGCCGCCGTAAGCGGCCAGCGCCTGCGCGCCTACGGCGGGAGCAAGCTTCTTGATCTCGGCCGTTATTTGGATGGCCAGCTCGCGCGTCGGCGTCACGATGAGCGCCTGAATATGCGGCTTGTCCGTCCGGATGCATTCGAGTATCGGGAGCACGAACGCCAGCGTCTTGCCTGTCCCCGTCTGCGCCTGTACAATGGCGTCCTTGCCTGCGAGCAGCGCGGGAACGGCTTGCTGCTGTACCGGCGTCGGAACGGCGATGCCTTGCTGCCTCAGCAGCCGCTCGATCTCCGGGCGGATGCCCAGTGCGGCGAATGTGGTGCGGTTCATGGAATATCCTCTTTTCTACGATATACTTCTGATTCCCATTTCCCAGGCCGGGCGGCAGCTTATGGAGAGCCTGCCTCCTCGCTTTGCCCGAGCCTGGACTTTTTTGCCATGCTTAAGGAATTGATTCATTATACCAAACGAAGCGTCCCCCGTACAGCGAGCTCCGCGGTCGAAGCCGAGCCGCCTGCGCTGCCCGCATGGCCGCCTCCGGTTTACCGGTCCGAATCGTCCTTCCCTTTACCGATCAGGAACTCGATGGCAGCGGGCATGTCCAATTGCTCGATAATTTTTCTGACGTCGATGACGATTTTGTTACTGTCGATTTTCATAGGTATATTCCTCCATCCCGGTTTACTTAAATTTACCATAATCTTCTGACAAAAAGCTGTCAGGAATATATGTTCTGCTAGATGCATATGACGAGCGGGTGCTTCGTCATGCAATGTTCGAGATAGAGGCCTATGACGAGCGACTCCTTTGTCATCGGTTGTCACCTGCGGCGCTAAAAGTGATCGCCTCGCATTTTTGGGCGAGCATCCGTTTTAAGACAAGCTTTTGGCGCCCATTCATGATATGATAGAGAGAAATAGATTTGCACTTGGAAAGGATGACCCTGATGATCATCGTATTCGATCTGGAAATGACCGTACAGCGGAAGCACCAGCATCTGGCGGAAGTCATCGAGATCGGCGCGGTCAAAGTCGAAGTCGCAGGCGGGAGCCCTTCCGTGACGGACAAATTCCAGACCTTCGTTCGCCCGACCAAGCAGCCGGTGCTCAGCAAGCATACGACCGAATTCACCGGCATCGTGCAGGCGGACGTCGAACGGGCGCCGGCCTTTAGAGACGCTTTGAACGCGTGGAAGGAGTGGCTTGGCGGCGGCTCCTATTACTTGTGCTCCTGGGGGCCTGACGACAAATGGCAGCTGCTCAAGCAATGCCGCGAGCAGGAGACGCCGATCGATTGGATCAAGAACTATAACGACCTGCAGCAAATGTACTCCAAGCTGGTCGCCGAAGGAGACACGTACCGGCAAATCGGTCTGCAGCGGGCGCTCGAGCAGCTTGAGCTTGCTTTCGAAGGCTCGCCGCACCGCGCGTTGGACGATGCCCATAATACGGCTCGCGTGCTCATCAGCCGTTTCTCCGATTTCAAGCTCGAGGAGAACGACATTCACGACGAGCTGCGCTATTCCACAGAGCTCGTATACTCGACGGGAAGCTCTTCCCATAACCCGTTCGAGAAATTGGCCGGCCTGTTCGATTCGTCTGTCTCCTAAACAAGGCGAAGCATAACGGCGAGCAGGATGATCGCGCCGATTCCTACATGCGTCCAGCCGAGGACGGTGGCTACCGTATATTCCTTCTTCATATGCTGTTCTTTGTTGTACACCTTGGCATCAAGCCGCAGCAAAACCGCTCCGCATAAGAGGAACAAGAAGAGAATGTACTGATAATAGCCGATATAATTGCCTATATTCATCGCTAGTCATCCCCTCATTGGATGGCAGGTCCGCAAAACGCAGGTCGCCTTGCGGACCCGGCGCATCCTTGTTTCTTGCTGAATGTTGCACACTTCATCCCATGCGGCGGTCTTCTTTCCTCCTTAACGCCCTTTCATGCCGATCCGCCGAATATTGATATCGACAAAGATGTCAAACGTCATTTTGCGATACATTTTTTGCCAATTTTCCAATGTCCTGATTTCGCGGTTCCAATATCTCGGCTCGAAAGCCCTCACATATTCGCCGAAACCGAATATATCCGAACCGTACTTCTGCGTTTTTTGGAGCAGCCTTACATAGCCTTTCTTCGCATTTTCCTGCAATTGCTTCTCAATGCTCAAGATCATTTCGCTGTTCAGGCGGAACCGGTCGCTGGACTTCTCCATCAGGTTGCCTTCCATATAGACGCGGATCGTTGCGTGCGGAATCCCGTTCTTGATCTTCACTTTGATTTTCGAATGCCGCGAGGAGCTGGAAAAAATGACTTCTTCGTCCTCTACGTCCGGCACCTGGGAGAAGACAAGCCCGCCGCCTTGATTGACGCCTTCAATGCCCAAATACGACAGGATCTCGATGGGCAGCGTCGCACCGACCATCTGATCCCCGCGAAACAGAGCGAGCCCGCGGATTTCGAGCGTCCCCGAATCCTGCAGTTCCACATACGGCAGCGTTCCCTCTCTCCCCTTGGCCGCAACGGAGCTCCAGAAGTAGCCGAGAAACAGATTCGGAAGCTTGCCCATCTTCACTGCCTGATCCAGCGATGTCATTAAATATAGACTGGGGACCCGTTCAAGCTTCGGCGAAACCTTCATTAGCTCGCGGGCGGAATTTTTGGACACGAGCAGCCAGTTCATGCGGCGGACTTCCGGATTGCGGTGGAAATAATCGTTCAAATTTTGCACGCCTCGCCTCGCATATTCCTCGGAAATGACAATCACGCGCAAGTGGCCGAAAAATAGCGGCGACGAGACGCGCTGCTGCATATTGTTCATCGCATCCTCGATCGTGTGCCCGTCCGCTTCGACGACCCAGACCGTTTGCATGCCGCCGCCCCCGCCGCCTCCGCCGCCCTCTCCCGGACCGAGCGGAATGCGGCCCGGCACCGCGATTTGTGCGGTAAGATGCACTCGTTTTGACTTTTTCAGCGGAATATCGCTCCTATGAGTCACTTGATTTTCCTCAAATGTCCCCGCCTCGGGCACATCGATGCCGATGCCGAGCACGACGGCTCGTTCCTCGATCTCCAGCCGGTCCCAGCACCCGGTGACGAGCGGAACGAGGAGCGTCATCATAAGCAGCAAGCTAACTCGACGGCTCCATGGGTTTCTCATGATCATTCCCCTTCTTTTTCCGGATGACAGCAACGATCAGCAGCAGGAGAGGATAGCCGATCGTCAGCAGCAGGCCGTAGCGCAGCACAACTTGAATGATCTGATACATTTGCATAATATTTTGCGGCAGCATGGCCATCACGAAGACAAAGGGCAGCAGCGCCGAGCTGAACAGCCGGTGATCCTTCAGGCCAAGCAACCGGCTCAGCGCATGAGCCGTCAAGTAATAGGTGGCGAACAGCGTCGTGAACACGGCTGTTACCCAGACCGCCAGGAAAGCCGCGTCGAGCCGCTCCAATATATTCGCCGGAAGCGAGGTGGTTTTGGCCAGCTCGAGGGTCGGCCAAAGCAAGTTTTTCACTTCTTCGTTACCGAATACGGCGACAACGGCGATGACGATTAATAAATAGATGCCTCCAGCGATCATGATGGCCCAGAAGATCGACTTGACGGCTTTATCCGGATGCCGCATGGCTGGCATAACCGTGGTCAAAATAAACGACCCTTGAAACAAACCGGCAACGGTAATCGCCCCCGTCAGCATGCCGCCAGGCTTATTGCCCCACACAGGCAGCAAATTGATGACATCCGCATTTTTCAGAGACAGCGCGATGATCAGCAGAACGGGTCCTACCAGGACCGGCAAATAAAAGTGATGGACATAGGCGAATGTCGAGATGTCATTGCGCGTGGAGATCGCGGCCAGCATGAGCATGACCATGACGGTAACCTCCAGCGGCGTCTGCTTCAATACCGAAGTAATGACCACTTCGCCGAATTCGCGCGCGGTAAACGAGGTGAGCAGCGCGAAGAAGCCGATGACGAGTACCCCGAACGCGCGGGCGGGCCATTTGCCGATGATCTGCTCGCTGTAATTAATGAAGAATTGCCGTTTGAAGCGCAACTGCAGCTTGGCCAGAAGGAGCAAACCGGCCAAGGCGATTGCAATCCCGATGAGCGTCACGAGCGGCGCTCCCGCGTCGGCGGAGCGCACGGCAAACAGCGGAAGCGAAAGGACGCCGACGCCGATGATCGTGCTAATGAGAACGGCTGCCGTCTGGAGCGTCGTTATTTGGCGGGGATATTCCATCGGACAATTCCTCCCTTTGGTTGCCAACCATCAGCGGGTCCAGCGTATTGCTCGGCGGCTGCTTGATCTTTTCAACCGCATCATTGCTGACGCGCGTATCGTTCTGCGTATGTAGCAGCGAGGGGCGCTTGGTCATCCACCATAGCGGAGCGCGGAACACCGTATCCTTCATCGCCTGGAAGTTGCCCGGAACGAGCGGACTCAAGTAAGGGATGCCGAACGATTTCAGCGACAGCAGATGGTTGGCGATCAGGATCAGTCCGACCGTGACGCCGTACAACCCGAACATCCCGGCAAGAAGAATAAGCGGGAAGCGCAGCAGTCTGAGCGCAAGTGCCGCATTGTACGCCGGCGTCGCGAACGAGCCGATCGTCGTCAGAGCAATAACGACGACGGTGATCGGGCTGACGAAGCCGGCCGCCACCGCTGCCTGGCCGATCACGAGCACGCCGACAATCGACAAGGCGCCGCCTACCTGCTGCGGCAATCGCACGGTCGCCTCGCGCAGCACTTCCATGGATATCTCCATAATCAGCACCTCGACCACAGACGGGAACGGCACGCCCGCTCTGCCGCCGGCTACAGCGACGGCGAAATCGGTCGGAATAAGCTCCGGGTTGAACGAGATGACGGAAACATACAGCGACGGCGTCACGAGCGAGAACACGAGCGCCACCAGCCTGGCCAGACGAATGAAGCTGACGAGCAGGAAGCGTTCCGAATAGTCTTCGGCCGCCTGGTAGAACTGGTTAAATACCGTCGGCACGATCAAGGCCAGAGGCGAGCCGTCGGCCAGAATGACGATCCGGCCTTCCAGCATGTTGGCGACCGCTTTATCGGGACGCTCCGTATTTTGCACCTGCGGGAACGGCGACCAATGGTTGTCTTCAATGAACTGCTCTACATAGCCGGTATCGAGCACCCCGTCGATATCGATCGCGTTCAGCCGGTCTTCGACCTCGTGGACGAGCGCGTCGTTCGCAATTCCCTTGATATAGCAGTACGAAACCCTCGTCTTGGTGATCCGGCCGACCGTTAACGTTTTAACGCAAAAATCCGCGCTTTGCAGCCGGTATCGAAGCAGCGAGATATTCGTATCCAGATGCTCGATGAAGCCTTCGCGCGGGCCGCGGATAACTTGTTCGGTCGCGGGCTGGTCGATCGACCGTTTATCGATTTGCCTCGTTCCGACGACCACCGCGGTGTCCATGCCTTGGGCCAAAATCGCGGTCTTGCCCTGGGTCACCCTTTCGAGCACCAAATTCATCTGATTGCTCGATGTCGCCTCGCCGACAAACAGCGCCTCATTCAGCAGCAGCTCCTCCAGCCGCGCCTCGTCAATCTCTTTCCCTTCCAGATGCCTGGGCAGATACATCAGCGAGCGGATGATTTCCGTGTTCAATTCCCTTTGATCGACCAATGAGGAGTAATAGAACAATACCGCATCATACCGCCCGAATATCAGAAAGCGGCGTATGACGAAATCGTCGCTGTCGCCGAGAAATGATTTGACCTTATCGATCATCAGCTCCATATCGCCGGTCACGGTTTCGTTTTCGCTTTGCTGGATAGCCCGATTCGGAACTGGCCGCGCCGCTGCCGGCTTGCCTGGCTGATGCATCCGGCTTAACCAATGGCGTAAAGACATCGCCGTCCTCCCCTTATCCCCTGTAATCCGCTGCCTGACGACGCCTGGCGACAATCGCGCCTTAGGACGGTCGCCGTTTCCTTTTAGGATTGCACATCATCGCTGGATTAATTCCCTCAATTTTCATCCGTTCGCAATGCCTGCCGCGAATGACGGCAATCGGAAATGCGAAAAGCCTTATCTTCCGGCTGAAGATAAGGCTTCGTCCATGCTCATGATGAAGTTGCCGATCGCTAAGGTTTACGGCTTTCGCATTCGGCACGGAACCGCGGCGCGCCATGCCGATGATGCCCCTTGGGCGGTTTATACAACGGACGGCCGATTCAGATCCATCGTGTCTACTCCGGCTTCCTCCAATAAATCTTCTAATGCTTCGCTTCCGTTCTTTTCCGCGTAAACATACTCATCTTCCGAGATGGGGATAGCTTGTAACCAAGAAACGTATTTATCTTCAAAATCGAATGAAGCGAGGTTTTCGTCCCATAAAAATGGACTGACGAACATAACATGCTTCATATTGAGCTTAGGATAGTACATTTTGACTACATTCGGATACATGGCTCCAGGGAAACAGGAGTAGCCTGAATTTATGATATTGAAAGCACAGGTGCTAAGCAGGTTTCCGAATAATACATATTCATCCATACATGCCCCAATAAACTCCACTCTTAATGGCTTGTCGTCTGCCGTGTATCCAATATCATAATGGCTCAAGCCAATCGTCGCATAAGTCGTTTCATGTTCATTGGGTTGATTGTCCAAAATCGCAATATCAATCCTACTCTCTTTAGGATCATCGTAAAATCTTGAGATTCTGGGGCGGCTTCCATTCAACTCAGCCAAGTGTCTGGCAATTTCCTTCATTTGATGGGTAACTTCCACGTTACATCATCCTTTATAGTTCAACTAATCGCCTCAGGCGGGGCCTCAGAGCGCTGCGAGCTTGCCGGCCTGAACCAGTATGTGTCGGTAATATTCCGGAGAGTGGGGAACCAGGTCGTCCGGCTGGAAGCGCCGCGTCACGGGCCGCAGCAAGCCGCCCCGTTCCGGGTTCGGCCCCACGCCTTCCGCGCGGAACGGTTCGGCCGATCCTTCAATCAATGCCTGCAGGACCGCCAGCGGGATGCGGTACAGGCCTGTCACTTCGTCGGGCTGCAGTCTGTACTTGAGAAGCGGCTGCTCGGACCGGTACAGGAAGACGTGGCAGAACTCCCGGTCCGTAATACGCTCCGAGATTCGCTTCACCTCGGGGTGGATGCCGCAAGGGATCAGCTCGTCGAAGCGGGCAACTACGCCAAGCTCCTCCTCCAGCTCCCGCAAGCCGTCCGCGGCCTGTTCGCCAGCCAGCAGATGCCCGGCGCAGGATACGTCGAGCCGGCCGGGAAACGTCTCCTTCCCGGGATGCCGCTCCTGGAACAGCAGCGACCGCTCCGGGAAGTCGCTGACGATCCAGCAGTGAAACGTCTGATGCCACAGCCCCCGGGCATGCGCTTCGCTGCGCGAAGCTGTGCCTGTACGCTGCATCCGTTCATCGAAAATATCCAGCATTTCCTGATTTTTGCCAGTCATTGTGCGCCTCCCCGGCTTTCGTCCTTCACCTTCAGCGTCCGCAGCCGATTGATGGCAGCGGCCAGCTCATGCTTGCGCGGCAGCGCCAGATCGCCGGGATGCTTGCCTTTCCCGAACGGCGACACCATGTCCAGGCCGCCGCTCTCGATACGGACGTACAACCGGTCGAGCGCCTCGCGAAGCGTCATGCTGCCGTCCATTCCCGATTTGGCCAGCAGCCGGATCATTTGGGCGATCGCCCGCGTTTGACTCGGATCGACCAAACCTTCGACCTGGTCGAGCCTGATGGCTTCGGAGCCGAGCAGCACTGTGTGCAGCCCTTTCGCCTCCGCTTTCTCGCGCCCGCCTCTCGCCAGATCGAAGCTTTGCGGCAGGACGATGCGCGGCCGCAGCGTCCCGAAGCGGTCGCCGCCCTCGCGGCTCCTGCCGCTGCCGTATGTGCTGGCGATCGATTGCGCTTCGTTGGTCACGTCGCGGGCGGCATACTCGTCCATCATGATGACGCAGTCGGCTGCGCCGAAATAATCGCCCGAGCCTCCGACGACGAGGATCGTCGACACGCCATGCTCCTCGTACAGCTGGCGCACCTTGTCGACGAACGGCGTGATCGGCTCCTTCTCCTTGGCGACGAGCCGCTGCATCCGTTCGTCGCGGATCATAAAATTGGTTGCACTCGTATCCTCGTCCAGCAAGAGCAGCGAAGTGCCGACCTCCAGCGCCTCGATGATGTTCGCCGCCTGGGACGTGCTGCCGCTTGCATCCTCCGTCGAGAAGCGGGACGTGCTGCGGCCGAAAGGGAGCGTCCCGATGAACGGCGAGATGTCCGTCTTCGTCACGCTGCGGCCGTCCTCGGCGCGAATTTTGACCGCCGATTCGTCCGTTATTACATACTCCCTGCCGTCCCCCGGCGCATGATTGTAGACTCCGCGCTCCAGCGCCTTCAGCAGGGTGCTTTTGCCATGGTAGCCGCCGCCTACGATCAAGGTGACGCCTTGCTTGATGCCCATGCCGCGCAGCGGCTCCCGGTGCGGCACCGGAACGGTAATCTCGAGCGATTCCGGCGACCGGAAGGGCACGACCCCTTTGCCGCGGAGCGGCCGGTCGCTGATGCCGCTTTCCCGCGGCAAGATCGAGCCGTTGGCGACGAAGGCGGCATACCCGCTGTCCCGAAGATAGCGCCGGATAGCCTGCTGCTGATCGGCCAGCTCCAGCTGCGCCTTCAGCTTCCCGGCATCGAAAGCGCGAAGCGCCCGCCGCTCCAGCTCGGGAATGCGCTCCGCAAGCAGCTGCTCCGCCGCCCGGCCGCGAATGCTGCGGCCCGCCGCCGGGAGTCCGGCGCTGAGCCGCAGCTCGACCCGCTCTGCATCGACACGGACCGCCGTTCGCGGCAGCACCTGCTGGCCCGGCGCGTCGACGGCGATCATGCCGCTCTTGCCGCTGCCGTCGCTGCGGCAGCCTTCCTCGCGAAGCCGCGCCGCCAGCTCCCGGGCCAAAAAGTCCTCGAGCGCGATCCTTCTCCACGTCTCGCCGTACCACTCTTCAGGCCACCTCAGTTCGGCCATCGACGCTGTCACCCGAATTCGGCTCGGCGCGGCGAAAGGGTCTCCCTGCACGTGGTCGATGTGCAGCCATGAGCCGTCCTTCATTCGATAAGACCCGGCGATTTCCTTGTATGCCTTATATCCTTTGCCGTCGATCCGGCGCAGCGTCTGCTTTAACGTCTCCAACTCATCTCTGTCCCTTCGCGTATGATTGGCTTCATATGAAGCAAAAAGCCCCCGCCAAGGAACGAATGTCCCTTCAGCGCGGGCTTGCCGGACGCATCGCTTCCCGCTTCGCTTCAGAGCCTCAGGTCGTCTGCAAATCCTCTGGAGAGATGCCTTCCTCCACCGCAAAGTCAAAATCGTCCACATCGTAGATTTGAATCGGCACGCCATGCTCGATGAGCTTGTCTTGGAGCTCGAACTGATCCGTCAGCAGCGGCGCCTGCTCCTTCATAGCTGTCAAAATCAGCTCCGTCTCGATCGGATCGAACAGCTCGCCGTACTGGGCGTTGTCGACCGCGTGAATCACCGTAAGCGACACTTTCTCGTTGACCAAGAGCGGCGAGCTCGGGCGCCAAGGGGCAACGAGCGATTTTTCAATCTTCTTCTTATTGAACGAATCTTCGAAAAAGGCAATCAACTCGTTCAGCTTGCCGCGCACGTGAGCCTCATCCTCGGGGCTCGTCATAATCGGGTCCTGACTTTCGCGCATATCGTACAATTCCAGTATCGTCGAATACGGAATGATGTACTCCACGGGACGGCTCGGCATCAGCATTTGTCCGTACGTGGCAATCATGATGGCTTCAATGACAAACCGCCTCACCATCTCTTCCATTCCTCCTCAATCGTCCGGCACCGCGGGCGCTTCATTCTTCCCGGTAAACCCGCCGTATTTTTCCACATTATCTTATATATCATATCAGACAGGTCAGGACAAGCCAACAGGCATATGCCCGCCGCATCGCCCAAAATCCGAAGGAAGCGGCATTTCTCGCCTTTCGCGAGGCGGCAGGATCGCAGCAATCGACAGCCGCAGGCCTTTCCGCAGTGAACGGCGCAGAAGCGGCGGCAAACCGGTCGAAACGGGACGAAATCGAGCGGAACGGAATTGTCGAAATTGCCGCAAAATTCTCGAGTTGTGCGCTTCCCCGGGAAATAGCGCCGGGGAAATAAGGCGTGGCATGCTCCGGTCTCGGACATTCGCCCCGGCAGGCAGATCGCGAGTCCGGCTACGCTTGCTGCTCGCCGCCGTAGGCCATCAGCACATCCTCGATTTTTTGCAGCCGGATATATTCGTTCTTCTTCAGATCGCTGCGAAAATAAGCGTACAAATACGACGCTTCCCGGAACGAAAGCGCCGGATAGCAGACGAGCCCTTCGTTCGTGAACGGATTGTCCATCAGCACCTGCCATTCCCCATCCCGGCTGCTCGGAGGAATCCGGGCAAGCACCTCCGCCTTGTAGGCGACTGTCCGCGAATACTCCTCCCAGACGTTTTGCCATGACGGGCTGAACATGCCGGGCTTCGGAAAGAGCCGCTTTCCCCGCTCCACAAGCGCAGCCATCGCAGCGCTGTCGTCATCCTCGAACGAACGAATCGCCTCTTTGAAATCGTCGAGAAAATGCCGGAAGCCGGTGAACCCTTCCCGTTCCATCCGCTCGCGAAACGCGCTTAGCTCTTCCTCGCCGGACAGCTTCCGGAAAGCTTCAAACCGCTTGATTTCGGAACCATTCGCATTCATGCTATTATCTCCATCGCTATAATTTCTCGTTTCCGCACGCCGTCAGCGCCGTTCCACCGTCAGCTTGCCTTCGCCATTCATATACAGGCGCCGGTTCGGATCGTTGTTTAGCTTGACATTAAACAGCTTCAGACGGCTTTCATCCACGTATATCGGCACCCACCGCTCCGGATCAGGCTGGCCGATCGCCTCGAGCAGCTGCTGCTTCTCCCGCTCCGCCTCAGCTTCTTCTTGCCAAAATTTCGCTCCATAATATTCGAAATCATACACATTCCGCATCAGGCATGCCGCGATCTCTCCGGTTTGGGAATGTCTCAGCACGATGGGCATCGCTCATCCTCCCGTCCTATGGTTGCTTCCCATCCGAGCTTGCGCGAAAAGGAAAGGCGCAAGCCCTGGAAGAGTTTGCGCCTTGCCGTAATTCGTCCAAGCTGTCCTATCCTATATCCTACAGGTAAGGATTCTCGTGCTTTGCCTTGAGCCGCTGCCAGCGGCGCTCGATCTCGTCCTCGAACGCTTTCAGCGCTTCGGCGTACTCGGGCTTGCTCAAGTGCTTCGTCTTGCCCATATTTTTCAGCCAATCGCTGACCGGAATGCGCTTGTTCTTTTCTTCCGGGTTATAGGTGATCGTCGTGACGCCATGCTCCACTTCATACAGCGGGAAGAAGCAGGAGTTGACGGCCTGATCGATCAGCGTCTGCCCGATCTGCTCCTCGGACAGCCAGTTCAGCGGACAGGTGATCAGTATTTTGCCGTACACCAGCCCTTCGTTCTGGGCATAATACTGCGCCTTGGCTGCTTTCTTCAGCAAATCCTGCGGCGCCGCCTCCGAGCCCGTGAACACGTAAGGAATATTGGTCGCGGCCATAATCTGCGGCGTGTCCTTGTGATGGAACAGCTTGCCGCCTTGATGCTTGCCGACGTTGGACGTGGACGTGCGGTGGCCGAGCGGCGTCGAGTAAGACAGCTGCGCACCGGTGTTCATGTAGCCTTCGTTGTCGTATTCCAGAATGATCATCTTATGATTCCGCAGCGCGGCGCCGATCGCCGGCCCCATGCCGATATCCATGCCGCCGTCGCCGGTAATCATGACGAAGGTGAAGTCGTCCGGCAAGTTCAGGTGATCGAGCTCGCCGCGGCGCTTGCGCTCCCAGAACATTTCGACGACGCCGGAAAGCGTGGCGGCACCGTTCTGGAACAGATTGTGAATGTAAGTCGCCTTGTGGGACGAATACGGATACCCTGTCGTCACGACCATGGCGCAGCCTGTCTGGAACAGCGCTACGATGTCGCCCTCGATGCCCTTGAAGAACAGCTCGAGTCCCGAGAAAATGCCGCAGCCCGGACAGGCGCCGTGGCCCGGAGCGAGACGCTTCGGCTTCTTCGTCAGCTGGCGGATCGGCGGCACCTTCACCTTCAGCTGCCCCGTCGCCTCGTCCTTGTTCACCGTGATGAGACCGGTCTTCAGATCCTCGTATTTCATCGGCTCAAGCACGCGCTTCGGCGCTTTGTCCGCGTCGCCCGGCGTATGGCCGTAGTAATCGAACGGCACGTCGACCTGCCCTTTCTTCGCCGCTTCGATCGCCAGCTCGAAGAAATGATGGCCGTCCTCGGCATAAAAGTCTTTGCCGCCGAGGCCGTAGATGCGGCTGATGACAAGCGTGTCCTTGTTGCCGTGCGTGAACAGCGCCGCCTTGATTTCATTCGTCATGTTGCCGCCGTAAGCGCCGTAGGAGTCGGCGCGGTCGCCGACCGTAACCGCCTTGACATTCTTCAGCGCTTCCGCGATCTGCTTCTGCGGGAACGGGCGGATCATGTTCGGCGCGATCGAGCCGGCCTTGATGCCGCGCTCGCGCAGCTGGTCGACCACGTCCTTGATAATCTCCGACGCGGAGTTCATCAGGAACACGGCCACCTCCGCGTCCTCCATCCGGTACAGGTCGAGAATCGGGTAATCGCGACCCGTCAGTTCGGCATATTCCTTGCGGATACGGTCGAAGACTTCCCCGGCCCTGTACATGGCCATCGACTGCTGATAACAGTTATTGATATAATCCGGCTCGTTCATGTACGGGCCGACGGTAATCGGGTTGTTGCGGTCGAGCACGTGCGGGAAGCCGCTCGGCGGTTCGCCGATGAACTTGTGCACGTCCTCCTTGCGGGCGAACGTCTGCACTCTGCGCTTCTGGTGAGAGGTGAAATAGCCGTCAGAGGCGACGATGACCGGCAGACGCACCTCCGGGTCTTCCGCCAGCTTGATCGCCATGATATTCATATCGTATACGGCCTGCGGGTCGCGCGACATCAGAATCGGCCAGCCGGTGTTGAGCGCGAAATACAGGTCGGAATGATCTCCGTGAATGTCGAGCGGACCGGATACCGAGCGGCAGACCAGGTTCAGCACCATCGGGAACCGGGTGCCCGATTGAACCGGCATCTGCTCCAGCATGTACAGGTAGCCGTTGGAGCTGGTTGCGTTGAATACGCGCCCGCCGGCAGCGGACGCGCCGTAACAGATGCCCGCCGAGCCGTGCTCCCCGTCGGCCGGAATGAGCTTGATGTCGTGCTGCCCGTTCGCCTTCATCAGATCGAGGAACTGAGCCACCTCGGTTGAGGGCGATATCGGGAAATAACCCATAATATGGTAATTGATCTGGTGAGCTGCATAAGCCGCCATTTCGTTGCCGGACTCGTAGACCATCCGCTGCTCGACTTTGCCTTGGCTCAATTCTTTATTCATTTCAATGGCCATGGTTCACTTCACCTCTTCCGGATATTCGTAACCGCTCCGCGAGCCTTAGTTGGCCAGCTGGAAGCGATGAGGCACGCGGTGCTCATCGGCGTAGCCGTCGACCTCGCGGTTCGCGGACAGCGCCTCGGTCGGACAGGCGACGACGCATTTCAGACAGCCTTTGCAATATTGATAATCGATGCCTTGCAGGAACATTTGCGGACGGCCCTTCTTGTCCGGCTGCTCCTCCCATACGAAGCAAAAGTCGGGACAGGCGGTGTCACAGGCCGCGCAGTGGATGCATTTCTCGTCGTCGAAATACGGCATCATGCCATTGCGGGAGATGCTCAAATCTTTCAGGATGCTGTTGCCGGGGTTTGTGATTACGCCGCCGATCGGCTGCGTCTCGTAGCCGAGAAGAGGAATGTCCCAGCGCTTGAAGCCGGGCATTTGCGTCCCTTCCGGCAGCTCGAACGTCTGGAACCGCACCTCGTCGTAGCCGCGCTGGAACGTGCGCAGAGCGGGCTCGACCGCCTGCGGATATTTCTTCTCCAGCGATTTGCGGATGATTCCCTTCATATGCTCGAAATCGAGAAATTCGCACAGCCGGAACAAGCCGCCGAGCATCGCCATGTTGACGCGGTTCTTCTCTTCCAGCGCGATGCCGGTCGCATCGACGACCGCAATCGTTCCGCCGAGCAGCTTCATCTTCTCCTTCAGCTGCTCCGGCGATTTGGACGAATTGACGAGCACGACGCTGTCTTCGTAGATGCCGCTGATCACATTGACCGTCTTGGACAAATTCTCGTGGAAAATGCCGACGACATGCGGACGTTCAACCGGCGTCGTGTCGCGGATGTTCGTCTTCTCATCGCAAAAGCGGATGTGCGCCTTGACCGGAGAACCTTTCTTCTCCGAGCCGTAGGAAGAGAAGCTGACTCCGTTGAATCCGCTTCCAACTACCCCTGCCTCAGCCAGCATCTTGCCCGCCAGGTTGGCGCCGAGACCGCCGATGGATTCCAGACGAATTTCAAAAAAACCGAGTTCGTTCGTCTTTGGGAGAACCTTGTTCAATGACTCCAACTCCCCTCAGGTCGATGAGTAAAAAAATATAACAGGCCTTTGAAAGTAGTATAACAGGTAATTTATAACTCGCATAGCCTTTTCATGAAAACTATTTAACAGAAAATTTAAAAATTTATGGCGATTGGCAGCGGCTGTAACCCGGATCGCCCTCGGAGGCCGGGAGGCTTCTCACAGCCTCTCCAGCGTCTTCCCGATCGGAGCGCGGATGACAAGGTCGGCGCTCCCATCGTACGGCGTCGGCGACATGTTGATGATCACGAAGCGCTTGCCTTGAAACGCGCGCACGAGTCCCGCCGCGGGGTGAACGGTGAGCGAGGTGCCGCCGACGATCAGCGTATCGGCCTCGCTCAAATAGCGGGCGGCCCGCTGCCAATCGTCCGCGTTCAGCGGCTCTTCGTAAAGCACGACATCCGGCTTGACGATGCCGCGGCAGCGCTCGCACGCGGGAATGCCCTCCCGCTGCCCGAGCATGTAATCGAGGCCATACACCGCGCCGCAGGACATGCAGCGGTTGCGGCGGACGGAGCCGTGCAGCTCCACGACGCTGCGGCTGCCTGCCTGCTGGTGCAGGCCGTCGATGTTTTGGGTCACGACGCCGGTCATCCGCCCTTGCCGCTCCCACTCGGCCAGCTTGAGATGAGCCGCATTCGGCTTCGCCTCGGGATAAATCATCTTCGCGAAATAATAGCGATAAAATTCGGCGGGACGCTTCAGGAAGAAACTGCGGCTCAGTATCGTTTCCGGCGGATGGCCGAACTCGTCCCCTTGGCTGTACAGACCCGAGGCCGAACGAAAATCGGGGATGCCGCTCTCCGTCGACGTGCCCGCCCCTCCGAAAAACGCGATGCTGCGGCTCTCTTCCACGATACGCCGCAGCTTGTCCTCCGCGTCGTGTGCAGTCATTGTTTCATTCCTCCTTATGGTATGGCGAAAAAAATGGCCCTGCACCGTTCCGAGCGAATCCCTCGAAACGGCGCCCGGCCCAATAACTTCCGCAGGCGGCCGCGACGGTCGATATCCGGATTCCCGGCTGCGGGAAACAGGCCCGTTCCTACCGCCTGCCCGTCTGCTTGGGTCGATCCGCATTCTCAGCGTCGTCCCCGGGCCGAATTGTCAACTCCGAAGGCAACAGCCGATGACGAAGCGTCTGTTACGAAGCTTCATTTCGCCGCAGATACGAAGCTTCTGTTCGTCACCGACGTCCATCTGTATCACTCGGGCCAGCCTGCCCGACTGTAACAGTCGCGCCGCCTGCTGCCGAACACGTCAGGCGGCGAATTATTAATATCATTAATCGTTAGCATCATTAAGCGATGATCGGGAATTGGATCACGTCCTTGCGCCGCTGGATTTCCACAGCATCCGGCCCCGGCTACGTTACGGTCTTCGACCGTTCGTTGCCTCGAATGCGAGCTGCGGACGCTTCGGCCGCCGCACGCTTCCAGCGAAGGGCGAGCGCGGCGGCCGCGGCTCCGAGCAGGCCGGCGAAGTAAAAGCCGCTCCTCAGCCCGCCTGTCTCATTAAGAAATCCGGCGACGAACGGACCGGCGAACATGCCGATGGCATACACCGCCTGATAAAAGCCCATCGCCGTCGCCCGCCGGTCGCCGTCGATCCGCTCGATGGCCAGGCCAAGCAGCAGCGGGAAGTGCAGGCCTTGGAACAGGCCGTTCAGCGCCTGCGTCGCCAACAGCAGCCGGAAGTCCGCCACCAGCGGCGTAAGTGCGGAGCAGAGCGCGCTCATGGCCAGACCCGTCAGCACGACGTTCCATGCGCCGAAGCGCGGCGCCAGATAGCGGCCGGACAAGTAGGCAAACAGCGCGTGCGGAATCATAAAAGCCGCCGAGAGCCAGGTCAGCTCGGCCTTGCTCGCGCCCAGCGACAGCGCATATGACGGCGTGAAGCCGAACATCGTAATGAACAGGATGCCGTGCGCCAGGATCGATAACGTCGACACCTTCAGCAGCAGACGCTCCTTCATAACCGGCAGCAGATCGCCGACTCGCATCGGCTGGCCGCCCAGCCGCTCCTCCGGCTCCTTGAGCAGGAAAGCAAGCAGCAGGCCAACAAATCCGAACAGTCCGCCGGTTGCGAACGGGGCCAGCCAGCCGCCCCACTCGACCAGCAGGCCGGACAAAATCATGCCCGCCAGCTGGCCCGAGGCAATCAGCAGGCTGATGTTGCCCATCGCCCGGGTCGCTTCGTTGCTGCGGTAATATCCGGCGTACATCACCGTGAAGGCCACCCAGGTGGAAGCGGAAATCCCGGACAAGATTCGCCCGGCCAGCGCCCAGCCAACCGTCTCCGACGAGGCGAGGGAGACGCAGCTGAGGGTTGCGCACAGCATGCCCAGCAGCACGAACGGCTTGCGCCTGCGCAGCTTGTCGGAGGTGATGCCGAAGGGCAGCCGCAGTATGATTTGCATCAGGCCGTAACTGCCGAGCACGATGCCGGCGATCGTATAGGAAGCGCCCAGCTCTTCCAGATACGGGCTCAATATCGGCACGTATACATAGGGCGACGCCCAGAAAAGCAAGGTCACAATGGCAAAGACGGCGTGATTCGCCCGATCGTTTAGCTTGAACATCGAAGTTAATTCCCTTCTAAAGGTGAAATGATGCAGCCAGGTGTCCGTTCACGCGGCTTAATGGCTCGGCTCACCCCGGCTGCTCCAGCTCTTCCAGCTGCGACAGGCAGAGCACGGATTTTCTAAGCATTCCGTCCAGTGCCTCCAGCTCGGACTCGTCGATTTTGCCGCCGAAACGGACATCGACGGCATACGCGCTGCCGGCCGCTTCGTCCAGGGATGCGCCTGCTTGCGGATCGAACGCCAGCCGGTATTCGTGGCGCAGCTCGCTCTCTTCTCCCCAAACGCGCCTGAGTATCGCGTCTGCCTGGTCAGCCTGCCGGGCCCATGCGGGCGGCATCGTCAGCCGCAGCCGCAGCACAGCGCCGGGACGGTCGGCGGCGCGCCTTAGGCCGGCCAGCTCCATCGCAAAATCGGCAAGGCCGCTTTGCAGCGACCATTCCGCCTCGCAGCGTCCGCCGGGCAAGGCGAGCCGCATGACGAATGTCCTCCCGAGAGAAGCCAGGTCCAGCACATCCTCGCGTCCGGTGACCACCGCCTCGCCCTCGCGGTCGAGGTCGTAGCAGCTCCCTTCCAGCACTACCTTCAAATTATCGAAAATCGTCGGATCGAACATTCCAGTCCGGCCGCTCCTTTGCTGTTGTCGTAACCCGCGTGCTGCGCACCGCGCTCAGGCCGCAGCACGCGGTGTTGCGCCGCATTGCAGCATCGCCCTGCACGGCAGACGCCGTGCCGTTCGGCCCGCGTCGGCACAAGTGGCCGCTGCTGCTGCGCC
>NZ_KB905555.1:9337-85756 GCF_000380965.1 Paenibacillus ginsengihumi DSM 21568 | reverse complement strand
TTCGGCCCGCATCGGCACAAGTGGCCGCTGCTGCCGCGCCATTCGGCCCGCGTCGGCACAAGTGGCCGCTGCTGCTGCGCCGTTCGGCCCGCGTCGGCACAAGTGGCCGCTGCTGCTGCGCCATTCGGCCGGCCACCGGCAAGCAGCTGCTGCTTGGCGACCGCCTTCCGCATGCGGCCAGGAACGCGCCTGCGCGCTCAAGGGGTCCCGTGCAGCTCACACTGCCCGCGATCGGTTTTTCATGCTTGCCCGCGGCAAGCACGCGCCATCCCCGGGCTTGCAGCAAGGCGAATCGCCTTTGCCGCCGCGCCGGTTGCCCGATTAACGTCAGCGGCTCCAGCCGTTCCCGGGTTCGCAGTCGCTGGCGCCTTTCGTCATCGGTCGTCCCCTTCGCTGCTGAACATTGGCTGATGGTCATCATCAAATGATCACGAATAGGTTCGTATATCGATGACATCCCCCTGCGCGTACCTATCTTCCCGCAGCACCTGCGCAATGCGCGCTGCGGCTTCCTCCGGCGCGAACAGCGCGCCGGAATTTTTCAACTCGATGAACCGCCCCACATCGCGAAACATCTCCTCGTTCGTGCCGCGGATTTGCTCCTGCATGGCGGTATCGACGACGCCGGGGGCGATGGACACGGTCTTGACGGCCGAATCGTCCGTCCCCTGCTCCACGCCGATACAGCGGCTTAACATGTCGACCCCTGCTTTGGACGCGCAGTAGGCACCCCAGCCGTAATACGGCTTTTTTCCCGCGCCTGAGGAGATATGCACCAGCCGCTTGCGCACCTGCGTCCATTCCACCGTATGCCGGATAAAAGCGCCGGATAAAATCATCGGCGCCAGCAGGTTAATATGAAGATGCTCCGCCAGCGCTGCGGGATCGGCCTGCTCGATCGGCCCCATCGGCTCCAGCACGCCCGCGTTGTTAACCCAGTACAGCGATTGCAGCCGCTCCGGGTCGAATTCGGCCAAAATGCGCCTTGCCCATTCGTCGAGCTCCTCGTATCGGCCGATATCGCATTGAAACGTCTTCAGCCGCGCACCGGCTGCAGCGGCGGCCTCCTCCAGCCTCCCGCTTGCGGTGCGCGATACGCAGACGACATGCGCAAGGCTGCCGTCTGTCTCCATCACCTTGCGGGCCAGCGCCTCGCCGATTCCCCGCGAAGCGCCGGTAATTACATAACCGTTCATTTTCGTCATCTAATCCCTCCTTACCGTTCGCCAAAAACATAGCTAATTGTAGCATACGAAGCGCGACCGACCAATAACCGAAGTTCAAACAAGCAGCCGGGGGCGGAACGCACCGCTTCCGTCCAGCTTTTCGCCAGACTTCTCGTCTGGCTTCTCGCCTGACTTTCCGTCCGGCTTTCCACTAGACTTCTCGCCTGGCTTTTCGTCTGGCTTTTCGTCTGGCTTTCCGTCCGGCTTTTCACCTGGCTTCTCGCCCGGCTTTTCGTCTGGCTCTCCGTCCGACTTTTCCGCCCGGCTGCCCTCGCAGCTTCCTTTTCAAGCAATGGCCGAGGCGGAGCTTACTTCAAGGCGCGGTCCGCCGGCAGCGGCTGTCCTCCCCAGGCCCGGCGGGACGTCCAGTCGGCTTCGCCCTGCCAGAACGGATGCGCCGGCGGCAGGCCGAGCGGCAAAAAGACGGCTGCGCACAAGTACAGGCTCCCTGTCGAAATATAGCCTTCGCCCACCTCTGGCTGATCCCCGCAAAAGCCGATCTTTAGCCAGCCGTTCTCGTCGAACGTGCCCGGCATTTCGATCATGCGCCGGATGACGGCCGTTAACGCGCAGCGGACTTGGGCCGGCTTGATATCCGCCGGCAGCTTCTGCTGCAGCGCCATCTGCGCCAGCAGATGGAACGCGCCGAAGCGGTAGGCCAGCGACCGTCCGACGGCGGGGAACGTGCCTTCCGGCGAGATCATCCGCTCGAGCGTCGCAGCATGCCGGACAGCGCGGGCGTTCACCGCTTCCGCCCGGCTCCCCCAGTCGCGGTAATGCTCCCCCATCGCCTCGACAATATCGACCAGCATCGGATGAATGACGAAGCTGTTGTAATAATCAAAATGAAACTCGGGGCCGTCGCCATACATGCCGTCGCCCAGATACCAGCCGTCATGCTGTTTGATCGCATAGTCGATGCGCATCGGGTCCCAGTCGGGCTCCCCCAGCTGATACAGCGCCGTCTCGGTCATGGCCGCGAACAGAAGCCAATTGTTGAACACCGGCTTGCGCGTGCGGGTCGCCTTCAGCGCAGCGGCCAGCTGCGCCCGCACCCGTTCGTCCAGCTTGCCGCGCAGCTCGACGGGCGCACGCAGCAGCGCATGGGACAAAAAGGCCGCGTCGACGATCGGCTGGAGACCGCAGCTGAAATTCATCGCATCGGGCGAATGAGGGTCCGTTCCCGCATCGATCGCTTCCCTGGCGAGCTGTGCGTATTCCTGGCGCAGCGCCTCTTCCTCCGGGTCCAGACCGCGGGCCTCCAGCCACGGAGCGATCCCGGTGAGCAGCCTGCCAAGCGCCTCCAGATGGGAGTAATGCTCGCGGTCGTCCGCCTTCGCCTGCAGCGGCATGACCTTCCTCAGCTCGCGGCGCCGCAGCGCCTCCAGCACCGGCCGGGCGATCTTGTCCAGCACGGCAATCCAATATTTCCGGTCGCGCAGTCCGGGGTCCAGCGTTGCGTCCGACGGTCGACTCATGATCGGCTTCACCTCTGTCAATAATAGAAATGGATGAAAAGGCATACATTAACTATTCAACCGCTCCGCCTCCGTTCCGTCAACCTCTTTTTGCGCCGACAGTCGCGCCGGACGGGGAGCCTCATGGCAAGGCGACTTATGGCCCGGGCGGGGAAAGCCGAGTAACATAGCAGCCTACAACCGGACGGGGGAAGCCCATGGCAAGGCGACTTATGACCGGAAGGGAAGCCTGATGACGCTACTGGCCGACACGGGGCTACGAAAAGCGACCTATAGCCGGGAGAGGAAGCCGCATACGGCGTTGTTTATGCTGCTCTCCGCCCCGGTGGCCTGGACCAGCTAGCAATCGCGGATAGGGTATTCAGATCCATTCGGCCTCGAACTTCGCGTTAGCATTCGAACTTCGCACGAGTGTTCGGACTCCGCGTTATCGCTGCCCCTCCCTGGGCACACTCGGGCACATGAGGCAACAAATCCTGCAAAAAATGCAACATTTTCCGCATTCTTTGTGCAATCGGAAGGATAATGTTGTATTTTGTGCAACAATTTTGTGGGGATTGGCCTCAAACCTGGAAACATCGTCCAAAATGTTGTACAAAGTGCAACTTTGAGCCGCAAATAGGGTTTATCCCCCAGTTTTTGTTGTACATAATACAACATTTGCTGGCTCTCTTGAAAATAGCGCTTGGTGCGCGGCACATTTTCATCTTCTGATGGTGCTGCGCCAGCGGCATGAGGGTCTATCTTGAAAATTCGCTGAAGCCCTTCGGCGAATTTTCAATACCGCAGGTGACGACCGATGACGAACGAATTGCTCGTCATAGACGTTTCTCCTCGCGGAATCCGAATCCGCCTCGTATCCGGCAGGATGCTTCTGGCGCCTGTTACGTCTGCCGATGGGGGCCCCCGTGATCTGCCCCTGCTCGAATGGCCTGCAGGATCTGCTCGAAGGGCGAATGGGAGCCTGCAGGATCTGCTTGGCAGGTAGTCTGCGCGAGCGACTCGAATGGTAGCCCGTAGGAGTGGCTTGAGAGGTAGTCTGCGGGAGCGACACAAAATGCGCAGCGGGTCGAGGCAGGCGGTATTCGTTCGCTAAGACGTCCAGCGCGAAATAAAGCCGGGGCCTGTGCCCCAAGCTGGGCACAGGCTGGGTCGCGGGCATCAGACTGGGCTACTGTATCCCGGGTGGGCGCCCGTGCATCAGGCTGTGGGTCCTGGCCCTGGGTGGTAGCCCGCGCTTCAGCTGGGGTCTCGGTCACCGGTGTAGCCCGCGCTTCAGCTGGGGTCTCGGTCACCGGTGTAGCCCGCGCTTCAGCTGGGGTCTCGGTCACCGGTGTAGCCCGCGCTTCAGCTGGGGTCTCGGTCACCGGTGTAGCCCGCGCTCCAGCTGGGGTCTCGGTCACCGGTGTAGCCCGCGCTTCAGCTGGGGGTCTCGGTCACCGGTGTAGCCCGCGCCTTAGGCTGGGGTCTCGGTCACCGGTGGGGCCCGCGCCTTAGCTGGGGGCTCGGCCCCGGGTGGGCCCCGCGCTTCAGCTGGGGGCCCGGTCACCGGTGTAGCCCGCGCCTTAGCTGGGGTCTCGGCCCCGGGTGGGCCCCGCATCGGTCGGAAGGCCGTGCTTCTGACGAACATTCCCAAGGAGCTCTTCTATAAAGGGGTCCTTACGCACTTTTGTTCTGCAATGCATTTACAATTTCTAATAATTGCAAAAAAGATCATGCTGTAGCTTATTTTTTCGTAGACTTTTTGTCGAAATTTGATAAAATACGGAAAGGTTTCATTCCATAATGATCGAAAGGGTGCATTTCTTTGCAGCAACGCCAAATCGGAGTGGACGAACGGCCGCCTATCGCGCAGAGTCTGCCGCTCAGCCTGCAGCACTTGTTCGCCATGTTCGGCTCCACCGTGCTCGTGCCGATCCTCTTCAAGGTGGACCCGGCAACGATCCTGCTGATGAACGGCATCGGCACCTTGCTGTACCTGTTCATCTGCAAAGGCAAAATTCCCGCCTACCTCGGCTCCAGCTTCGCCTTCCTGTCGCCAGTGTTCGCGGTGCTCGGCTCGGGTCAATCGTACGAGGCCGCGCTGGGCGGATTTATCGTGACGGGGATCATTTTCATTCTGGTCGCCCTGGTCATCCAAAAAACCGGCGCCCGCTGGCTCGACGTCGTCTTCCCGCCCGCCGCGATGGGCGCCATCGTCGCCGTCATCGGGCTCGAGCTCGTCCCGGTCGCGGCCGAAATGGCCGGCATCATCAAGCCGGCGGACGTCAGCGCAGCCGACTGGAAGCCGGACGTGCCGACCATCATCGTATCCGTATCGACCTTGTTGATCACGATTATCGGCTCGGTCATGTTTCGCGGCTTTCTCAAGATCATCCCGATTCTGGTCGGCATCGTCGCCGGGTATGTGATCGCCTGGGGCATCGGGCTCGTTCATTTTGAAGCGGTGGCCGAAGCCGATCTGCTCGCGCTCCCGACCTTCTATGCGCCGCAGTTCAGCCTGACCGCGATCGCCGTCATCGCTCCCGCTGCGCTGGTCGTCATTGCCGAGCATATCGGCCACCTGATCGTCACCAGCAACATCGTCGGCCGCAACTTGTCGGAAGATCCGGGCCTGCACCGCTCACTGCTCGGCAACGGCATCTCCACCGTCATCTCCGGCTTCGTCGGCTCGACGCCGAACACGACTTACGGCGAGAACATCGGGGTGATGGCGCTAACCCGCGTATATTCGACCTGGATCATCGGCGGAGCTGCGGTCCTGGCGATCATCCTGTCGTTCGTCGGCAAGCTGGCGGCGCTGATCCAGACGATTCCGTCCGCAGTGATGGGCGGCGTCTCGCTGCTCTTGTTCGGCATCATTGCCGCCTCCGGCATCCGGATGCTCGTTGAGAGCAAGGTCGATTACTCCAAGCCGAGCAATATGATCCTGACGACGGTCGTTCTTGTGATCGGCATAAGCGGGGCGTCCGTCAATATCGGGCATTTCTCCTTGAAGGGCATGGCACTGGCCACCGTGCTGGCGATCGTGCTCAGCCTTTTCTTCAAAGCGCTGGAGAAGCTGAAATGGCTGAACGAGCGGGAATAGGCTGCCCCCACTGAAAAAAGGACCTCAAGCTCCACCTGGCCGTGGACAGCGGAGGTCCTTTTTACGTACAAGCTGCATGTCATGCGAACGCGGCCGGAGACTGTCCTGATCAAGCTGCATGTCATGCGAACGCGGCCGGAGACTGTCCTGATCAAGCTGCATGTCATGCGAACGCGGCCGGAGACTGTCCTGATCATACGATGGCGTCAAGGCCCGCATGCTTTGAGATGATCATTAGCAGCTCGCCGAGCACCGGCAAAATAAACTGCGACGCCCCTAGCCGAAACTGGCCGCTCCGGTTATGCAGCGTCGCCTTCTTGACGTAAATGCGGTAATGAGGCATTCCCGCCTCGAGATTCACGATCTCTTTCCCCTCCGCTTTGCGGCTGTGAAAGACGATCGGGCGGCGGTAACGCGGCTCCTCGTAAGGCGTAATGCTGACGATATCTTCCAGCTTGATAATGTAGTTTGCGTGCGGCTTCTGGTAGACGAGCTCCTTGGTCGATACGGTCAGTCCGAATCCGGGCTTTTTGTGAGAAATTTTCAGATCGCCTTCCAATGATTTGATTTGAATAAAGTCCTCGTTCAACGGCTTCTCCTCCCCTGTACGGCGGTGATGACAGCCAGCTCCAAGCGCCGCGACATTGTGGATCATAAGCAGCTGTTCTCAGCCGAAGTGACGGCCGATGATAAAGGGTTCGTTCGTCAACGGCGTCTATTGTACCACTATACCATATTTATGAGGCGATCGGACAAGCCCAGGCGCCAAAACGGCTGCAGCAGCCACCCCCGCAAAGAAAAAAAGGGTAGCCCCGGAGAACGGGACTGCCCTTCCAAACGTTCGATGTTAACCGTGAACATTCACAGCAGCGATTCGGCGCCGTCGATGAACAGCTCCGTGCCGGTAATATGGCTGGATACCTCCGACGCCAGGAAAGCGACCAGCTCGGCGACCTGCTCCGGCTGCCCGGGAGCGTGCTCCAGCGGCTGGCTGCCTTCCGGGTATTTTACCGGAATCTTGATTTTGCCGAGCTCCGGCGTCGGCTGCGTATTTTCCTTGATATTCGTCTCGATCGAGCCAGGACAGATCGCATTGACGCGGATTTTGTAGCGGGCCAGCTCCAGAGCAGCCATCTTGGCAAAAGCGACCTGTCCCGCCTTGGAGGCGCTGTAAGCCGTCATGCCGAATCCGGAGAAGCTGCGGCTGCCGTTGATCGAGCTTGTGATGATAATGCTGCCGCCGCTTTGCTTCATATGCGGTATGGCATATTTCACGCTCAGGAACGTCCCCTTCAGATTGACGTCCAGCGTGCGGTCCCAATCCTCCGGCTTCATGTCCTCGATCGGAGCAAGGACACCGTTGATTCCGGCATTGGCGAACACGACGTCGAGCCGCCCCCACTGCTTCACCGTCTGCTCGAAGGCTTGCGCGATCCGGGCCGGGTCCGCTGCGTCCGCATCGACCGTCATCGCCTGGCCGCCCGCATCCGTGATGTCCTTCACTGTCTGAGCGAGCCGATCGTTCTTCACATCGACCAGACACACCTTCATGCCTTGCTGCGCCAGCAGCATTGCGGCGGCATGTCCGATGCCGGAGCCGGCGCCGGTAATCCAGGCGACTTTATCCTGCAAATCAGGCAGCTGAATGCGCGGCTTTGGCAGTATTTGCACGCTCATTTCCTCTTCTTCCCTTCCCAAGTGAAATGTCGGATTTCATTCTCCTTGGTTGGTTTGCCCGAACGGCGCGAAAAGTATGTGAGGCTTCAGCTTACGCTCGCAGACTCGGCGGATAACATGGTCGCGCGGCGCCAGCCGCCCCATACGTAGTAAGCGACCGAGCAGACGATGCCGACGGCGAAGCCGAGCGGAAAGCTCCACCACAGCGCATCGATGCCGTATTGGCTTCCCAAATAGTAAGCGAGCGGCACGCGGATGCACCAAAGCGCAAGGAACGTCGTCAATAGCGGCACCATTACCGCGCCGGTCGCGCGGACGACGCCGGACACGACGAAGGTGATGCCGAAAAGGATGAACGCCCATAACGTAATGGCGTTGGCCGTCATGCCGATCGCGATCGCCGCCTCGTCCTGGAGAAACAGGCTCAGCGCCTGCCGATTGAACACGTAGATGATGCCGACCAGCGCGCCGGTCATCACAAAGTTGATGGCGATGCCCATCATCGTCGTCTTGTGCACGCGGTCCCACTTGCCCGCCCCGATGTTTTGGGCGGCAAGCGAGGAGACGGCGCCGCCGATGGCCATGGCCGGCATCTGTACATAGCTCGCCAGCTGCATCGCCGCGCCGAATGCGGCGGTGGCGGCTGAGCCGAACCCGTTGATCAGATTGACGAGAGCGATAGCGCTCGTCGACACGACCATCATTTGCAGCCCCATCGGGATTCCTTTCTTGACCAGGGCGCCGACAATGGCCCGGTCCAGGCGGACGTAATGCTTATCCTGGCGGGTCAGCCGCAAAAAATACCGCTTGCGGTACAAATATACGATCAGCAGCACCAGGCTGGCGCTTTGCGCCAATACGGCGGCCGTGGCCGATCCGGCGGTTTCCAGCCGCGGCAGCGGGCCGAGGCCGAAAATGAACAGCGGATTGAGCACGATATCGAGCGCTGTCGACAACAGCAGAAAATAAAACGGCGTCTTGGAATCGCCGGCGCCGCGCATGATCATCATGACGAATTGGAAACCGAACATGAACGGAACGCCGAGGAATGAAATCCGCAAATAAGTGGCGGCATGAGGCATGGCGTCCGCCGGCGTGTGCATCCACAGCAGAATCCGATCGGAGAGCATTAGGCCGCCCGCCATGATCAACAGCGAAACGCCCATGAAAAAGAGCAGGCTCGTGCCGACTACCCGCTTGGCCTGTGCTTCATTGTGGGCGCCGATGCTTTGCCCGACCAGGATCGTGGAAGCCATGCCGATGCCGAACACGAGACTGAGCAGAAAAAACATGATGTTGTTGGCGTTCGAGGTTGCGGCGAAGGCGCTTTCTCCCAAAAATTTGCCGACCCAGATCGCATTGACCGTTCCGTTGAGCGATTGCAGAACATTGCCCAGCAGCAAAGGAATCGCAAAAAAGATCAGCGTCCGGCCTATCGGTCCTTCCGTCAAATCCGTATGCGTATTGATCGCGCTAGCCACTCCTTCTCCTCCATTTCGTACTGCAAAGATCGAGCTGCCCCTTCGATGCTGGCGAACAGAAAGGCAGCCGCACCGGCTGCCTCTGAAGCATGAATTTGATCAATGATTTCCGTACGAATCATTATATACCGAAAATATCGGTTCGTAAATTACTCGTCGACCTTCGCCGGTGGAATGTCCGCAGGTTCCTCCGCGACCGGCTTGGCAGCCGGCTGCAATGGCGCGGCCTTGACCGGTTGAGCGGCGGGAGCGGCGATGGAGCTGCGCTGGGTGAACCCTTTGATCAGCTGTTCGACGTCGATTCCGCTGACGTTCTTCAGCATCTCCGGAGCCGTGGCCATCAGCGAGGTCACATAGTTGCTCACGCGGGCCGCTCCTTCGCCGTTGCCCGTATCGACAACGGTCAGCTTGTCGATGCCTTTGATCGGTTCCGCCACCTTGCCTGCCAGCTCAGGCAGCATCTTCACGATAATATCGAGCACAGCCGCTTCGCCGAACTTCTCGAACGCTTCCGCCAGCTTTTCCTTCGCTTCCGCCTCCGCCAGACCGCGCAGCCGGATCACTTCGGCCTCGGCCGCACCTTTGGCCCGTTCCGCATCAGCGACAGCCAATCCTTCCAGCCGCTTGCGCTCGGCGAGCGCCTTCGCTTCGGCTTCGATCCGGTACTGCATCGCTTCCGCCTCGCGAATTTGCCGCAGCTTATCCGCTTCCGCCTGCGTCTCGATGGCATAGCGGTCGGCGTCCGCTTTCTTCTTCACTTCGGCATCATACTGCTTCTCGCGGCGCAAAATTTCTTTGGCCTCCAGGTCGATCTCGCGCTCCTTGCGGACGAGCTCGACGCGCATCTGCTCCTCGACGACGCTCTGCCGGGCGCGCGCTTCCTGGATATGGTAAGCCTGGTCGGCTTCCGCCTTGGCCATGTCCTGTTCCTTCTTGAACGAGGCGACCTTGAGCTCCTTCTCCTTGTTCGCTTCGGCTATGTTCGTATCGCGCAGCAGCTCCGCCTTCTGGCCTTCCTCCTCGGCGCGCGCCTTCTGGATTCTGGCGTCCCGCACCGCTTCGGCTTCGGCAATCTCCGCATCGCGCTTGACCGCTGCGATGCGCGGTTTGCCGAGAGCGTCAAGATAACCGTGCTTGTCGCGCACGTCCTTGATCGTGAACGAGACGATCTGCAGGCCCATCTTCTTCAGATCCTTCGCGGCAACGCCCTGCACCTCCTGAGCGAACTTGTCGCGGTTGCGGTACACCTCTTCCACGGTCATGGAGCCGAGAATCGCCCGCAGATGGCCTTCCAGCACTTCCTGGGCTTCGCCCTTCAGCGCCTCGGTCGGCTTGCCCATGAACTGCTCCGCGGCTGTGGCGATATCCTCGACCGTGCCGCCGATCTTGATGATGGCCACGCCGTCGGCCATGACCGGAACCCCTTGCTCGGTATATACTTCCGGCGTCGAGACGTCAAGCTTATGCGATAGCAGCGACAAAAACTCGGCCTTCTGGAACACCGGCAAGATGAAGGCGCCGCCCCCGCGCACGATTTTAATTTTGCGTCCGGTATCGTCGGTCATCGCGTTCTTGCTGCCGAGAAACGAGCCGGTCACGATCATCGCTTCGTCGGGACTGACCGTTTTGTACCTGGCCCAGAAAGCAAGGCCAAGCGCGACAATCACTGCGACGACAATGACGGGTACAAGCAAAACATCACTCATGTGTCATCTCCCTCTCTTTTCTATCTTGAAAAATTGGATGGAACCCTCCGGCGAATTTTTCAACACCGAAGGTGACGACCGATGACGAAAGGAATCGCTCGTCATCGGCGTCTATTTATTTAAGAATCGAGCCGGGAGACGAGCAGCACGCCGTCTCTCACGTCGACAGCCACGACTCTGGCCCCCGACTCGATGCTTTCCCCATCGAAGCTTTCCGCAATCTGGTTCGTCAATCCTCCGGTCGTCCTGACCAGAACTTCTCCGCATCCCCCGACGGGAATCGGAACGGAGACTTCGCCGATGCGCCCGACCAGATCGCGAATCGAGAAGGCCACCGAGTTCTCGCTGTTGTCCATCGGCCGGACATAGAACAGATAGACCGGCACAGCAACGGCGATCGAGATGAGCAAGGACAGCACGAACACCGTCGCAGCGCTAAGCCCGGTATATTCGGTCAGCAGTATTCCCGCCCCGCCGAGCGTCGCGATAGCGCTGAAAATCACCATCGGCTGCAGCCACTGCAGCCAATCGCCGGACAAGAAATCAAGCAGGCCGTCCAGCGCATTGCTGAGCAAATCTCCGAATACAACCGTAACGAGCGCGAACAGAGCGCCTGTCAGCAGCAGTCCCCAATAGAAAGCGAGCATTATTTTACACCCCCAAGCCTTTCGGGTACACTTTACTTACGATGATGCGGACAGAAAGTTTCGTTCTTTTGTAACATTCTTCAACATTTCCCGTCGATTTCAAGGCTTGATGACGCCTTTCTTCAAAATAATGTTGGCATACTGCGCCGTTTCCCCGGTCGCTACGATGGCGTACGCTTGTTTGGCTCTTTCGTAAAAGGCGAACCGTTCGATTAGCTCGAATTTGCCTGCCTCCGGCTCGTAAATATCCGTAAGCCGCTTGTACTCGTCCCATATGACCGGCTTCACCGGGTCGCCGGGAACGACGGCCATGAGGCCGACGGAGTGCTCGGCATACGTGTCCAGCGGGAACAAGCTTAAGATCGCTGCAAGCAGCGCCGGCACGCCATGACCGTCCGCGCGCACCAGCCTTTGCGCGCAGCTTGCGGCGGGGAAATTGCCGTCGGCCAGCACGATCTCGTCGCCATGCCCCATTTCCATCAATATTTTCATCAGTTCGGGAGAAATGATGGCAGGAATTCCTTTTAACATCGGTTCCGACACCTCCTGAAACCCGATCATACCATATGGCCCCCATTGTGTTAAGCCACATTGTGGAAAACCGCGCTTACGCGCAAGCAGGCGGCTCCCGCGCCTCGCTTTCGCATCTTGGCCCCTTGGCGCCTGGCCGCCTCCAGCTTTCGCATGCACCGCTGGCCGCCATGCAGGATATTGGCACAGCGGCCGCGAATCGGTTAGTATTAACATGGTGGTTTGTCATCATATCTTAAAGACTTGCGAGGTGCCGCTACATGGAAGAGGCTGTGATTGTCGGAGCGGGTCCCTGCGGGCTGTCGGCCGCTCTGGAACTGAGAAAAACGGGAATCGACCCCTTGCTCATCGAAAAGCATAACGTCGTTCATTCCATTTATTTGTACCCTACATATATGACGTTTTTCAGCACGCCGGAGCTGCTCGAGATCGGCGGGTACCCGTTCTCGACGCCGAATGAAAAACCGACGCGCCTCGAGGCGCTGACCTACTATCGCACGGTGGCCTCCCGCAGCGCTTTGCGGGTCAGGCCGTACCATACGGTTACGAGCGTAAGAAAGACGTCGGCCGGAACGTTCGAGCTGGACGTTGTCGACCGCTTCGAGCGGCGCGAGACGGTGTGCGCCCGCCGCGTCGTCGTCGCCACCGGCTATTTCGACCATCCCAATATGCTCGGTATTCCCGGAGAGGAGATGCCGAAGGTATCGCATTATTATCGCGAGGCGCACCCGTATGCGGGAACGAAGGTGGCCATCATCGGGGGAAGCAACTCGGCGATCGACGCCGCGATGGATCTCTTCAAGGCCGGCGCGGACATCACCGTCGTGTACCGGGGCGAGCAGTATTCGCCCACCATTAAGCCGTGGGTGCGCCCGATCTTCGAAAGCATGGTCGCCAAAGGCTACATTCGCATGATGTTCCGCTCCCGCGTCATTCGCATCGGCGAGCATTCGATCGCGATCGATGCGGACGGCACGGAGACCGAGCTGGAGAACGATTTTGTGCTGGCGCTCACCGGATTTCGTCCGGACCGCAGCCTGCTCGTCAGCGCAGGAGCGAAGCTGGATGAAGCAACAGGCACCCCGCTGTTCGATCCGGATACGATGGAGACGACCGTTCCGGGCCTGTATATCGCCGGCGTGGCCGCCTCGGGGACGAATGCGAACGAGATTTTCATCGAGACCGGACGCCACCACGGCACCAAAATCGCGGAGCATATCGCCGATCGAGTAAGAGGGGGCGGCTAGCCCGCGTTCTCTCGCAGTACCGTACATGCGGGTTTCGCAGACGGCGGTTCCAAAAGGTTAGCAAAGCTCCGGATAACGAGAAAGCAAACTTTTCAGCCCTTTCGCTTCCCAATAGGAAGTCGGGAGGGCGTTGTTTGTATTGCGGGACATTTCCCACGGTCCGCGGCGGGAGTTCGCCATGACGATGCAGGCCCATTCCGGAACACCGAGCGCCCGGAGTTTTAAAAAATGAGATCCTTCTCCCGCTGCGTCAGCCGCCTTCCGGCGATATCCACGACCAGCTTGCCGCCGGACAAGCCCCATATGCGGGAAGCGTACTTTTCCGCCAGCTCCAATTGATGCAGGATGACGAAGACGACGACTTTGTTTTTCACGCAGAGCGTCTTCAGGTCCTCGATCACTTTGGCCGCAGAGTCCGGATCGAGACCGGACACCGGCTCGTCGGCGAAGATCACCTTGGCCCCCTTGATCAAAGCCCGGCATACCGCCACCCGCTGCTGCTCCCCGCCGCTCAGCTTCTCGACGGGCTCGTGCGCCTTATCCAGCAGGCCGACCCGGTCCAGCCAGTCCATCGCCTCCATATGGTCGTCCTCGGAAACCGTATTCGTAAGAAAGCGCCACCACGATTTCTTGAACAGCAGCGCGCTGAGCACGTTTTTGACTGCGCTCTTGCGCGGATTGAGCGTCGGCTTCTCCTCGAGCAGCATCCATTCGTTGCGCAGCTTCAGCTTCTCGAGCAGGCTCGCTTGCGTAATATCCTTGCCCTCGTATATGTACTGCCCCTCATCCCACTTCTCCTTCAGCATCAGGCAGCGAAAAAAGGTCGATTTGCCGCTGCCGCTGGCGCCGACCAAGGCGATCAGCTCCCCTTCGTCGGCCTGAAAGCTGACCCGCTGCAGCACCTGGTGACCGGGCGGGTACGTTTTGCTCAGATTGCGAACGATGATCATGCGTCCGATGCTCCTTATCTGACGAAAATTGTACTTTCACTATAACATGTTTTTCCGGCGCAATACCACCTGCAGCGCCAGGTCATTCATAAGCAGGACCCGTTTCGGGAAGAATGTGAAGGCTAAGACAAAGATGGCATGAAAGAGAGGTTGCGATCATTCATGATGCGCCCCGTCCAATGCATGTTCACACTCGCCCTCTGCGCCCTCCTGACGATGACGGCTTGCACCGCAAGCCGGAGTAGCCAACCGGCGCCGGAGCAAAGCCGAACGGCGCAGCAGCCCGGCCTGGCTGCTGCGCCGCGGCCGCAGGCGGCTGGCGGGACAGCGCCGAACCGGCCGCAGGCGCACGCGGCTACGCCGCAGCTGCATTCCGGCAGCGAAAGCGCCACGCGAAAGAACGTCCCGCTGTCGCTTACCGATTTGCACCAGAAGTACCGCAGCACCTTCCTGTTCAGCGGCCCTTCCTGGAAGCGGCAGGCCGCACTGACCTTCGACGACGTGCCCGATAACCGCTTCACGCCGATGGTGCTCGACGTATTGAAAAAGTACGGGGTCCATGCGACCTTCTTCGTCGTAGGCAACCGGGCGGAAGCTCATCCGGACATGATAAAGCGTATCATCGCCGAAGGACATGTGATCGGCACTCATTCCTACAGCCACCCGAATCTGATTAAAATGGACGATGCCCGTTTTCGCGACGAAATTTTGAGAACAGAAAAGCTGTTGGGCGACATGATCGGCTATACGCCGAGACTGTTCCGCCCGCCGTACGGCAACGTCAACGAGCAGCAAATATTATGGCTCGCCAGCCAAAAAAACTATATCATCAACTGGAACGTCGATTCGCTGGACTGGAAAGGCTTGAGCGGCGACCAAGTGGCGGCTAACGTGCTCGGCCATATCGTCCCCGGCTGCGTCATTTTGCAGCATGCCGGGGGCGGCGCAGGCGAGGACTTGACAGGTACCGTCGAGGCGCTGCCGCGGATCATCGAGCAGCTCCAGGGGCAAAATATTCAGCTTGTCACTGTCCCCGAGCTGTTCGATATACCGAAGGAGAAGTAGGTGCATTAGGGAGAGGCTACTTCTCGTCGATCGGATAAAAAATCAGGTCCACAGGGAAGGCCGAGCCTGCGGCAGGCGAAAATTCGATGTCCAGCGCCTTCTCGTTTCCGGTCGTGCGGGTCAGAATCGTGTACCCCTGGTAATCCATCATAATTCCGGAAGGCGGAGCCGCGACCATCGTTCCGTTGATTTTGAACGGACCGCGGAACGGGCCTCCTCTGGCTAGCAGCAGCAGCGCCATTTTGCGCGGCCGCTCGATGCGGATTTTATAGACGACGCCGTAGTTGCCGAGATTCGTGGACGGCTCCTGCGTGAAGAAATCGTAGCCGGTCACGAACTTGTCCGTCACTCCGTCGCCGATCGTCACGCTGGTCGGCGTATCGAATTTATCCGCCTGGATCGTCCACTGGACTTCGGAGCCTTCGAACGTCCCCCGTACGTTTCCGCTGTACGGCAGCTGCTTGTAGGTGCCGACCGATTCGGGACCGGCGCCGGGGTCCATCGCCACGAACGAGAAGTACACCTCTCCGTCCGTCTCGACATCGTAGATAACGTTGACGCCCTGGCCGGGATAAAACTTGGTCATCAGACGGTAAAATGCCACCTCGTGCGGCCCGAGCACCATCGTCTCCGGCGGCTGCTCGCCCTGCAAAAATTCCAGTGTCGCCTCATGGCCGATCAGGTTGGCGTAAATGGACGGGTACACTTCGCCCCGGTTCGTCGTCTTGATCGTGACCGTTTTCTCCGGGTCCGGATTGCGCACGACGATTGCGAACTGCACCTCTTCGTTCATGCCGTTCACGTGATCGGCGTACAGCCGCGCCTTGCCGTTTACCTTCTCCTGGTACAGGAAGCCTTTTTCCGTGAACGTCTCCGGGCTGTCGCTGACGATCAGCGGCCGCTCGTTCGACGTTTTCACGTCGATGCTGAACTGCGGAATGTCGCGCAAATATTTGCGCAGCACCGCTTCTTCCTCATGCACGTATTTGCCGACCGGCTCGTAATAGACGCCGTGCTCGAACGGGTCCAGGTATTCTTCGGAAGAAACGAGCACATTGCGCGAGAACTCGTCGCTGACATTTCCTTTGGCATCGGTGACCTTCAGGGAGACTTTGTAGAGCCCCGGGGTAAAGATCGCTTTGGCGTTCCCGATCCATTCCCGCGAAATCAGCTCGTCACCGTCCGGATCGTAGCTGAGGTCTGTGTATCGGATCGGCTCGCCGAGGCGGTATACGTCCTTGTCAAAGGCGAATTTGGCGACCGGTTTCGCATTCGGCAGCTTGTCGTTGCCGAGCGACCCGCTGAAGCCCGGCTTGATGTACAGCAGCTCAAGCCGCTGCAGCTCGCCGTTGAAGCGGGCTTTGAAGCCGACATATTCGCCGAGCCAGTCCAAGTCGACGTATAAGCGGCCGTCTTCCATATACGCCGAATCGCCAAAAGGCTGTTCCTCCCCGTTGATCCTCACCGCCGCGGCAGCCGGAACCCACTCCAGCAGCCCTTTGGGCGTGAGCAGGCGGACGGACTGCGTCGGTTCGTTCCAGATGACGTTCAAGCCGAACAGTTCGTCCGAGACGGCAAGCGGAATGTAGGTACGCCCTTCCTTGCGGGCAGGCGGCAGCTCCAGCTGAATCGGCCGGCCGTTCACGTAAGCTTCATGCTTGCCGGCATACAAGATCATCTCCGCGCTCTCCGGAGCGGCCGAAGCCATGACGGCGGAAGCCGTCAGCTGCGTGAACAGCAGCGCCGCGGCTGTGCCGGCGGTTACTGTTTTTTTCCAATCGAACATGAAAAATAAGTCCTTTCGTGTAGTTTTACGGAGTAAGCAGCGGGATCAGAATGAGCGAATCGGCGGCGGCGGAACCCGGCGCGGGCGTATATTCGATCTCGACCGCTTTCTCCGTCCCTTCCGTGCGATGAAGCATCAGGTAACCGTCCGCGGGGGTCACTCCCCCCTCCGGAGCCATAATCACGTTTCCGTTCACTTTGAACGCGCCTTTCAACACGCCGTCGCCCGGGCGAACGCCGATGGCCAGCTCGCGCGGATAATCGAGGCGGATCCGATAGGTGACGCCATGGCCGCTCCGGCCGTCAAACGCTGTCCCGGCGATGCCGTCGACAGCGGCAATTGGAGGCAGCTGCGGATCGGCCTTGAGCCGAATGCGCGCCGGCTCGCTGATGCCGCCTGCAGGGGCCGATATCTCGACCTCGGATGCGGCGTAGGTGCCGCGTTCCTCGGCAGCCGGCTCCGCTTGCTGGAGCGGCTTCCAGCTTTCCGCCGTTTCACCCGGCGCGGTCGCGGCGAAAATCAGCACCGCATCGCCGTCGAGCTCGAGATCCGCCAGCAAGCTCATCGCTTGCCCGCTCTCCATCGCATATTGATGAAGGAACGCCGTTTCACCCGGCCCGATTTCAATCGCCTTGTCCGCCGCCGGTCCGCTGAGGAAATCGATCGCCGTATGCGCTCCGGTTCCCGGATGATACCAGCTCGGTGCTGTTTCCCCCGCACGGGTTACTTTAACGAATAATCTCTTGGCGCCGTCCGGATTGCGGATTGCCGTCACCCACTGCAGCTTGCCGCCGCTGGCATTGACCGGATGAGCGTACAAACGGGCCGCTCCGGCACTTACCGGCGCTTCGTACACCGTTCCCTGCCCTGTCAGATGCACCGCTTCCCCTGCGCTGATGAGCGGCCGCTGCTCGTTATGGCGAATCGCCGCCTTCCATTCCGGCGCCTGGACAAGCTTCTCTTCCCAAGCGTCGTCTTGGCCCGGAACGACCGATCCAATCGGCGTCGCATGCCAAGCATATTCCTCCTTCGACAAGTAAGGCTCGCCCGCAATCGTTACGGTCCGGGTGAACGGCAGGCTGACATTGCCTTTGCCGTCTTTGACGACCAGCGTCACCGGATATGTACCTTCCGCAAAAAAAGCCGGTTCGTTGCCGCTCCATTCGTACACCGGCAGCCCTTCGGCATCGGGGTCGTAGCTCAAATCGACGTACTTAACCGGCTCTCCCGGACGATAAACGGGCTTGCCCGGCATAAACTTGGCGACCGGCCGCGAATTCGGCTGCGTTTCGCCGGGATACGCAGATTCCTCGTAGGCGCGGGCCGGCTCAGATACAAACTCGAATTCGGCGCGGGCCGACTCCGGGCTAATCCGGTAAGTCACGCCGAGATGCGTAGCGATCCAGGCGAGCCGCACCATCAAGTTGCCGTCCTGTATGTATGCGTCGCCTCCGATCGGCGAGTCTACGCCGTTCACTGCGACAACGCCCCGCCCGAAATCCCATTCCAGGTAAGCATTGGGCGTAAGCCAGCCGATGATGCCCCGATCGCCGTGCCAGACCGGCACATGGCCTACCGTCTCGCCTACCCAGCGGGCCGGCACATAAAAATCGCCTTCCTTCTGCACGGCAGGCACCGTCAGCGGCACCGCCGCGCCATTGACGACGGCCTCACGGCCCCCGTCCGTCAGCACCGCGCGGGACGACGTTCCGGAAACCGCTTCGGCCGTGCCCGCGCCCGCCAGCAGCAGTGCTGCCAGCGAAAAGCTTGTCCACATCGTTGTTCGTCTGTTCAACTTGAATAGCGCTCCTTATCGCGAGCGGAATGCGCGCCGCACCTGCATGGGTCGGCGGCGCATTCCGGCATATTTCCAGTACAAATACTAACATCAACCGCGCAAAGAAGTCTAGCGTCTGCGGTTCGTTCGTCTCTCAAACAAAAAATGCAACATTTTCCGCTTCCTTCGTGCAAAAGATAGGGTAATGTTGTATTTTGTGCAACAAATTCAGCGAAATGGGCATCAAACCCGGGAATATCGCCCAAAATATTGCACTTTCTACATCTGCTTATCATAATCATAGAAACTCACACTTCGCTTTAATCCTTAGCGAAGTTAAGCTTTCTGTAACAACGATAAAAAAAGTACAGCATCTCTGAAGCGAGAGGCTGCACCTTCCGGTTTTTGTCGAATTGCGGCGTTTATTGCGGATTGGTCTGCTTCGGAATGCCGTTCAAGCTTGGCGGCCGGTCGGCCGCTTTCTCCGCGCGCATGAACGTCTGCTCTTCCGTAAATTTGTTCTCTTTAAAGTTCGGATTTTTTCTGCCGTCCGGCGCGGCGCCGTTTCGCTTGCTCATTGTGCTCACCTCCCGCCCTTGTATTTTGGCGTATAGGCTCCGGATTCATGATAGTCGATTCTTGTCAAAAAAATTAACAATTGCATCGACAGTTTTTTACAATTTTCATATAAAAAAAGATTTATAATAATCGAAACAGATCATTAATGGCCGAATTGGGGACATGCCTTTCATGGAAGAAGTGGAGATGAAACAGCGATTGGAATCGATGCGGCGCGAGCTTGTCGTGCTGGTGGAACAGACCGGCAGCTTTGTCGACCCTAAAGTCGTCAAGCTCAGCCAGAAGATAGACCGGATCGTTCTGGCGATGCAGCGAAAAAGAATGCAGAGGAAGATCAAATAACCCGTCGGATGCCTGGTTTTAAGCCGGCGCCTTTTTTTAACGTTACGAGGAGAAAGTTGATAAAGCAAAGTGCAAGTGCGACTTTCTGTATCAAGACAAACTATCGTTAAACCGTGTTCGCTCTTCCTTGAATGGGCGTCGATGGACGCTTTTCCTAATTGAAGGGCATATGAACATTCCTAGCGAATCGGATATCAATCCCAGGCTCTTAACACCGATCATCAAGAATGAAACAAGCTGTTGAAAGGATATACTATATGCGGCTGACCGCCACCATGGGCGAGCCGCGCGCCGGGAGTCGCGCTTATTTCATGCCAAAACAGCGAGGAGGATTCCGCGGTGTCCAGAGACAATGCGAACAATAACGGCAAAAAGAAGCAGCCTGGCAACAACAAGGATTCCGAAGCAGCCGAATCAAAAGCACAGAAATAACGTTCGCGGGGCTCGGAACGGGAATTGCCGCAATGCGATCCACCGATCACTGCTAGCTTCTGTTTCGGCCAAGACGGGAATAATCAGCAGGAGCCGAACGTTTAAGCCGGTATGATGGCCAGCCGGGCATCGGCTGGTTTTCTTCGGCCTGCCGTCAATCTGCTCTTGCAAAACTTTACATGATGTGTTATATTAAAACCGAGCAATATCAAGGGTTTCAGCAATTTGGCCCCTCTAAGACGCAGCACTTGATCCGCTTGTTCGACGCGCCAGGAATATATTGATTGAAGGAGCGATGAACCATGAATCAGGATGTACAACAGCTGCAAGAGAAGAAAATTTTCGTCGAGTTGACTTTGAATGAAGCGCTGGCTTTGACGGGCGTCCGTTTCCCGCAAAATCATAAGCTTGAGGTGGACGCTATTCAGAAAATCAAGCGCGGGCTTGACGAACAGCTTATTGACTCTCGTCGCAACGTTCAATAAAACATTTCATCATCGAGTAAGCGCTTTCTGTTAAGGAAACCGTCAGGCAGGCATGCGAGTGCACGGCCCTGGCGGTTTTTTTAATTTTGAAAAGACGCCCGGCAAAGTGCCAGGCCTCTCCTCGGCTCGCTGCTGGCCGCCTAGTATTTCGTGCCTCTGCTTTGCGGCCGCATCGGTCATCATGGTGCGGCTCATCGTCGGCGCCGCCCTGTAAGCCCGCCGTTCGCCGCGGCCTTGTCCGGCCGGTAACTGCCTCTTGCAGCATGCATGGCGGCTGGAGTGATGCAGAGCCGCAGGTCTGCATCTGTCCGCGCCAGGCGCTGCAAGACGCGCCGCTTAAGACCGGGTTGCCTTAAGCGGCCGACGCCGGAACCCGGCCGTTCTCTTCCTTCCCGCTAGGCGTTGGCTTCCAAAAATTCGCCGAGGCGCTTCATCAGACCTCCCTTGCCGAACTTCAGGAACCGGTCCCCTTGCTTCCGCCCGCCCGCTTGCACGGCGCTCAAGAAGCGAACAAGCTCCCGCCTGCGCTCTATGATATTGACGTACCCTTGATCGTACAGCCATTCGTCGATCGTATTGTAAATGCCCCGGTTCAAACCGAACTGCTCAAAGCAGTAGATGACGAACCGGTAGTCCGGCAGCTGCAGCATCTCGTCTTCGGCTATTCGGATGTCCGCAGGCATAGAGGATACCGACATCCGTCACACCTCCTCCACATTCGTACAGACCGAAACCATTCGTACAGAAAAACCGTCGTTCAGACAAATAACGAGCTGGGCTCCAAGATCTGGCTCGCTTCGGCCGGTTCGACGTCTTTGCCCATCACCCGATCCAAAATCAGCTGCTCCAATCGGGCAAAACGGTGATCCCGCTGACGCGGCCTTGGCAGCGCAACCGGCACATCCAGAGCGACCGCGCCCTCCTCGATCAGAATGACCCGGTCGGCCAGCGCTACGGCTTCGCTCACATCATGCGTCACCAGAATTGCCGTGAAGCCTTGCTCGAGCCACAGCCGCTCGATCAGCTGCTGCATCTCGATGCGCGTCAATGCATCCAGGGCGCCGAGCGGCTCGTCGAGCAGAAGCAGCCGCGGCTCTCCGGCCAGCGCGCGAGCCAGCGCCACCCGCTGCCGCTGGCCGCCGGACAGCACGCCGGGCCATTCGCTTGCCTTGTGCTCCAGGCCGACGAGCCTTAGCGCCGTCAGCGCCGCCTCCTTACCGCCTGAACGGACGCCGAGCTGCACGTTGGCGGCCGCCGTCTTCCATGGCAGCAGCCGCGCGTCCTGGAACAGCAGCCGCACATCGGGATGAAGACCGGTTACTGGCGCTCCGTCCGCGAACAGCTCGCCTTCGCTCGGGCGGTCCAGGCCCGCGATCAGCCGGAGCAGCGTGCTTTTGCCGCAGCCGCTTTTGCCGACGATGGCGACGAATTGTCCAGACCTGATATCCAGCTCGATGCCGCTTAGAACGGCAAGCTCCCCAAAACGCTTGCCGGCCCGGCGAACCGTAAGCGATATCCCTCGGCCCGCTCGCCGATTGTTCATGACTACCGCTCCTTTCTTTAACATCGCATATATAATCAAATGTTGCGGTAATTCGGGTGCCAGCGGAGCCACGTCCGTTCCAGCAGCCTGGCGATCCAATCCGACAGCTTGCCGAGCAGCGCATACATGACGATGCTCAGCACGACGACGTCCATCTGCATAAACTCCCGGGCGTTCATCGCCATATACCCGATGCCGGAGCTCGCCGAGATCGTCTCGGCGACGATCAGCGTCACCCACATGATGCCGAGGGCGAAGCGGACGCCGACGAGAATGGACGACAGGGCGCCGGGCAGGATCACTTTGCGGAACAGGGCGAGCCTGCCGAGGCCGTACACTTTGCCCATCTCGATCAGTCCGGGATCGACCGAGCGGATGCCGTGGAACGTATTCAGATAGATCGGAAAAGCGACCCCCAAAGCGACGAGGAACAGCTTCGCTTCCTCCTCAATCCCAAACCAGAGGATGACGAGCGGGATGAGCGCCAGATGCGGTATGTTCCGAACCATTTGAACGGTGGAATCGATCAGCTTCTCGGCCAGCGGCACGACGCCGTTAAGCAGCCCGAGCGCAAAGCCGATGCCGCCTCCGATGGCGAAGCCGAGCAGCGCCCGCTGCGTGCTGACCGCCACCGATTCGAGGAGCGTTCCTTGCCGGGCGAGCTGATAGCCCGCCTCCAGCACCGCCCACGGCGTCGGCAGAATGCGCGAGGGGATCACGCCAGCTGAACCGAGCGCCTGCCAGACGATCAAGACCAGCGCCGGAACCGCCCAAGGCAGAAGGGCGTCAAATCGCCGTCTGTCGAATGCTGCCTTCATCGGCTCGCCCCTCTTTTCCTTCCCTGCCTACGGCAATCTCTTGCTTCGGCAGCTCGTTGTTGGCGACGATCTCACCGAACGGACTGATGAATGAGCCGCCCGCGGCCTCCGCCTTCCTGTCCAGCGGCAGCAGCGGAAATAGCAGCTCGGCGACCCGGTACGCTTCTTCCAGGTGAGGATAACCGGAGAAAATGAACGTCTCGATACCGAGCTCGGCATATTCGCGCATCCGCTCGGCAACCGTCTGCGGATCGCCGACAAGCGCCGTCCCGGCTCCGCCGCGCACGAGACCGATGCCGGCCCACAGGTTGGGGCTGATCTCCAGCTTGCTCCGGTCCCCGCGATGCAGCTCCGTCATCCGCCGCTGGCCCTCCGAATCGAAGCGGGCGAACACTCGCTGGGCTTGCGCGATCGTCTCGTCATCCAGATGACGAATCAGCTCGTCGGCCGCACTCCATGCCTCGGCTTCGGTTTCGCGCACGATCACATGAAGGCGGATGCCGAAGCGGACGGTGCGCCCTTGCTCAGCGGCAAGCTTGCGGACTGCGGCGATTTTGTCCGCTACCTGCGCTGGAGTCTCCCCCCAGGTCAAATACAGATCGACGTGCTTCGCCGCCACCTGCTGTGCCACAGCCGAAGAGCCGCCGAAATACAGCGGCGGATACGGGCGCTGAACCGGCGCATACAGCAGCTTGCCGCCGCGGACAGCAAGATGCTCCCCCTCGTAGGATACTTCCTCGCCGGCCAGCTCGCGGCGCCAAATCTCGAGGAATTCGTCGGTAAGCGCATAGCGGGCCCCATGATCGAGGAAAAAGCCGTCGCCCGCCAGCTCGAGAGGATCGCCGCCGGTAACGACGTTGATCAGCAGCCGGCCGCCCGTAATCCGGTCGAGCGTTGCCGTCATGCGCGCGGCCAGCGTCGGCGACATGAGGCCGGGTCTGACCGCAACGAGAAATTTCAGCCGCTCCGTGACAGGCGCCAGAGACGAAGCGACGATCCACGGGTCCTCGCATGATTTGCCCGTAGGAATCAGCACGCCTTCGTAGCCGAGTCTGTCAACCGCTTGGGCGATTTGCCGCATATAGCTGTAATCGACAGCCCGCGCTCCGCGGTTCGTTCCCAAATACCGCCCGTCGCCATGCGTCGGAATAAACCAAAAAACGTTCATAACTGATCGCTCCTATCTATCTTGAAAAATTGGACGGGATTCCTCCGACGAATTTTTCAATACCGAAGGTGACGACCGATGACGAAGGAGTCGTTCGTCATAGGCGTCTATTTTGAAAATTTGGCGATAACCCGCCGACAAAATTTCAACCCCGCAGGTGACGACCGATGACAAAAGGAATCGGCCGTCATAGGAGTCTCTTAACGAAGACTAGTTATCCTTTTTCAACACGGCATCCCGCACCTCAATCGCCTTCGGAATGAGGCCGAGCCTGTGAAACGTGTCGGCGATCAGCTGCTGCTCGGCGATCACCTTGTCGTCCATCGGCTGCACGCCGTAGCCTCTGCGTTTTCCGGCCAGCTCCAGGGAATCGGCATCGATACCGAGCTGCGGAGCGAGAAGTTCGGCCGCCTCCCTCGGGTTCGCCTGCGCCCATGCGTCCACCCGCTCCAGCTCATCCAGCAGCAGCTCGATGGCATCCCCATGCCGCTCGGCAAAGGTGCGGGAAGCCAGATAAAACTCGTGGTTCGATACGATCCCTTCCCCATCGGCCAGGATGCGCGCCTTCGCGCCGTTCTGCGCTGCCGCGTAGAACGGGTCCCAGATGACCCAGGCATCGACGCTGCCCCTCTCGAAAGCGGCCCGGGCGTCGGCCGGCGGCAGGAAAGCCGTCTCCACATCCTCGTAGGACAGCCCGGCCGCCTCCAGCAGCTTGACGAGCAAATAATGCACGTTGGAGCCTTTGTTGAGCGCCACCTTTTTGCCCTTCAAATCTTTGACGCTCTGAATGTCCGACGAAGCCGGCACCAATATCCCCTCGCCGCGCGGGCTTGGCGGCTCGTGCGCAAGATAAACGAGCGGAGCCCCGGCCGCCTGGGCGAAGATGGGCGGCGCTTCGCCCGTATGGCCGATATCAATGCTGCCGACGTTTAGCGCCTCCAACAGCTGGGGGCCGCCGGGAAATTCCGTCCAAGAGACCGTATAGCCGGCGTCCTGGAGCTGCTGATCCAGCTTGCCCTGCGCCCGGAGGAAATTGACCGTCCCGTATTTCTGATACCCGATGCGGACAGCGTTCGCTTCCTCCTTGGCCCCGCCGGAGGCCGCTTTGTTAGCCGCATCCCCGTCGGGCGCGGCGGAACTGCCGCAGCCGGCGGCGAGGAGCGTCAAGCCGGCGAGCAGCAGCCAGGATAGCCCGAGCCGCCGCTGGCGGCTGCGTCTCCGGCTCATCCGGCGGCACCTTCCTTCGCCGCCGCGCGGAACGAAGCCGCTCTGCCCGCGGCGGCCAGCCATTCGTCCGCCGCCGCCCGCAGCCGCTCCGCCAGGTCGTCCGCCAGCGCGAAGCCGCCTCCTTCCAGGCGGGTCACCTGCGACTCCTGCGCATAGACGCCGGAGACAATGTGCCTTGCGCCGAGCGCGGCGAGCACCGGCTTCAGCGCATAGTCCAGCGCGAGCAGGTGCGCGATCGTGCCGCCGATGGCCAGCGGCAGAACGATTTTGCCTTCCAGCCCCTTCTGCGGAATCAGATCGAGAAACGTCTTCAGTACGCCGGTATAGGAGGCCTTGTAGATCGGAGTCGCCACAACGACCGCATCCGCTTCCGCCACAAGCCGGTTCGCTTCCACAATGGCCGGACTGTCAAAACGGGCGTAGATCAAATCTTCCGGCGGCAGCAAGCGAACCTGAATCTCGTTATAGGTCCATCCCGCGGACAAAGCAGCGTGTCGAATCTCGTGCAAAAGGCCGTTCAGCCGCGACGTCTCCGTCGGGCTTCCTGAAATTGCAGCGATATAAGGCATAACCTACATCTCCCCTGTGAATAGTATGTTTAATGAATGGCAACTCGCCTAACGACGAGGCGACCGTTCCAACTAACAAAAAAGAGACCTCGCGCAGGGAGCCTGTCTTCTTGCGAAGTTAGCTCCGGCTCTGCGGGAAGTCTCCGGCGTTCCGGTCGACCTTAGCCCAGCTTCAGTTGGACGCGCTGCGCGGCTGAATGTTCGCCGCATTCCTGCGCGCCGCTTCGGCCTCGAACCGTTTGCGTTCGGTCCGCTCAATCTGCACAATGCGCCCGTCATGCACGACAATTTGGACGCTGCCGTATTCCAATCCGTTCAAGCTTTGAACGATGCGGTCATTCCATAACTCGTCAACGCGAAGCGGCTTAGCCATTTGACGTCCCTCCCGGAAATGGTCGTTGTTATATGATCCAGTCGTTCCATTCGATTCTGCGCCGGTCGATATTTTGCAGCCAATCCTTTGTCGCCTTCAGCAGCTGCCCCGTCGCATCGGCAGTGGAAAACGTATGGTCCGCCTGGAAAATAACCTCTTTGTCGCACTGTCCCTGGTGCCTCATCCAGAACAGCTTTTGATACAAAAAGCAGTAATCCGTCGGAATCACCTGATCGTTCGTGCCGTGAACGAGCAGCACGTCGCCGTTGAATTTGCGCAGCTGCTCGTAAGGCTGATGGCGGGCCAGCGATTCGAAGAACGCCGGCTGGAAGCGGTAGCCGAGATAGTCCGCCGCGCCGTTCTTCTGCGCGTCCTCATATACTTTGCGGCCGGTAATCTTGATGATGTCGCTCAGCGGATGGGCGACCGCCGCCCACAGCACGAGCGTCCGGACCCGTTTGTCCCGCGCGGCGGTCAGAATCGCAACCGCGCCGCCGAGGCTGTGGCCAAGCAGTATGACACGCTGCGGATCGACGCAGTCGATGTCCAGCGCGTAGTCGATCGCATGGCGCGTCTGCTCGATCATCGCATCGAGCCCGCCCGCTCCGTAGTCGCCGGTGCTTTCGCCGCAGCCGCCGTAATCGAACCGCAGCACCATATAACCATGGCGGCTCAGCTCGCGGGCGGCCTTGACGAACAGCCGGTCGACGCCGATCCGGTTGCCGACAAAGCCGTGGCAAACGATGACGATCGGATACCGCTCCTGCCGCGCTGGCGAGCTATTCCCGGCGTCTTCCTCCGGATAATGAAGCGTCGCCGCCAAATTCGTATCGCCGCTTCGAATCGTTATCGCATGCTCCATGGACCACTATCCCCTTTCTTAACGTTAAAAAAGTATGAAAGCGAAGGGCGGCTTTCGGTAATCGGCCTCCGGCCCGGCCGGATGCTTCCCCCCAAGTTAAATATGCACCGGAAGCGGATCGAATTTCAGCCGATTTTCGAGTGTCTTGTGGCCCTGATCGTTGTACAGGTACAGCCGGTGTATAAGCACGAGCACCTCGTCGCCGGGATGCAGCTCGGGCTGCTCCAGCGAGCGGTGGCCAAGCAGCCGGCCGGCTTCCGTCTCGACCTCCACCTGCCAGTACGTGCCGCGGAAATAGACGCTGGCGACGGTGCCCCGCTCGGCCGCGGACGGATGCGAAATTTCCGCCTGCCGGCCGATCTCGAGAAATTCCGGCCGAACGATCGCCCTGGCGCTTGCCGGCGCGTCTTCCGCGAAGCCTCTCAGCCGCGAGGCGTCGTCCAGCTGCACGGATTCGCCGATAAAGCCGGCGACGAACGGCGTCTGCGGGTGCTTGTAGATGTCGAGCGGCGTGCCGTGCTGCTCGAGCCGGCCCTGATGGATGATCATGATCCGGTCGGCCACCTCGACCGCCTCCTCCTGATCGTGCGTGACAAAGATCGTCGTAATCCCGACCCGGGCAATCGTCTCCTTCAGCCACGTCCTCAGCTCCTTGCGAACCTTGGCGTCGATCGCCGCGAACGGCTCGTCGAGCAGCAATAGCTGCGGCTCAGGCGCCAGCGCCCGGGCGAAGGCGACCCGCTGCCGCTGGCCGCCGGACAGCTGGTGCGGCAGCCGGCGCTCCAGCCCGCTTAGGCCGGTCAGCTCGATCAGCTCGCCGACACGCTCCTTGATCTGCGCCTTCGTTCGCTTCTGCACCGTCAGCCCGAAGGCGATATTATCCCATACGCTCATATGGCGGAACAAGGCGTAGTTTTGAAACACAAAGCCGATGCCCCGCTCGCGGGGAGGCTGCTGGTTGACTATGCGCCCGTCAAAACGAATGACGCCGGAATCGGGCTCCTCCAGTCCGGCGAGCATCCGCAAAATCGTCGTCTTGCCTCCGCCGCTCGGCCCCAGCAGACCGACGAGCTTCCCGCTCTCCACCTCGAAGCTGACGTCCCGGGTCGCCTGGAAGCGGCCAAAGCTTTTTGTCAAGTGTTCGGCAACAATATGCATAGAGCTCATTCTCCCTTCCGGCTATGTTCCCGGTTATATTTCCATTCGACCACGCTTTTGACGACCAGCGTGACGAGCGCGAGCAGCACCAGCAGCGAAGCGGCCGCGAATGCGCCGGCGAAATTGTACTCGTTGTACAAAATTTGAATATGCAGCGGCAGCGTATTGGTCTCGCCGCGAATATGCCCCGAGACGACGGAGACGGCGCCGAATTCCCCCATCGCCCTGGCGTTGCACAAAATGATGCCGTACAGCAGTCCCCATTTGACGCTCGGCAAGGTGACCTTCCAGAAGATGCGCCAGCCGCTTGCGCCAAGCGTCACCGCCGCTTCCTCCTCCTGCGTGCCCTGCGCCTGCATGAGTGGAATCAGCTCCCGCGCGACGAAGGGGAAAGTGACAAAGACGGTCGCCAGCACGATGCCGGGCAGCGCGAAAATAATTTTGATATCGTGTTCCTGCAGCCACGGCCCGAACCATCCCTGCGCTCCGAACAGCAGCACATAGACGAGGCCGGAAATGACTGGCGAGACGGCGAACGGCAGATCGATCAAGGTGATCAGCACATTTTTGCCCTTGAAGCGGAACTTGGTTATCGCCCAGGCGGCCGCCAAGCCGAAGACGAGATTCATCGGCACGGAGATGGCGGCGACGGTCAGCGTAAGGCGGATCGCCGCCCGGGCGTCCGGCTCGGTCAATGCGGCGGTGTACACCTCGACGCCTTTGCGAAACGCTTCGACGAACACCGATACGAGCGGCAGCACCAGCAGAAAACCGAGAAACAGCAGCGCGACAGCGGTCAATATCCACTGCACGGCGCGCGGCTCGCTGATATGGCGGGGCCTCGCGGCCGCCTTCGGGGCGGCTTTGACGGCAGTCGTTACGTAACCGGCCATGATGTCGTTCTCTCCTTCCTATGCGGTCTGCGTATGGCGGTTCGCCCGCCATTGCAAATAGTTGATGATAAGCAGCAGCAGGAACGAGATGACGAGCATGACCAGAGCGACAGCGGTTGCGCCGGCGTAGTCGTACTGCTCGAGCTTCGTCATGATCATGAGCGGCGCGATCTCCGTCTTCATCGGCATGTTGCCGGAGATGAAGACGACGGAGCCGTATTCCCCGATCGAGCGGGCGAAGGCCAGCGTGAATCCGGTGAGAAGCGCCGGCAGCAGCTGCGGGAAAATCACCCGGCGGAACGTGCGCCAGCGCCCTGCGCCGAGGCTGACGGCCGCCTCCTCGACGTCCTTCTCCAGCTCCTCAATGACGGGCTGCAGCGTGCGGACGACGAACGGCATGCCGATGAAGGTCAAGGCGAGCATGATGCCAAGCGGCGTGAACGCGATGCGGATGCCGTACGGCTCCAGCAAGCTGCCGACCCAGCCGTTCTGCGAATAGATCGTAGTCAGGGCGATGCCCGCCACCGCCGTCGGCAGGGCGAAGGGCAGATCGACGAGTGCGTCGATCAGCTTGCGCCCCGGGAACGAGTAGCGCACGAGCACCCAGGCGACGACAAAGCCGAAAACGGCATTGATCAGCGCCGCGCCCAAGGCGGTGCCGAAGCTGACTTTGTACGACGCCAAAACTCTGGGGTCGGTTACCGTCAGCCAAAACTGCTCCCATGTCATTCCCGACGTCTTGATGAAGACGGCCGACAGCGGGAACAGCACGATCAAACTCAAGTACAGGACAGTAAAACCCATCGTCAGTCCGAATCCGGGTAAAATACTGCGCTCTTTCCAAGCTTTTGCGGTCATACGCTTCTACTCTCCCTGCCGCTCCGCTCAATTGGACGGCTTGTAGATTTGGTCAAATACGCCCCCGTCGGCAAAATGCGTTTTTTGCGTCTTCTGCCAGCCGCCGAACGGCTCGTCGTCCACCGTGAACAGGTTGACCTTCGGGAACTGGCTTTCGAATTTCTGCGCGACGGCTGCAAGCCGCGGACGGTAATAGTTTTTGGCGGCGATCGTCTGGCCTTCCTCGGAATACAAATACTCAAGATACGCCTGGGCCACCTCGCGCGTCCCCTTCTTGTCGACCACCTTGTCGACGACGGCGACCGGCGGCTCCGCCAGCACGCTGACCGAAGGCACGACGATCTCGAACTTGTCGTCGCCGAATTCCTTGATCGACAGGAACGCCTCGTTCTCCCAGGCCAGCAGCACGTCGCCGATGCCGCGCTGCACGAACGTCGTCGTCGCGTCGCGGGCGCCGGAGTCGAGCACCGGCACATTCTTGAACAGCTGCCCTACGAACTCCTTCGCTTTGGCCTCGTCGTTGTTGTTCTTCTTGTAGGCATATCCGTAAGCGGCGAGATAGTTCCAGCGGGCGCCGCCCGACGTCTTCGGATTCGGGGTGATCACCTGCACGCCCGGCTTGATCAGATCGTCCCAATCCTTGATCCCTTTCGGGTTGCCCTTCTTCACGAGAAATACGATGGTCGACGTATACGGCGAGCTGTTATGCTCCAGCCTGCTCTGCCAGCCCTCCTGCAGCAGTCCCGCTTCCTGGATCGCATCGATGTCGTAGGCCAGCGCCAGCGTGACGACATCCGCCTCCAGACCGTCGATGACCGAGCGCCCCTGCTTGCCCGAGCCGCCGTGCGATTGCTTGAAAGCGACGGTTTGACCGGTTTTCTCCTTCCAATGGGCGGCGAACGCCTGATTGAATTCCTGGTACAGCTCGCGGGTCGGATCGTATGACACATTCAGCAGCTCGACCGGCTTCGCCTGCGTCTGGCCGCCTCCCGCAGCCGGAGTCGCATCGCCGCCGCTCACAGCGCCACCGCAAGCGGTCAGCGAGAGCAGAGAAGCCGCGACGAGCGGCAGGAAGGCCCGTTTGCCAATCGTGCGAAGTGTTGCAGATAAGGAATGGTTCATTTTTCTATTCTCCCCTTGTAATGGATGAAGTAAGCTCGTAAGCGATGGTGGACCGCATCCGTTCCGCCGGCAGGAACAAGGGTCCGGCAAGTATGAAATCGGGCTCATCGCCGTCATCTGCGGCAATCAGCGGCATAACCCGTCTCCGGTATATCCGGTGGACCAGTTACCATTATTTCCGATGCGCATACTCGGTTTTATTAGTTCGCAGTATATTAGCCTATGGGCATTTCTGTCAACGAATCGGATGCATTTTGTCAAAAAGAAATTAAGCCCGCTGCTCCTTCCTAAGCCGCCCTTCCTGCTCTCCCATCGAAGCTTCCGAATCTGCAACGCTGGCGACAAACGCTATCTTGAAAAATAGGACGGAACCCTCCGGCGAATTTTCAGGCACCGAAGGTGACGACCGATGACGAAGGCTCCGCTCGTCATAGAAGTCTATGAAAAATGAGCGGAGCGTTGATAACCTTATAGAATCGTCCGGCATACGATATAGGGCAAGCCTTGCCGGCTGCAGGAAGGAGATGGATTCGCCTGAACATTTTGCTAGCGACTTATTGGCCTATGCCGCATGTGGGCGGCGTCAATACTTATCTCCAATTGCTGAGAAAAGAGCTGGAGCGCCGCGGCCACCGGGTCGACCTGCTGGCTCACGATTCCGGCATGCGGCGGCTGCATGTGCAGAGCGGCGACCCTGGCCGGGATGGCCGGTCGATCGTCAAATCGCGGCTCAGGGACAACGTGTACGGCGAAATTAACGGATACTATGACCGCGAGCTGCCGCATGTCGATCATTGGATTCGGATGCGGGAGATCGAGCGGTATACGTTCGAGCTGGCGGCGGCGTGCTTCGATTTGGAGGCGTATGATATCATCCATACTCACGATATCGTCTCGACCCGCGCCTTAAGCCGCGTCAAGCCGGCCCGCGTGCCGCTCATCTATACGCTGCAAGGCCTGCTGGCCAGCGTGCACCGGCTTTCCGGAGAGGCAACTGACACCAGCGGCCTGAGATGGTCATATATCGCGGCGGAGGAGCACTACGGGACGGCTTCGGCCGACTGCGTGATCGCCACGTCCCGCTGGCTGTGGGACGAGCTGCGCCACAGCTTCGGCGTGCCCGCCGCGAAGCTGACGGCCGTCGTCCCTTACGGCATGGATGCGGGCGCATTCCTTGGCCGCATGAACGACGCGCCGGAGTCTCCGGTGCCCCCGGCATCCGGCCGGCTCGTGATCCTCTGCCCGGCCCGGCTCGGCGTCGAGAAGGGGCATGCGACGCTGATCGCCGCGCTCGGCATCCTGAAGGAGAGCCGCGACGATTTCATGTGCTGGATCGTCGGCGATGGCCCGCTGCGCGGCGAGCTGGAGGCGTATTGCCGGGAGCAGGGGGTGGCGGACCGCGTCGTGTTCACAGGCAACCGCTCCGATGTGCCCGCGCTCCTGAAATTGGCTGACGTGATGGTTATGCCCTCCATCGAGGACAATCTGCCGCATGCCGTAATGGAAGCGCAGATCGCGGGCAAAGCGATCGTCGCCTCGAATGGCGGCGGCATTCCCGAAATGATCGAGCACGGCAGGACCGGCCTGCTGTTCGAGAAGGCGAACGGCGCCGATCTGGCCCGCAAGCTAAGCCTGGCGCTCGGCGACGCGCAGCTTCGCCGACGGCTGGGCGAGCAGGCCAAAGCGTACGGCGTGCGGCAATGGTCCGTCAAGCGGCTCGGCGGGCGCACCTTGCAAGTGTACGAGAAGGCCATCGCGGCGCAGCGGCACGCCGATCCACCGCCGCAGCCTGCGCAGCTTGCCGATGCCGCAGAAGCCCGGCCCGGCGGACGCGCCGGACGTATGCCGGCCGACTTGTTCCGGTTCGAGACGTGCACCGTTTTTTTCAACCGCGAATGGAGCGAGCTTGCGGGCAAGCTGCCCGTCGGCTATACGATACCGGACCCGCTTTTCTTTAAGCGACTGCAGACAGGAGGCGACTAAGCGATGGAACGGCAGCAAGCGCCCAAACTGTTCGTGAATGGAACGGCCCAAAGCGGGCTGCATCTGGCGGGCCCGCTGGCTGCGGGGCTGCTGCGGATGGGAACGCCCCGTTGGCTCGATCCGTGGCAGGACGATTTGCATGCGGTCTTCGGGCAGATGAGTCCGGGAGACATTTGCTGCGGACATGTCCCCTACCGCCCGGAGCTGAAGCGGCAGCTGGACGAAAGGCGGATTCGCCGTCTCTTTATTTTCAGAGATCCGCGCGATATGATCGTATCGATTGCGCAGTACATGACCGATCCGCACAATGCGCATCCGCATGGCCGTTATTTTGCGGAGCATGTGAAGGACGACGGGAAGCGGCTGATGATGCTCATCGCCGGCTTTTACGAGACCAGGGAAATTGCCGAACGATACGGCCACGCTTCGCTCGGATACGGCGATATCGTCAGCCATTACATGCCCTATTTGAAATGGATGGAGGATGACGGCACGCATGCCGTTCGCTACGAGGAGCTGGTGTGCGGGACGGCGCGCAGCCGGGAGTGTATTGCGAAAGCGATCGAATATGTGCTGGAAGGAACAGCGCTGTCCAAGCATGCTATGGAGCAGCTGGCGGAATCGGCTATGAGCAGCATTGCTCCGCTCCGCTTGCCGGACGGGACAGCAGATGGGCCCGGCTTGTGGAAGCGGCATTTCGGCGAAGCGCATAAGCTTGCTTTCAAGGAGTTGGCCGGCGATCTGCTTATTTATTTGGGCTATGAGAAGGACTTGCACTGGTAACTGCAACAAAAGCCGAAGGACCCGTGCACGCGCGACAATGCGCTGCGGGTCCTTCGCTGTGAGTTGTTGTATACGCAACCGGCGCGTGCGCAGCCGCCGCATCCTCCGCGCTGCTGCGAATCAGGAATGCGGAGCTTCGGAAGCGCAGCTGCCGCAGTAGCCGAATATTTCGAAGCGGTGGTTCATCACCCTGAAATCGGACGGCAGACGGTCCATATGCGACATCGGGCAAAACTCGAACGTGATCGTCTTCTCGCACTGCAGGCAAATCATGTGATGGTGATGCCGGGTCCGGCAGCGGGCGCGGAATTTCAGTCCGTCGTTCAAGTAGAACTGCTCCAGCACCCCCATCTCGCTCAAGAGGCGCAGGTTGCGGTAGATCGTATCGAAGCTGACGCCAGGGTATTTTTGCCGCATATGGTCGTAGACGTCTTTCGGGGACAAGTACCCGCTTGATTCCGCGAACAGCGCCGCAAGCGTCTTGCGCTGGTCGGTGATCCTCCAGCCCTGGGCCGACATCGCCCGCAAAATATCTTGAACGGTCGTCTGCACGTCATGCTCATGATCATGCTCACGATCATGGTTGTGATTCGTCATAGGACTCCCTCTTTTGTGCATTTTGAAATTAAGTTAATCATGCCCGAGCGGGGATGAATAGTCAATAGAGCCCGTCTCGTGCGGCTTTAAGGCCGGACGTTATCCCGGGCCGGTCGCCCCTGCCAGGGGCAAGTCGCTCCTGTTCCCGGCCCGGTCACTCCTGCCAAGGGCAAGCCGCTCCTGTTCCCGGCCCGGTCACTCCTGCCAAGGGCAAGCCGCTCCTGTTCCCGGCTCGCCGTCTTCAGCCGGACCGCTTTAAGCGAGCTGCGGCGTCCGGAGCGAGAGCCGCGCCGCCCTTGGCTACAACGCGGACAGCCGTTCCGCAAGCGCCTGGCGGTCGAACCGCTCGCCGATAAATACGGCCACATGCGGAACCTCCTGCTTCGGAGCGATCCGGACGAAATCCATCTCGCGGTAGGCGTACTGAAACAGGAACGGGCCGGCCGTGTCCGTGAAGCGCAAAATGCCTTTGGCCCGGAAAATTTCCGGGGGAAGCGAGCCGACCAGCGCCTCGAACTGCTCGCTGTCGATCGGCCGATCGAAGTAATGCGTATACACCATCACGTGATCGTGCGAATGATGATGGGCCTGCTCGCGGTCGGAACGCTTCTGGCCGGAAGGCTCCGGCCCGGCATTTCCCCCGGCTAGCCCGCAGGCTTCCTCCCCTTCCCCGCCGTGCGAATGGCTGTGACCGCAGCCGCATGATGCCATCTCGCGCATCCCCGCTTCCGGTTCCGCCGCGCCGACGCGGCCGCCCCGCTCAAAAAAGGACAGGTCGATGGCGCAGCGGACCGTCGCATCGAGCGGCGCATCCGGATTCCAGCCGCGGATCAGCTGTTCCAGCCGGCTCAGCTCCTCCGGCGTCACGACATCGCTCTTGTTGAGCACGAGGCGCGTGCCGCAGCGAATCTGCTCCTGCATCAGCCGGTACGTCTTGCCTGCCGATGTCCGGGAGCGCTCCGACAGCTGCCCCGCGTCGATGACCGTGACGACCGTCTTTAGCTCCAGCTCAGTCAGCAGCGAGGCATCGGTCACGCCGTCCAAAATCTCGATTGGATTGGCGGCGCCGGTGCATTCCACAAAAATCACGTCAGGCCGGTGCTCGTCGATCAATTGCTTCAGCTCCATGCCCAGATCGCCGCGGATCGTGCAGCAGATGCAGCCGCTCAGCATCTCGGACATCGGCACCGCCTCGTTCACCAGCATGCCGTCCAGATTGACGTCGCCCAGCTCGTTCATCAGCACGGCCGGCTTCTTGCCCTGCAATGTATAATAATCCAGCGCGGCGGTCAGCAGCGTCGTCTTGCCGCTTCCCAAAAAACCGCAAAGTATGTGGACAGGAACGGGAGTATTCATGATTGCACCGCTTTCTCGTCGATGAGCTTTCGTTTCCTGCCTAAAATTGTACCCCTGAACTTCCCGTTTTGTCAAATTAACAGTAATAATTACTATTAAATCCGCGTATCATTTGGTCAAATAAACCTGCGCATCATCTGGCAAAATCAGGTTGCGTCCAAGCTCCGATCCCGTTACCATGAAGACAACGGCCAATTAGGTTCGGCAGCGTCCGAACCTAGCCCAGCCTGCAAGGGACGGTGAAGAACGATTGCGAGAAGAAGCATGGCTCGGCCCATCCATTCAAATCGATCCGACGTTTGCCTATTACCGCGACCGCTCGGCGGACAGCGTGGCCAGGGAGCTGAAGCAGGCCGGATATCGCTCCGTCCGCTATTTCGTGACGCGGGAGGACCGGGTGGACGGACGGCTGGTGGAGGCGCTGAAGCGCCACGGCTTGTTCGTCTGGGCAATGACGCTCGGCAACGGCACATATGCCACCGATCATCTGCCGGCCGGCTGGGAGCGCTGGCGCATGGAGCTGCTGAAGCCGCCCAAGGACGACTACACCCGCCTCTCCCCGCACAGCGAGGGCTATCTGGATTGGAAGCGGCGCGCCCTCGTCCGTCTCGTCGAAGAGCATCCTTTCGACGGTCTGGAAATTGCCGAGGCCTATTTCCCGGAGTGGAACGGCTTGTCCACCGGCGTGTACGGGGATGTCGGCCCGCTGGCGCAGGCCGCATTCCGCGCCTACAGCGGAATGCTTCCGCCGGAATTCGTGCACCGCACCTCCCCGGCCTATTACAAGAAAGACCGGGGCCGCTATCTCGTCTGGGTCGAATTCCGCGTCCGCGCGGTCAACCGCTTTCTCGACCGCATCGTGAACGGCCCCGGCGGCGTTCGCGAGGCGCGGCCGGAGCTGCGCATCGCCACCTGGTCCATCGCCATCGATGCGGGCCGCGACCCGGCCCGCGCCATTCGCGAGCTGCAGGGCATCGACGCCGCAGAGATGATCGCCGCCGTGCGGCCCGACCTGCACATGCTGCAGACTCATTGGCCCGACTGGACGCGCCAGCGTCTGCCGGCAGACTACGCCCGGCGGTATCGCCCGTTCGTCGAACCGCTGCGCCGCCAATATCCTAAGCTGCCGCTCGCGCTGCAGACCGATATCGGCTCGCTGCGTTCCATGCGGCGAAGCGCAGCCTGGATGCAGCGGTTCGCCGCAGCGGCGGCATCGCTCGGCTACGCCTCCTGGACCGCCTACGAATATTCCATCGGCGGATGGATGTACGAGGAGCCGCCCCGGGCATTGGCGGCGGCCCGGCTCGCCAGCGGCGCCGTGCGCATCGACTTCAACAAGCGGCTCGACGGCGCTTCGGCGGAGCAGACGGAGCACTACCGCTTCCGTTCGCTGCAGGGGGAGCCGGTTCTCCTTCCCGACCTGCGTGCCGCCGCCGACGGCCAATCGGTGACGCTATATTCGGAGCATTTTCCTGACGCTGCGTTCGCCGCGCATATTCGCGGGGTTCGGGATACGCCCGACCGCTGGCTTGCAAGCGGCTGTCCGGCCAATGTATCCGACTGCCGCATCGTCGTGCCCGCGCTGTCTTAAGCCGCCGGGAAACAGGCAGGTCAACGACCATATAAAGGAGCGATAAATCGATGACGAATGTAGCCGCCACTATGACATCGTTAACCCCGATTTTGCGCATGTTCGACGAGGTGAAGGCGAAGGAATTCTACGTGCAGTTTCTTGGCTTCGACGTCGATTGGGAGCACCGTCACGAGCCCGGATTCCCGCTCTATATGCAAGTATCCCGCGGCAGCGTGCGGCTGCATCTGTCGGAGCACCACGGCGACTGCTGCCCGGGATCGGCCGTCCGCATCGAGACGGAGCGGATCGAAGAGCTTCACGCCGGCCTGCTGGCGCAAAACTACGCCTACGCCCGCCCCGGATTGGAACAGACGCCTTGGGGCACCAGGGAGGTGCGGCTCACCGACCCGTTCGGCAACCGCCTCGTCTTTTACGAGAATAACTTCTGATGCGATCATAGACACCGATGTTGAGCGATTCCTTCGGTCAGCGGCCGTCGCCTGCGAAAGTTGAAAATTCGACCCGCGGATACCGCCAAATTCCCGGGTCTGCCGCGGTGTTGAAAATTTGCTCTACAGCAATTTTCAAGATGAGGCGTCTAGGACAATCGCCCCCCTGCATACATATACAACATGAAAGCAGGAGGTGTTCGGGATGGCTTATTACACTAGCGTGCTGCGCGTGTTCGGATGCCACCTACTCCGAAGCGCCGACGGCAAATACTACTACAAGCTGAGCAGACGAAGCAAGGTCCGGAAGCTGTCGAAAAAAGAAAAAGCCGCCAGCAAGCCTGCCAAAACCTGAAGCTGCGGCGGACGCTTTCCCTCGCCCCTTTGGGGCGGGGGACTTTTTTCGTCATTTTTCCACAAAATCTCCTCATTTACAATTCTCAAGCGATCCTGCACAATGAAATAGACGGCTATGACAGCCTGTGGCATGCATTGCCTTCGTCATCGGTCGTCGCCTGCGTGTTAAAAATTTAACATCCTTTTTTCCAAGGAGAGTGTGCCGTATGTCCAAAAAAGTATTGCTCATTACCGGAGACGCCGCCGAATCGCTCGAGGTATACTACCCGTATTACCGCCTGCAAGAGGAAGGCTACGAAGCCGACATCGCAGCTCCTTCGAAAAAAGTGCTGCGCACTGTCGTTCACGATTTCGAGGGCTGGGACACGTATACGGAAAAGCCCGGGTATCAGCTCGAAGCTCATCTCTCCTTCGCCGACGTCGACCCGGCCCGCTACGACGGCCTGATCATTCCCGGCGGCAGAGCGCCCGAGTACATTCGCATCGACCCTAACGTGCCGCGGATTGTGAGCCATTTCTTTGAAACGGACAAGCCGGTCGGGGCCATCTGCCACGCCGCGCTCGTGCTGAACGCGCTTAAGAACAACAAATATTTCGAAGGGCGCACGATGACCGCTTACTCCGCCTGCCGGCCGGATGTCGAAGCGCTGGGCGCCGAATATTCCAAGGAGACGCTGTGCGTCGACGGCAATATCGTCTCGGGTCATGCCTGGCCGGATTTGCCCGGGTTCATGAGGGAGTTTCTCAAGCTGCTGAAGGCATAGAAAGCCGTATTCGCAGCTGTCGGCGCAATGAGCGGCCTTTTTTAGGCTCGCAATCTAGCAAATATACTATGCTGCTTTCTATCATTTCGGAATAAGCTAAGTATTAGCCGCCCTGCATTACCATGTTGGTCATCTCCATACGAATGGCGCAGCGTCCCTAATTGCAGGGATGCTGCGCCGTTTGCTGATGTAGCATAAGATGGAGCACGATGCGGTTGAACAATCAGGTAGGGTGCGGCGTGCCCTAAAGCTCCTCCAGCTGCCGGACCAGATCGTCGAACAATGACAGCAGGTCGCGGATCGGCTCCGGCTTCAGGAGATCGACGCCGACGCCGCGCAGCAGCTCCAGCGGCGGCTCGGAGCCTCCGCTTTTCAGAAAAGTCATATACGCTTTCGTCGTTTCCTCGTCTCCCTCCAGGATGCGTCCGGCTATGCTGACGGCCGACGCGATGCCTGTCGCGTATTTGTATACGTAGAAGGCGTTGTAGAAGTGCGGAATGCGCGACCAGCCGTACTTGACCTCGGGATCGAGCGCGACCAGCTCTCCGTTGTAGGCAGTGAACAAGGCTTCGTATATTTCACTGAACGCATCCGCCGTCAGCGCCTCCCCGTTCATCGCCCTCTCGTGCACAAGCTTCTCGAATTCGGCGAACATGACCTGGCTGAAGAACGTTCCTTTGATTGTATCGATGAAATGATTGAGCAGATAGCGGCGGAACGGTTCGTCCGTCGTTTCTTTCAGCAGATGGCGAATCAGCAGCGTCTCGTTGACGGTCGAGGCAACCTCAGCGACGAAAATTTTATACTGCGCCGAAATTCTCGGTTGATTCGCGTCCGACAAATACGAATGAAGGGCATGCCCCATCTCGTGAGCGAGCGTGAACATGCTATCCAGCGTATCGTTGTAATTGAGCAGTACGTAAGGATGGGTGCCGTAAGGCCCCCAGCAATAAGCGCCGGACCGTTTGCCCTGCTTCTCCCTGACATCGATCCAGCCGGCCGTTTTTGCTTTGCGCAAAATATCGAGATACTCGCCCCCGAGCGGCGCCAGCCCCGCCAGCATCGTCTCGTACGCCTGCTCGTACGGAATCGATACTTCGCAGTCGTCCACCAGCGGCACGCTCAAATCGTACAGCCGCAGCTCGTCCACGTTCAGCTTTTGCTTCCGGTAAGCCATATAACGGTGCAGCGGGGCGATGTGCTCTCTCGTCGTCTGCAGCAAATTGTCGTACAGCGAGACCGGCACGTCGTCGGCGAACAGCGAGCGGTGCAGCGGGGAATCGTAGCCCCGCATCCGCGAGAACAGCACGTTGTTTTTCACCGAGGCGGCCAGCGTGCTGGCGATCGTGTTTTTCAAGCCGACATACGGCTTGTAGTAAGCCTTGAACGCTTCCCGCCGGCGCTCGCGGTCGCGACCTTCCAGAATGCGCATATACATGCCGCGGGTAAGCGCGACCTTCTCGCCCTGCTCGTTCGTCACTTCGCCGAACTGAATATCCGCATTGTTGATCATGCCGAAAATCGTCTTCGGCGCAGAGATCACCTCCCCCAGCTGGGAGAGCACCTCCTCCTTGTCCTTGCTGAGCACATGTGGCTTGTATTTGAACTGATCGTACAGTTCTTTCTTGAAGTATTCCAGCCCCTGCTCTTGCGCGATGTAGCCGTCCAGCGTCTGCTTGTCCAGACTAAGCAGATACGGTCTGAAAAACGAGGTCGCGCTGCTGATTTTGACCCCAAGGCTGCGGGCTCTGTCCACTCGCGCCTGATGCTCCGTCACCCGGGTATCCTCATCCAGCTTCAAGGAAGCGTACACAAACAGCTTTTCGTAAAGAAAGCCCAGCTCTTCCTCCTGCTCCAGAAAGGCCAGCAGCGCGCTGGCGCTGTCGATCCTGTCCTTGTATCCCGCTACCTGGTCGATCAGGGACCCCGCCCGGCGGTAATCGTCCTCCCACTGCTTCGCAGTGGCATAAATATGCTGCAAATTCCACTGCTCGTCCTTCGCTACAGCCGAACGCTGCAAAGGCTCAACACTCATCGCGATTAGCCACTTCCTCTCTGCTGATTGGACGCCCGCGACGAACGAATGGTTCATCACCGGCTGTCATTCGTATGCCAAATAGCCCAAGGCCCGCGGCCCATGTTCATCCTCCGATGGTGCGCACAGGCGGCATGGGGGTCTACTTTGAAAACACTCCAGGGTCCGCAGCCCATTCCTGTGCTGCTCCTTCCTGCGCTGCCGCCGAAAGCTTCTGAATCTCTAACGCTGGTGACAAACGTGATTTTGCTGAATCGTGCCTTTTTTAAAATGTAACGAAACGTGGTAACGCTATTTGGTCAGAAACGCTGAATCGGGTAGCCCAAATGCCCAATAAGGCTGCTCACTTGCGTTACAATTTCAAATCGAGCGTTTCGAGAGAAATAAGCTCTCTGGCTAGCGTTAGCTAACCGCGAACTCCGCATTAGCGTTCGCCCCCCGCGTTAGCGTCACGTTTGCGTTCGACCCCTGCGTTAGTGCGCCCCTTCCCAGTCATAGGCGCCAATCTCCACAACATACTCCGGGCGTCGGCAAAACATGCGAAGGTAAGACGGCTCCCGGCTCCCTATGCCCTTTCCTTGCGGGCAACCTATGACTGCGGCCGGGTTGCCTGCTCGAGCGCTTCCAAATAACGGTAGGCCTCCTCGTTGGACTGGCCGCACATATCAGGCGCGGGCTGCAGGCTGCCGCACACCGCAGGGCGCTCCGGCTTGCCGAACAGGCGGCATTTGCCGTCGTCGGTCAGTTGAACGCACCGGACGCCGGCCGGCTTGCCTTCCGGCATGCCGGGTATGGGCGAGGTGATGGAGATGACAATGCAACAGGCCGCACAGCCGACGCGGCAATCCATATCGCTCCCTCTCCTTCCTTGTCATCGGTACGCGGGGGCTGGTCAAAGTGGTCGGTACGTGTACGGGTCTGGCTAGAGTGATCGGTACGCATGCGGTCTAGTTAGAGTGATCGGTACGCATGCAGGTTTGATAAGACTGACCGGTACACGCGCAGGGCTTGGTCAGAAGTGATTGGTGCGCAGCGGTGCATGGCAGACTTCAGGAGCTTCCCAAACCGCTGCGCGGTAGCGCTTGGCAGATTTCAGACCGCTTCCCAAACCGCTGCGCCGCATTGCTGTTGCTCTAGTACGATCCTATCATGCCGACCTAAGCTTGAAAAGCAAAACGGCGGAAACAGCGAAAAAACACGTTTAACCCGGGACAACGATATCGCATAGGATGCCACGAATGATGAGGGGAAACGCAGAAAACGCTCGCCCCGACCTAATTCCCCCCCAATATTGCTTGATCAGGTAGAAAACGGAGACGATCAGCAGCCCCCCAAAACATGCCGCAACGGGAATGATCGTTCAAACGGTGGCCATCGTATCCCTCTCCATGCTGCGGCCCTGCGGCTGCATGCGCCCCCGCCTTTTGGGATAAGCTAGGCACGATGACTTCAGGGGAGATGATGAACGATGGAAGCGTTGGCCCGCAACGAAGAGCGCTGGAACGCCATCAGCCATGGGTTCGGCGCAGCCTGCAGCCTGGCCGCCTTATATTTGCTGCTGGAGCGCGCCTTGGCTGAAGGCGATCCCTGGCAGACAGCGGCTTTTGTCATATTCGGGTTCGCCCTGTGCCTGCTCTATACATCCTCCACCCTGCTGCACAGCGCCCGCTCGCCCAAATGGATCGAACGCTTCGAGCTGCTCGATCATGCGGCGATCTTCCTGCTGATCGCCGGCACGTATACCCCGTTCATGCTCGTTACCTTGCGCGGGCCGTTCGGCTGGTGCCTGCTGCTGTTCGTCTGGGCGATGGCCCTCTCGGGCATATGTTATATCCGCACGCTCGTCAGGCAGTATATCGCCTGGACCATCCTTTATTATCTCGTCATGAGCTGGCTGATCGTGCTCGCGCTCGGCCCGCTCAGCGAAAGGCTGCCGGAAGCGGGTTTCCAGCTTTTGCTCATAGGCGCGATGATGTATTTGATCGGGCTCGTCTTTTTTCTTTGGCGGCGGCTGCCGTATCATCATGCGATCTGGCACGCTTTTGTGCTGATCGGCAGCTTGTGCCACTTTTGGGCGGTCTACCGCTATGTAACGCCTGTGCCTTATTAACGGTGCAAAGCCTGGTAGCAAGATCGATTTGGCGCTGCCAGGAACTACCAATCATGTCATATCGTGAACGCCACAAAAACCTATAGGATTTCTCGCCAATTGCCGGTGCGCTCTTGCTCTTTTGCCGGTCCGAGTCCCTGACTATGGATTGGCCATTTGATGCTGTCTAATATACTGGTCCAACTGCTCCTCAGCGCTTTTCAAAGCCGTGTTCACATCAATTCCTTTTATCAAAACATCGTTGGCTGCCGCATTGATCAGTCCCCGTCCCTTATCATCGAATGGGGTAAACGTCTTGACCGCCGGCTTCAACGCAAAGAGCGCATTGACATTTTTTCCATGGAAGGATGGAATCTCGGAGCCGTAGTCCTTAATCAGCTCCGGCGTTTTTTGCAAGGAGGTCAGCACGCCGTTTTTATTCAGCACGCTCTGCACTTCATCGCTTGTCATCACGGAAAGCACCTGATACGCCTGTTCCTTGTGCTTGCTGGTCGAAGTGATGATCAGCGTATGCGCATCGGCCTGCCACGCATACCCTTCTCCCTTCTTGAACGTCGGAACGGTTACCATATCCCAGGAAAAGCCTTCGCCATTTCTCTCCATTTCACCGAAGTTGCTGATGGCGTCCGGCCCCCAAAAAGCAGCCATGGCTACGCTTTTTTCCCTATTGAACATAGCCCAAAGATCCGGTAATTTGCCGTCTGCCACATACCCGGATAACGACATTTCCGACGTGAACATGCTCAGCACCTGCTGCCACTCATCCGTCTGCAGTTTGGCCTTATTGGTTGCCATGTCCACATAAGGTAGATTCAGCCCCATGGCCATCCGGTCTGCTCCCCCTGTAAATATACCGAGATATTGCGTGCCACCATCCTGCCTCGTCAGCTTTCTGGCAAGACCGAAAGCTTCGTCCCACGTCATTCCATCCTCGGGATAGGAAACTCCGAACCGGTCGAATATATCTTTATTGTAGAAGAGAGCGGGAATATTCATTTTGTAGGGAAGGGCTATTACTTGATTATCGCCGCCAAATTGCTGGAGCGCCTCCATCAGTACCGGATCAAACCTGGACAGATCTGTGTTGTATTTTTTTATATAAGGTGACAAATCCTCTAAAACGTCAAGCAATTGCAGCTTAGGAATACCCGGCAAGGAGGAATAAATAATATCGGGGATATCGCCCGAAGCGACCAGATCTTCTATGGCTTGGCTGGGATCGGACCTCTCCAATGTAATATGGGGGTATTTCTTCTGCACTTCCTGAACAAAATACTTCTGGAACGATTCGTCGGATAACATCGTGGCAACTACGGCCAATTTCAGCGTAACCGGCTCCGTACTTGCGGTATTTTCCGCCGGCTTCTCCGTGACTGCGCCTTCCTTACCGGCACAAGCAGTGATCGAAAGCAACGATACCATCGCCGTAACTGCTGCAAGCCTTCTCATTTTCATTCGAAATAACCCTCCTCATTACATTTCACTTTTATTACAAAATCGTTAAAATCTTCATGACCTAGTATAAGTTAAAACGCTTACATTCTCTATGGAGCAATTAGATATAATTTGTAACTATTAAATATTTGCGTAATCTTTTTTTAAATGCCCATTGATCCGGTTGTTCGTTAAACTCACTGTTTTCTGTCAGACAGCTTCCGTACATTTCGACAAAATATTTCAATATCATTGGTAACTATTAAATGTCTTTATTCGATTTTGAAACAATGATACGATAGGCTTGTGCGATGATTTTTCGTGGAAGCATCCGGCTCCATCCGATACGATTGAGGTGATCATGCGAGTGTTGAACATGGAACAGCTGCAGTACAAAGTTCCCGGCGTTGTCCATTTTGTCGACAGAAAATGTTTTCCCGAATGGAAGATCGAAAAGGATGTCATCCCATTCCACGACCTCACCTTCGTTGTTGAAGGAAAATCAAATTACTACGTCAACGGCGTGCAATATACGGTGGAAGCCGGCGATGTCATCTACATCCCGCTCGGCAGCGAACGGGAGGCGCATACGCTGAAGGAATCTCCCATGCACTCCTATGCTTTCAATTTCAACTGGCTGCCAGCCGGGAGTCCGGACGCACTGCCTCTCGAGATCGTGACGAAAAACATCATAACGAGTGATATTGTAAATTACATCCGGCAGTTCAAGCATGTCTGGATGAGGAGACAGCTGGGGTATATCATGCAGTCAAGGGCATTATTCATGATGATCATGCATCAGGTCATGACCAATTTCTATCGCCAAGAGGCTGCTATTCGATCGGACAAAAGGATCAATCAAGTGTTGGATTACATCATGGAGCATTACTCGGAGGAGCTGGACTTATCGAAGATGGCCGAAATCGTCAAGCTTCACCCGGTTTATCTCGGAAAGCTGTTTAAAAGCAACACGGGCAGTTCGTTTAAGCAATATTTGAACCAGCTGCGCGTAAATCAAGCCGAGATGCTGCTTTCTACCGGGGGCTTTTCGGTAACTGAGGTGGCGGAACGGTGCGGATTTCATGATATTTCTTACTTTAGCAAAGTGTTCAAGGCGATAAAAGGCTACTCTCCCTCTTCTGTGTGCAAGTAAGCGGCAAGGGATATCGCTTATCGCTAAAAGCGGACCTTCGGGAAACTTGTCGATCACAACCTCTCTAACGCTGGTGACAAACGCTATTTGGATGAAACGCCCCTTGCTTAAAATGTAGCGAAACGGAGCAGCGCTATTTTGTCGGAAACGCTGCATCTGGCAGGCAAAAAAGCGGAATAAGACTGCTCACAAGCGTTAGAATACGAAATCGGCCGTTTCGGGCTAAATAAGCTCTGTGGCAAGCGTTAGCCCTGCAGCACAACGATTGAAGGCTTGCCAAGCGAGCAAGCCATTCCCCCGGCGGCTCGAGCCGCCCATCGCGAGTGCCGTGGGCGATCGTTTGCCGCAACACGAAAGCAAGCCGTGAGAAAAGCGTTGAGTGAGCTCCGCCCGAGGCCCTTGATCGTGCAAGCCCTTTTGCAGCGACCAGGGCATACTCGGCCGGCGGGTCCCAAGCTCAGCGTGGCGTTCGAACTCCGCATGGCGTTCAATCTTCGCGTTGGCGTTCGGACTCCGCATGGCGTTCAATCTTCGCGTTGGCGTTCGGACTCCGCATGGCGTTCAATCTTCGCGTTGGCGTTCGGACTCCGCATGGCGTTCAACCTTCGCGTTGGCGTTCGGACTCCGCATGGCGTTCGACCTTCGCGTTGGCGTTCGAGCTCGGCGTTAGTGCTCCCCCTCCCCGGGCAATTAGGCGACGAATCCTGCAAAAAGTGCAACATTTTCCGTATTTTGCGCGCTAGAGACAGGAGAATGTTGTATTTTGTGCAACAATTTGGGTGAGATGGGCTTGAAACCCGGGAATATCGCCCGAAATGTTGCACTTTCTACAACAATGAGCAGCGAATGCGCGTTATTGCCCCGTTTTTGTTGTACAAAATACAACATTTGCTGACCTACCTTGAAAATTCGGCAATATCTCACGAGCCGAATTTTCAACACCGCAGGTGACGACCGGTGACAAAAGGAAGCGCTCGTCATAGGCGTCTCTCCCCTCGGAATCCGCCTCATCGGGCAGCTTTCGCGTTTGGGCACAGAAAGCCGCATTTCTCTTATACAAAAGGAGACGCCGTCTGTCAGCGTCTCCATCGTTTAAACTGAAAATATAGAAAGCAGCCGACGCAAAAGCCGCAGATGGCCAGCAGGGCAGCCAAAGCGACGAGGGCGGCGGGAATGTAGCCTGCGAACGAACCGGGCAGCAGCCAGAACAGCAGCACCGACAAGGACAGCAAAATGACGGCGATCGTCTGGTTAAAGCGGTTCAGCTCGCGGGCTTCGGTGGGTGCGCCGGGAATTTTGCGTTTGACCAGCGGCGCTCCTAATATAACGATGATGTTGCTGCGCATCCCCTGCCACAGGCTCAGCACCTGGATCGCCCACAGCGCCGCGATCACGGCAGGCTGCTGCAGGACAATGCCGAGCACGACCAGCAGAACGATGCCGGCCTGGTTGACCCGAATCAGAGGAACGGGTATTTCGTTGTTCGCTGCACTCATGCGTCATCACCTCTCTTTCGCCTTTGATACGGAGGCGGGTTCCGGCTCAAGCTGCCCGGAGATGCGGTCGGCCAACCGCAGTCGCCCGCGGAAGCGGCGGCCCGCCGGATCGCTCAGCTCCATCGCTGCGGTCGTTCCGCTGCGCAGAAGCCCGGCAATGTCCGCCGGAGTCAGCGAAGCGCCGTGCTGCTCCTTCCATACGACGAAGCGGCAGCCGGTCTTATAATGAGAGCAGCCGTAGCCGCGGCGGCCTATAATGATGGTGCCGCCGCAGCCGGGCGCCGGGCAAGGGCCGAGCCCGCGGCGGCCGGCTGCGGCGGAGCTTGCGGGTGCCGCTACCGGAGCGGATGCAGCAGGCGCATAGGCAACCGACTCTGCCGCCGCTGCCTCGCCCGCCGCTGCGCTTGCGGCCCGGCCGCCCCGCGCGGCTGCGCTTGCGGGCGCCGCCTGCAGGCGCGTTCGCTTGCCGCGCGCTGCTTGCGCGCCTTTGGCCGCGGCTGCGGCGGCCTCCGCCTTGCTTCGCGCCCGCCTGCTCCGCGCCGGCTTCGCCGCCTCGTCATCCTCGAACGCCTGCCTGGAGACGCGGGCCTGCCCCTTTACTTTGTCAACGATCATGGCGGCAAACCGCTTCACGTTGTCCATGAACGCTTCGTCGGAAGCGGCGCCGCGGGCGATCTGGTTAAGACGCCGCTCCCACTGTCCCGTCATCTCGGGGGAAGTGAGCAGATCGACCCCGGCGCCGCGGATGAGCTCGACGGCGGTGCGTCCTTTCTGCGTAATGGCGAGCTGCTTGCCTTTCATGACGACATAGCCGACCTGCTTCAGCCGCTCGATGATGGCCGCCCGCGTGGCCGGCGTGCCGAGTCCGGAATCCTTCATTGCGTCGCGCAGCTCCTCGTCCTCGATCTGCTTGCCGGCGCTCTCCATCGCTTTCAACAGCGTTCCTTCCGTATAGGCCTTGGGCGGCTTCGTTTCCTTCTCCCTGGCAGCGCTTTTGCTGCAGCGAACGGCAAGCGACGGGTCCAGCTCGAACGACGCGGTCACCTCATCCTCCGCCTGGCTGTCGTCCTCGTCCTCCTTCGCCCTGCCGCGCTTCTTGCCGTCCCTCTGCTCATTGCCCTGGCCTGCGTACAGCACCTTCCAGCCCGGCGCCAGCAGCTGCTTGACCGTCGTCTTGAACGGTTCTTCCTCCACCTTCGTCAGCACGGTATGCACCTTATATTCGGCCGGGGGATAATAATGCGAGAGGAACCGCCGGACGATCAGATCGTATATTTTGGACTCGTCAGCGGTGAGCCCCTTCGCCTGTCGATGCGTCGGCAGGATGGCGTGGTGATCCTCCACCTTGGCCGGATTGCAGACGGCTTTATTCCGCGGATGCACGAGAAGCTGGTTGGCCTCTTCGACATACGCTCCGTAAGATGTGCGGCGCAGCATATTCAGCGCCTTGTGCATCTCGGGGATGTTCTGCTCCGTCACGTAATTGGACGTCGTTCGCGGGTAGCTGATGACCTTATGCTTTTCGTACAGCGACTGGGCCAGATCGAGCGTTTTTTTGGCGGAAAAAGCAAATCTTGCGTTCGCCTCGCGCTGCAGCAGCGTCAAATCGTACAGCTTGAACGGGTACTCCTTCGTCTCCTTCACGTCGTAGCCGGCAACCGTCCCGGACTTTCCCCTGACCTTGCGCGCGATCGCCTCCGCTTTGGCGGAGTCGGTCAATTTGTCGCCCTGCCACAATCCTCTGTATTCCGTCTCATTCTGCTTAAAATGCGCCTCGACCACATAATATTTGCTCGCGGTGAACGCTTCGATCTCCTTCTGCCGGTCGTACAGCAGCGCGAGCACCGGCGTCTGCACGCGCCCTACGGACAGCAGCACCTGGTGCTTCGTCGTGAACGCCCGCGAGCCGTTCATGCCGATCAGCCAGTCGGCTTCGCTGCGCGCCTTGGCCGCCTTCGTCAAATTCTCGTACTCGGCGGCGTCCTTCAGCTCGCTGAAGCCCCGCCGTATCGTCTCCGGCGTCAAATCGGATATCCACAGCCGCTTGACCGGTTGGCGCAGCTTCAGATGCCGCTGGATGAGCGAGAAAATATGCTGCCCTTCGCGCCCCGCGTCGCAGGCGTTGATCAGCCTATCGCAGCGCTTGGCGAGCTCGGCGATCACCTTGAGCTGATCCTTCGTTTTCGGGTTAGGCACAAGCTTGAACCGCTCGGGAATGATGGGCAGATCGTCGATGTTCCATTTTTTATATTTGTCATCGTACGCGTCCGGCTCGGCCAATCCGATCAGATGGCCGATTGCCCACGTAATGATGTACCGCTCCCCTTCGATGTAAGTGCGGCGGTTCATCGCCTTCGGTTCGATGGCCGCCGCAATATTGCGGCCCATATCCGGTTTTTCGGCTATAATCAAAGTCTTCAAAACGTTCGATCGCTCCTCCGAATGTGCGGGCCGGCTCGTCCGCTCCTTCGTTCAACGCGGCGCCGGTCTGCCGGCTGTTTCCAAAATTATACCATAGAAAGGGCCCCAAAGCCTCGCGTCAAAATAAAAGGGAGAGCGTTCGCCATGAGCGGCTTCAGCTCTCCGAGAGAGGCGTCATTGGATTAAGCCCGGCACTCGCCGGTCGATTCCCTGACGATCAGCTTGTGCTCCAGATGCTCTGCCGCCTCTTGAGCGGCATCGCCGCCTTCGCGCCGCAATATGCACTCGACGGCCAGGAAGCCGCTCTCCCTGCGCGGATAATGGATCGTCGTCAGCGATGGCGTCGTATGGGAAGCCATCAAAATATTCTCGCACCCGGCGACAGACAGATCGCGGGGAACGGCCAGGCCGCGGTCTTTGCACGCGGACAACACGCCGATCGCCATCAGGTCGTTGGCGCATACGATCGCGCTGAACGCCAGCCGGGAAGTGTCGGCGAGATGACTCTTCATGACCCCGTAAGCCGATTCGAGCCGCCCGTCCGCCTGCATCAGCGATGCCGGATCGAAGGAGAGCCCGAGCGCCTCCAGCGCCCGCCGAAATTGCAAATAGCGGACATGATGAGGGTGCTCCGCGTTCGCATTGCCCATGAAAGCGATGCGCGTATGGCCGAGCTCCTTCAAATGCCGCAGCAAGTCCGTCATCGCCTTGTACCAGTCGATATCTATGCAGCGGACGGACGGATGGGCATGAACCGGGGTCGTAATCGAATAGACGGGCAGCCCCAGCTTGCCGAAATATTGAACCGTCGTCTCCTGCAAGCTTTGGCCAAGCAGGATGAGTCCGTCCGTCCGGCCCATAAAGATCGTCTTCAGCTTCTCTTCTTCTGCGCGCAAAAACGTCTGAAAAATGAGCGATTGGCCCAGCTCCCGCGCCTTCTCTTCCAGGCCGAGCGAGATGCCCGTCTCGAACGGGTTGCCCAAATTGTTGAACAAGACGCCGTATTGGTTCGTCCGCTTCGTCTTGAGGCTGCGCGCCGCCAGGTTCGGGTTGTAGCCCAACGCCTCGATGGAGCGCAGCACCTTTTGCCGCGTTTCTTCTTTCACTATCGCTTTATTGTTGATCACGTAGGATACGACTGCAACGGACACCCCAGCGTGCTTGGCGACATCGTCTCTCGTTACCATGACACTCCTGCTCCCCCGCGCTATTTCGTTTGTTTCCACGTTATCGCGAGTTTTCGGCGATGTCAAGCCGACAATGCCGAAAGCCGGATATACGGCCTGATGGCCGCTTTGGCCGCGGCCGGCTCAAGCGCTCCGCCCGGCAGCTGTCGCCGGCAGCCGCGAGCTTCATCCGTATAGCAAGCGCTCGGCCTGCTCCAGCTTATCGTCCGTCAGCGGTCCGGAATTGTCGAAGTATGCGACCGCCCCGGGCGGCAGCGGCCAGCGAATCTCTCTTGGCGCAAGCGAGCGGCGGAATCGCTCCCAATGCTCCAGCTTCCACGCATCCAGCGGCGATTGCCGCGCCTCGATGCGCTCGCGGTACTTGCTTTCGCCTTGCAAGGTGACGAACAGCACCTTCACGTCCACGTCCCGCAGCGTTGCGCCGATGCGCCCGAGCTCCCGCTCCAGCCACGTCGGATCGTCCGTCTCCTTCGTGAACGGACCGATGACATAAGCGTCCATGCCGATCGCAATATTTTCCAGCGCCGCATCCATCGTGATGCGATAGCCCAAATCCCGGCACAGCCGCTTGTAATCGTCCGAATCGCGGTCGCTCGGGTCCAGGCCGGCCATTGTCATGACCGCTTCGGCCGCAGGCCGCAGCAGCGTGTCCATATCAAATAGCGCCGCTCTGCGTCGGCCGGCCAGCGCCTTGGCCAGCGTCGTCTTGCCCGCCCCGGCCGCGCCAAGAAAAAACACCAGTTTCCGCATCCAAAGCCTCCTTTTTTCTCATTCCATTATATTGAATTTCATCAATACATCGAAAGCGGCGTCGATACCGAAGGTGCCAACCGTTTCACGAAGGCTGAGTCCGTCATCGGCGTCTGTCCTCCCTGATGCGCCGCAGAGCCGCAGGAGTGCACAGCGGTCCGGCCGATCCAAGCGGCCGCCAACGACTTCCGCGGCGGCGCTGCCTGCTCCTGTCGATTCGCCGCTTGCGAACCCGCTTGCCCGTTACGACGGGTCGGCCGGCGTCTCCGGGTCCATCATGCCGTTGTGCACCATATAATATTCCATCGCCGCGTTCAACCAAGCTTCCTCTTCCTTCGTATAGGGCGAAGGCACCTTCGCGGCCAGCTCTTCGGCTTCGCTCGTGTCCATTTCGCCCATCGCGTACATGGCGTCTTCGCCGACGAACTCGATCGTCGCTTGCATAAACTGTTCAACCAGCGCCAGAACCTCCGGGTCGCTGGCCGGCCTTCCCATCAATCGCTTCACTTCTTTGGTCAATTGGATGAAGGCGATATCCAGCTCGATTTTTTCCTCCTCCGACTTGTTGAACAGCCGGTCGACGATCTCTTTGGGCGTTTTCGCTTCCAGCCATTCGCGCTGCGTTTTTTCCGTCTGCATGTTGTTGATCAGGCTCATCAGCACATGGCTGTCGACCGCCCCTTCTTTTTCCAGCAGCAGCATCGTCCGGTCGATCGCCTGCAGCGATTGCTCGATGCGCTCCTTTTCCTCGGTCAACGCCTGCTTGCGCGCCAGCAGCGTCTTATTCAAGCTGACATCGAACTCGGCGTGCGCGATCAGCTCCTTGATCTGCTCCAGGCTGCATCCCAAAAATTTCAGGCTTACAATTTTGTGCAGATCGAGTACATCCTTCTCATTATACATGCGATGTCCGGAAACCGGATGCTTCCTGGGCTTCAGCAGCCCGATTTCGTCGTAATAATGCAGCGTGCGGATCGGCACGCCCGTCTTTTGCGAAAAATCGCCGATCGAATACGTTTTTTCCTCCGTCATGCTTATATTAAACCTCCAGGAAATAGATTTGCAATCGCGACTGCAATCTCATCATAATACCTACAGCAGGTGGAGGTGCAAGCGCAAAAAAAAATGCAGCCTTATTCATTCTCTCCGATTCTGGAACCATTCGTCATTCCGCTGCGCCTATGTATAGATGAGATGACAAGGAGTGAATCTATGAGCCTGTTTCATGATATGGCATCCATCATCCCGCTTCCTGTGGGCGAAAGAGGCGGGACTAAATCGTCCCTGGATCGAAGCGGACCGATGCCGCCGAAAGCTTTTCATTTTTTGTCCAGCGGCGAATCGGCCTTCCCGCCCCCTGTCGAGGCAAACGCCACCACCTTGTCCGTCTTCCTTCGCCTTGATCTGTTCTATCATGCGGATAACCCGGTCAAAGGCAAATAAAGCGTAACGGCTGCCGTTCGATCTGGACGACATCTCTTGGGCTTTCGTCTATGAGTTCACTGCGCAGTTTGCTTCTCAAGCGCTTTGGCCATGCGAAATTTTTCCAGCGTCGCAATCATCGGGAACATCATTCGCAGCGGCCCGTATACACTGGCACGGAGCAATGCCCGCAGTTGAATGCGGAAAAGCTCCTTCTGCTCCAAACAAAGACGAATGGCGCGGAAGCCTTTAGGAGAAGGCGCTTTTCGTGAGTGCCTTCTCTCTCCCGATCAGTTCTTGGCTTAGTTGGGCAAACCGGCTATGGTCCGTTGTCGTGAACAAATATTCACCTGACACCAATGGATCGTTCTGAAAATGATAAATGACGGTTTGTTTCACCGATGCATCCAACAAGGAATGGAAATACCTGTATTATTTAGATGCAGATTTCCTTGGTGAAGTTTAGGATCACTCAGGCTTTATTGATGATTGAGTCCTTCGAGAACATGTGCTCCCTATTCTTTGACACCGCCAAGCGTCATCCCCTTGACAAAATATTTCTGCAGGAACGGATACACCATGATGATCGGGACGCTGGCCACGATCGTCATCGTCGCGCGAATCGTCGTCGGCGTTACGTTCGGGCCCCCGCCCTGGGCTTGCGCAAACGCGTCCGCGGCCGTGGCCGCCGCATTGGTGCTGGTCGAATGCAGCACTTTTTGCAGCTCATACTGCAGGGTGCTTAGATCCAGACGGGACGACGTATACAGAAACACGTCAAACCAGGAGTTCCATTGACCGACAGCCACGAACAGCGATACGGTGGCAAGGGCCGGTACGGTCAGCGGCAGAATGATCCGGAAGAAGACGCTGAAATCGCCCGCGCCGTCGATCTTCGCCGATTCGATCACGCCTTCGGGCAAGCCTTCAATGAAAGAGCGAATGACGATCATATTGAACACGCTGATCACGCCAGGCAAAATATACACCCAGAAGCTGTTCAGCAGATTCAGATCGCGAATCAGCAGATATGTCGGGATCAGACCGCCGTTAATATACATCGTGATGATGAACGCCAGCGTGACGAATTTTCTGAGCACATACTCCTTGCGCGATACGGTGTACGCCAGCATGGCGGTGCAGAAGACGGAGGTCACCGTGCCGATGAGCGCGCGCAGCGCCGAGATCATCGTAGCGTGGCCGACGTTGGAAAACGAGAAAACATAAGCGTAATTGTCCAAGGTGAATTCTCGCGGCCACAGCTTGATCCCGCCGCGCATCGCATCGGCGGAATCGTTCAGGGAGACGGCGAGCAGGTTGAGGAACGGATACAAAGTGACGACAATCAGACACAGCATCAGCGCAATATTGATCGTATCGAACAGGCTGAAACGTTTTTTCCATGCCATGCTTATCTGCCTCCTTAGAACAAGCGGCTTTCGCCGAGCCGTTTCGCAATCGCGTTGGCCGAGAACAGGAAGATGAAGCTGACGATCGTCTTGAACATGCTCGCCGCTGTCGACAAGGAGTAATCGGCCATTTTCATCCCGTAGTCCAGCACATAGATGTCCAGGTTTTCCGAAAAGTCTTTGTTCGTCCCATTGCGCAGCAAATATTGCGGCTCGAATCCGGACTCGATGATGTAGCCGAGGTTCATGATCAACAGAATGACGATTACAGAACGCATGCCCGGCAAGGTGATGTGCCAAATTTTCCGCCACCGGCTCGCACCGTCCATTTCCGCAGCTTCATACAGCGACGGGTCGATCATCGTAATCGCGGCCAAATAAATAATCGTATTCCAGCCGAGCTCCTTCCATGTGATCGCTGCGCCGAAGATTCCCCAGAAATATTCGCCTTTCAAGAGCCATAATATCGGAGAATCGAGCAGTCCCAGCCGCAGCAACACTTCATTGACAATCCCTTCCGCAGCGAGCACCGTCGTCACGATATTCGCCGCCACGACCCAGCTGATAAAATGCGGCAAATAACTGATCGTCTGTACAACCCGTTTGAATACGAGGTTTCTCAACTCATTCAACAAGATGGCCAATGTGATCGCCGTAACGAAGCCCAGCACAATCTGAATGAAGCTCATGACAATCGTATTGCGCAGCACGAGCCAGAAGTAATCGTCTGTGAGCATTTTCCGGAAGGTCGCAAGACCAATCCATTGCTGCTCCGCGAAGCTTCTTGCGATCTTGTAGTCCTGAAACGCCATCGTCCAGCCCCAAAGCGGCATATATTTGAAGATGAACAGCCAGACCAAAAAAGGGAGCGACATAACAAGCAGTGCTTTCTGATTGCGCAGCTTTTGAAGGAACGTCTTCTCGCTCGACGCGGCAAGTCCGGTCGAACTCAAGGGCAAATCTTTCGTTGGCCGGGCCATGACGATGACTCCTTTCTTTATTTCTTATCATTCGACGAAGTCGTCGGCGAAGGTTCAGGGCCGAACGAGAAAAAGGCGAGCCCGGAAAACGAGCCCGACCTCTTTCCGCTGAATCCATTCGCATCATCGCGAGAGACGCTTCTTCACCTCTTCGGTCATGAACCGCTCGTAACCGGCGACATTCAGCTTGCTGAATTCCCCCACATATTGATTCCAGAGGCTGTCGAAGCTGCCCGGGTTCGCAAGCACGATTTGCGTCACATATTTCATCTGCAGCTCTTCCACCTGCTTTTTCAGAAGCTGCTCATCCGAGCCCTGCTCGATCGTGAAGCTCCATGCCGGATACCAGGGGCGTTCGTCCGGCGGCGAGAAATATCCCGAGAACGTCTTGGCTCCATAAGCCTCCAAAATTTTCTTATCGCCTTCCGTGTAGTCCATCTGAACGATTTCCGGTTGACTGCCGACGCCGTAGGCATTGCCGTTTGAGAGGACGGAGGAGCTGCCATAGCGCGGCCAGCCGTATTCAAAATCCATCCAGCCGTATTTTTCCTTGTACTGGTTGTCGTTGCGGTTGCGCAGCTGCTCTTCCGTCATGTAGAAGCGGCCTTTCTCATCGATTTCATAGGTTACGCCCGCTTCGCCCCATTGCACGAGAATTTGATTCTCTTCCTTGAGCAAATTGTCAAAATATTGGATAATCCGCACCGGATCTCGAGCCTTGACCGAAATGCTGACGCCGCGGTTGGCGACGAAGCTCGGCGGATCGACGTATTGGTCCTTGATGCTCTCGTCGAACGTAACCGGCAGCGGCGCATAGCGCAATTCGTCGACGCCGGCATTTTTGAGCGTATTGGTCGCCTCGCCGACTTGCCAGCCGTATGCGAAGTATCCGAGCAGGCGGCCGGAAGTCATTTTCTCCAGAAATTGGTCCTTGTCCATCGTGAATGACTCCGGGTCGAACAATTTTTCGGCGTTCAGCTCATTCAGCGCTTTCAGCCAGCGCCTCTCGTATTCCGAAGCCGCGTACATCTTCGCTTCATGCGTCTTCATATCGATCATGACGTCTCCGTCGTTCGGGTATCCGGCCAGATGGTTCGACGCGTTCGTCACGGTGAAAAAGTTGCCCGTAGGCGCATAAATCGCGAATCCGATGCGGGCAGTGCCTTCGTGAGTCGGATATTTCTCCATATACCGCCTGATCAGGTCAAAGTACTGGTCCAACGTCTTGATCACCGGATAGCCGAATTCCTTCAGCACGGAACGTTGAATCCAGAAGGCGCCCTGGCCGATCGTCGGGTCCGGCACATAGCCTTGGTTGGCCGAGTAAGGCAATATATAAATCTTCCCGTCCGTGTGACGCATCTGGTCGAAGTAAGGGCCGTACACGCGCTTGATATTCGGGCCGTGCTGTTCGATCAGATCATCCAACGGAATCAAAGCGCCCGCATCCAGAAACTTCTCGTATTGACCGTCCAGCGCGATGACGTCCGGGTAATCGCCGCCTGCCATCATGACGCCGGATTTGGTCTCCGCATCGCCGACGAGGTACTCGATCTTAAAGTCCACTCCCGTCTGCTCCTGCAAAATTTTGCCGATGGTCGTCTCGCTGGCCATCTTATCCTGCGCGCGGTTCTGAAAGTTAAAGTACTTGAACGTTACGGGCTGTGTGGCTGCTCCGCCGTCGCTGCCGCTATGGCCGGCGCTCCCGGAAGTGCCGCTGTCGCCTGTGCAGGCCGCGAGCAAGCAGGCCATCAGTAATACAGCCATACCGATAAGTGCCATTATTCTCTTGGACATGAAAGCTGTTACCCCTTTCCACCGATATTCGAATGACACCTTTATCATAAAATGGCCGCGATACTTTGTTTACCCGATAAACTAAAGAATAGACTTTAAAAATTATAGGAGTTCTCTCCGGAACATGCCGTACTCAAGTACTCTGGCCAAACCGTCTGGCCAAACCGCGCTGAAGCTTCTGCCGTGCAGAGCTATACTGCATTTTCCTGTGCAGGTATTTCGATCTGAACCGTTGTGCCCCGATTCGGCTCGCTCTGAATATGGAACCGAAAGCGATCCGGATAGTACAGCTTTAGCCGATACACCACATTTTGCACGCCGATCCGCTCGCCCATCTCATGATCGCGATGCAGATAGCCAAGCAATGTCTGCCGCGTTTCCGGAGACATGCCGATGCCGTTATCCCGCAGCACGAACACGAGCTTATCCTCCGCTTTGGCAATGCGCAGATCGATCATGCCGCCTTGCTTGGCAGCTTCAATGCCGTGGATGCTGGCGTTTTCGACGAATGGCAAAAACGACATTTTCGGGATCAGACATTGCAAAGCATGCTCGTCGACATCGATGCGATATTGAAGCTTGTCGCTGAAGCGGTACAGCTGAATCTCCAGGAAGCAGCGGATCAGCTCCAGCTCCTGCCGCACCGTTACGAAATCGCTCGTCCACGTAAACGAATTGCGCAGCATTTTAGCCATATTATGAATGATCTGGGCTGTCTCCTGCTCATCCTTCATGATGCTGCGCATGCGGATCGTCTCCAGCGCATTGAACAGGAAATGCGGGTTGATCTGACTTTGCAGCGCATTCAGCTGGGCGTTACGCTGCTGCAGCTCCAGCTCCTTCTTCTGCAAATCGCGGACGTACACATCGTTGATCAAGTTTTTGATGCGCAGCGTCATCCGGTTGAATTCTTTCGTCAGCTGACCGATCTCATCCGTATATTCCTCGTCCTTGATCGGAACGAAGTGCTGATTTTTTACTTTTTTCATGTGGCGGAATAACCGAATCAAGCGCACGTTGATCGAGCGGGTGATCCAGGCGATGACAATCGTGGCGAACAGCACGTTGATCGCCGCAAGCAAGACGATGAAGCTGCGGGACTGCCGCACTTGCCCGAACACTTCCTGCTCGTTGATCGTTCCGATGATGCGCCAGCCGGCCAGATAATTGGCGGGATTGTCCACCTCGAATTGGATGGTATCGCCTAAGTGCGGCACATCCTGATAGTAGACATGCTGCCTCTGCCAAGCGATGTCCGGATTCGTCGAGTATTCGATTAATCCGCGTTCATCAACCATGTACAGGTATCCCGACAAATTCAGGTTGCCGAATATTTGATTGATTTCAGAGAGCTTCATGTCGATCTTCAGTATTTTTTCCTTCGCCCGGTAGGTCCGGTAATGGTCCATTCTGCGAATGACGCTGAACGTGTCGCGCAAGCCGCCCTCGCCTGTCCGCATCACGAGCGGATACGGGGAAGGCGTCTCCTGCAATCTCCGGTACCAGTCTTTGCCGCGCACTTCGTCTGTCAAATGTTCGAGGCCGCTGGAGCGAATGATCGTCGGATTGTCAACGTATATGACGATGCTTTGCACGGAGGTGTAGACAGGGGTGTAGCTGTTCAAAATGCGGCGAATAAACGTGTTGTAATCTTCAATATAGTCGGACAGCTTCTCGTAATCGCTCTCCAGCACAGCATTCAAGTTATAGTCCGAATAAAAAACGGACGAGACGCTGATCGCATCCTCGATCTCCGTCTGAAATTCGTTGCTGATCTGTTCCAGCGCCCGCATAATGTCTTGCCGCCGCTGCTGCTTCACATTATCCGTCGTCACTTGATAGAAGATGGCGTTCGTCAGCAAAATCGGCAAAAAGACAGACAAGAAATAGACGATCAGCATCTTGTTTCTCAAGCGAATATTATTCAAGCTCCACCTCATCGTTCGACCCCTTTCCCGAAGGCTGCCGCCACGTTGCGGCCAACGGCAACGCACTGCCGTCCGCTGGCTCCCGGCGCGCGGTTTTCGCGGCAAGGCAGCGGCCTATTGCCTTCATGCGGCGTTACTGCAGCAGCTTGCTTCGATATTCGCTCGGCGTCATTTGCTCCGTCTTCTCGAATTGGGTAACAAAATATTCGGCATTGCTGAACCCGACCTTCTCCGCGATTTCATAGATGCGCAGATCGGTCTGGCGCAGCAGCTTCTTCGCTTCATTCACGCGAAGACGGAGCAAATAGTCATTAAAGTACATGCCGTAATGCTTCTTGAACAGCTGACCGAGATATACCGGATTCATGTAAAATTCGGCAGCGATGCTCTTTAGGCTGATATTTTTATGAAAATGGGCTTCAATATATTGTTTGATCCGGTGAATGCCGCCCTTGGCGCATTCTTTGCGCAGCTGCTTCAGAAGCTGGCTGCTGTCCACGACAAAATTCGTCAACAACCGTTTCAGCTCGCTTAAGCTGACATTCAGATCATGCCAGGAGATGATCGCTTCATACGAGATTAGCTCGCGCTCGTCGCCCCCCATCTCTTTGATCATTTTGGCTACTGCTGTGGCGATTTGGTGAATATTCATCTTGATCGCTTCCGGCGCGAAATAGTTGCTGCGAAATTCGTCAAACAGCCGCTCGACCGTCAAGCGGATTTCATCGGTTTTATTTTCCTCCAGCTGTTCGAGCAGCGTCTGCCGGATGGCGCGGTCTGCCTCGATAAATTGCAGCGGGCGATCGCATAGGTCTTGATAGACGATCGTCTTCGTCTCGTCATGCACATATTTGTACGACAGAGCCTCCTTCGCCGTCCGGAACGATTCATGCACCTGCGACAGCCGCTCAACCTGCATGCCGGCATAGACGAATACCCGATTGCCGAATTTTTGCGTGAGCCGGCCGCGCAGCGTCTGCATGAAGGAAGCAATGTCCCCGTCATAACGGGACAGCAGCGCATCCGATACGATCATGCCGAGACGTCCTCGATGCTCGTGAAGGAGCATATGCCTGAACTCCGGGATTAACTGCCGGAGAATCGTTTGCGTATATGGCTTGAATTCATAAGCGTCATGAGCGGCGAGCGAATCCGCTGGATGCATCCAGGGATGAACGTCGTTCAGCTCGACGAACAAATAGCGATACCCGCTCGCCTTGGGCAGCCGCTGCTCCCATTCCGCAATTTTCTCATCGCTCGCTTCACCCATAATCAGCATTTCAATGACGGAGCTGATCAGCAGCTCTTCATTCCGTTCTTTCAGAGACTTGTCTGCGCTCAGCTTCTGATGAAGCCCGATCAACGTGCGCGTCATCTCCTCCTGATCGATCGGCTTGAGGATGAAGTCGTGCACCCCGTATCTGACCGCCTGCTGCGCATACTTGAAATCGTTGTAACCGCTTATAATAATGAATGCCGGAGCCTCCCCCTTGCTCTGTTCGTTGACCGCCCGGATTAACTCCAAACCGTCCAGCACCGGCATGCGTATATCCGTGATGACGATATCCGGCTTCTTGTCCTTGATCAGCAGCAGCGCATCTTCGCCGTTGTCCGCTTCCTCGGTCACCTCGAGGCCGCATGCGCGCCAATCGATCAGCGCGCGAAGACCTTTTCTGGCGAACTGCTCATCATCGACCAGCATGACGCTGTACATGTCATGGGCACCTCCCTGGAGTATGAAACCGCTTTATATTTGCAGCTGCTTACTTTTAAGTAAATTATTTTCTTCGGCTTGGTCTATTGTCAATCGAAAAGTCAGCTTGCGGCTGTAGCCGGGGGCGGCTGCCAAATGCGGTTGAAACCGCTTGCCAATTGACCCTTTTTGTGGTAGAGTAGTAAATCCTTCTGTGTCGGAAATATAGGAAATGGAGGTAATTTCACCTTGGAACCCGCTAAGCACAGCGCTTTTCCGGAAGAAAACAAGCGGCTGAAGCAGACGTTGGACGAAATGAAGCGGCAGCTCGAGCAACTGCTCGCCATCCCGCGGTATACCGGCGACAACCCGACGGAGCAGGTGCTCGAATCGATCCGCGAAGCGAAGCGGCGCAATCTGAAGCAGGCGATGCCGGAGCCGTATTTCGGGCGGCTTGATTTTCAGGAAGCGGGCCATGACGCTCCCATTCCCTTGTACATCGGCAAGCTCGGTGTGGAGAAGGAGGATTCCACCGAGCTTCTTGTGATCGATTGGCGGGCGCCGGTCGCCAGCCTGTTCTACTCGTTCACCGGCGGCACCGCTCCCGCCCGTTACGAATCGCTGGACGGCCCGATCGAAGGGACGGTCCACCTGAAGCGCAACCTGGTCGTCCGCAATTATGCGCTGCAGCGGGTCGTGGATACGTATGACCGGAACGGGGATCAGCTTGCGGTAAGCGACGAATTCCTGCTGCATCGTCTTGGCGAGAACAAGGACAACCGGCTGCGCGACATCGTCTCGACCATCCAGGCGGAGCAGGACGCCATCATTCGCTCCGGCCGCAGCGAGGCGCTGGTCGTCCAGGGGGTGGCGGGAAGCGGCAAAACGACCGTCGCCCTGCACCGCATCGCCTACCTGCTCTACCAATACCGCGAACAGATGAGGGCGGAGAAAATCATCATTTTCGCGCCGAACCGGATGTTCCTCGATTATATTTCCGGCGTGCTGCCCGAGCTGGGCGTCGGCCACATTCAGCAGACGACGTTCGCCGACTGGGCGCTTGAGCTGCTCGTGCACGAGGTCGCCTTGGCCGATCCGGCGGAGCGGCTGAAGCAGTGGTTCGATCGGCCCGACAGCGCCGCGGACGCCGACTTCAGCGAGGCGCCGGGGCGCATCAAGGGCTCGATCCGCTTCATGCACTCGCTGGACGCGCTGCTTGACGCCTACGAAGCTGCCGCCGTTCCTGAGGCCGATTTCGTTCCGTGGCCGGGAGCGGAGCTGAAGCGAGCGACGATTCGCCACTGGTATCATACAGAGTATAAGCATGAGCCCGTGATGAAACGGCGCGATCGGGTGCTTGCCCGCATCAAGCGATGGTTGGAGATGGAGCTGGATCAATTCCGCGATCCCCGCATTCGCAAGGAGCGTAAGAAGCAGGGCTCGCAGCGTCTGCGCGAGTACGCGAAGCGTTGGACGGCGTATACGCCTTTCGCCTGGTACCGGGAGCTGTTCCGCGAGGAAGGTCCGTCCTTTGCGGCCGGCGAAGCCATGAACGGACCGCTCGTCCCGGACAAGCTGCGGCGCGAAACCGAAGCGCTCGCCAGGAAAAAACAGGTGCAGCCCGAGGATCTGGCCCCGCTGATCCATATCCGCAACCGCTTTTACGGCATTGACGGGCAACTGCGGTTCGATCATACGGTCATCGACGAAGCGCAGGATTACTCCCCGCTTCAGATCGCGCTGCTCATGCAGCATACGCGAAGCGGCTCGTTTACGATCCTCGGCGATCTGGCCCAGGGCATTCACGCCTATCAGGGCGTGCACCGTTGGGACGAAATGCTCGAGCTATTCCCCGAGGAGCAGCGCGGCTACTATACGCTGAGCCGCAGCTACCGCTCAACGATGGAGATTATCCGTTTCGCGAACGGCGTGCTGCAGCGCGGGATGGCCGATCCGCCGGAGCCGGCGGTGCCGGTGTTCCGCAGCGGAGCGCCGGTCGAGCTTGTTCGCGCGGGCGGCGCGGCGCTTGCGGCGAAGCTGGCCGGCGAGATCGCGGCTCACCGCGCGGGCGGCGAGCAGGCGGGGACGCTGGCCGTGCTTTGCCGCACGGAAGCGCGCTGCCGCGAGCTGCATGCCGCCTTGGCCAAGGCCGGCTGCGAGGCGAACCTGATCGTGCCGGGACAGCAGCAGTACGAGGGCGGCGTCTCCATCATGCCCGTGTACCTGGCCAAAGGGCTGGAGTTCGATACCGCCCTGATCGTCGACGCCGATCCGGACGCTTATCCCGCCACGCCGCATGCGGCCAAGCTGCTGTATGTCGGCTGCACGCGCGCGCTTCACTCGCTCAAGCTGTATTACGGCGATGCGCCTTCGCCGCTCGTTGCAGATATCGAAGGCGATTATGTCGCTCGCTCGGTGTAGAAACAGCGGCGCCCCGGCTTCCCGATGAAGCCGGGGCGCTTCCTTGCGCGCAAGCCGCCACAGGCGGTTATGTACACGTTCCGCCGCTGCCCGGTTAATCAGCGGCCGACCGTCAAGCTTGCAGCTCCTTAACGACATATGCCTCGCCGCTGCCGGTCAACACCGCGACCAGGTTGCGGGCGGCCAGCATGGCCATATCCAGGCGCGTCTTCTCGGTGGCGGAACCGATATGCGGCAGCGTCACGACGTTGTCCATGGACAAGAGCGGGTTGTCCGGCTGCACCGGCTCCACCTCGAACACGTCCAGTCCGGCGCCGCGAATCGCGCCGCTGCGCAGCGCCTCGATCAGCGCCTCCTCGTCGACCGTCGGGCCGCGCGAGGCGTTGATGAAGAAGGCCGACGGCTTCATCATCGCAAAATGCTCCCGCCGAATCATCCGCGTCGTCTCCGGCGTCAGCGGAGTCATCATAATGACGAAGTCGGATTCCCGCAGCAGCTCTTCCAATGGCGCATACACCGCTCCGTAACGCTCCTCCATATCGGGGCGGCGGCTCCGGTTCGTATACAGCAGCTTCATGCCGAAGCCGTGCACGGCCCGGCGGGCGATCGCTTCGCCGATCCGGCCCATGCCGATGATGCCGGCGGTCGCGTGATGCACGTCCAATCCGAAGAAGTGATCGTCGCTCAGACCCACGCCCTTCTTCCAGCGGCCCGCCTTCACGAACCGGTCCAATTCCGGCACGCGCCGGGCGACGGACAGCATCAGGGCCAGCACCGTATCGGCCACCGTCTCGTCCAGCACGTGCGGAGTATGGGTTCCGATGACGCCGCGCGCTCGCATCGCCTCGATGTCGAAGTTGTTGTAGCCGACGGAGATGTTGCTGACCACCTTCAGCCGCGGAGCGGCATCCAGCAGCTCCGCGTCGATCCGTCCTCCCGTCGTCATCAGCCCGTCGACATCCCGCAGCGCTTCGAGCAGCCCGCTGCGCGACGACGCCGTCTGTCCTTCCCACATCCGGCAGTCGCAGTGCTGCTGCAGCCACTCGAGCACCGAATCGGGAATTTTTTTGGAAATATACACTTTCGGCTTGGCGTTCATTACTCGTGCACTCTCCTTTGGGGGCTTAACTTGCATTCGACCTATGCTCAATCACTGCCCGACATGTGTTCAACCTATGTTCAACTGGCCGTCGCTCGTCACAACGGGCCGCCGCCTTCCGGCGCTCAGCCGGCCGCCTGCGTTCCGACGGACTGCTGCTCCGCCGGCAGCACTTCGTTCAGGCTTCCGGAACGGTAGCCCTGCAGATCGAGCGTGACGTAGGCGTAGCCGATCTCCTTCAGCTTCGCCTGAACCGTATCGGCGACCGCCAGCACATCCGCGAGCTCCGCAGCCGGCACCTCGATCCGCGCCAAATTGTCATGCTGCCTTACCCTCACCTGGCGAAAGCCAAGCTGAATCAAAAAATCTTCCGCCCGGTCGATCATCGACAGCTTCTCGGCCGTAATCGCTTCGCCGTACGGAATGCGCGACGAGAGGCAGGCGAACGACGGCTTATCCCAGGTGCGCAGCCCGAACTTGCGGGACAAGTGGCGGATTTCCGATTTTTTGATGCCGGCTTCCAGCAGCGGCGCCCGTACCCCTTGCTCGTGAGCCGCCTGCAGGCCCGGGCGATGCTCGCCCAAATCGTCGGCGATCGCGCCGAACACGACGCAGTCGTAGCCCCGCTCCTTGGCGATCGGAATGAGATGATCGAACAGCGAATTTTTGCAGAAATAGCAACGGTTCGTCGGATTTTCGGCATAGCCGGGGATGTTCAGCTCGCTCGTATGAATGATCGCGTGCGGCGCCCCAAGCTCGCGCGCCAGCTCGATGGCCTCCCGCTTCTCCCGCTCGGGATACGTCTCGGAATCGGCGGTAATGGCCAGCACCTTATCCGCACCGGCGAACTCGAGCGCCGCCTTCAGCAGGAAAGCGCTGTCCACTCCTCCGGAGAACGCGACGACGATGCGCCCCATCGAGCGCAAAATGCCGCCGAGCTTTTCGTATTTTTCCTCTATTTGACGATCCATGGTCTCCATGGTTTAATCGCCTCCCCAGTAATCCAATGCTCATGCACACGTTAACAGAAAGCCGCGTTGTTCGCAGCCCAATTTCCATTATAGACCCTTTTGCCGAAATAAGAAAGGCGCCTTTCGGCGTCCTTTAAAAATTTTGCCGCGCCCGACAGCGATACCGCATGCCCCGGAATGGCTCCGGCCGTCGCTTGCGCAGCGGCTTCTCCCGCTAACCGCGAAGGCTCGCCGCGGGAATCCGCAGCCTGAAGGCAGGCAAGCTGCCGGGCTCCCCGGTGCCGCTCAGCGGTCGCCAGGCTGCCCCGCTTCAGCCCTGCAACCTGCAGGCGGATTAAGCGCCATCGGCATGCGCATAACTACAGGGTTAATACTCCGCTGCTCCGGCTCCCGCATAGACCGGCTCACCGGCCAGCTGCTCCTCGCGTTCGCGCTGAATCATCCGCTTAACGAGCGACTCGATCGGCTCGGGGGCAAGCAGCTCGACCGGCGAAATGCCGCGATCGAACTGCAGCGCATCCCCTTCCAGGACGACGACGTACCGGTCGCCCAGCTTGGCGATATGCAGCTTGTCGCCGAAATCGGCCAGCATCGCCCGCACGGTCATGCCGCCGATCTTCAGCTTCATCTCGATATCCGGCTTTTGCTCCACCATCACGGAAGTCGCTTCGAGCACCTGCTCGCGGTCCCATTTTTCCTGAAGCTCCCTTTTTTCGCTGCAGGCCCACAGCTCGATTTCCTCCCATTGCCGCGCCTTCTCCTCATCGTCCCCCACATAGATTTCGTCGACGTATTGCTGCACAAAGCCGAGCACCTGCTCGTTCATCAGCTCGGGAACCGATTTTTCGTACTCCACATGCCGCAAAAAATCCTCGAAGTACCGCGCATGCGACGATTGGTGGATTTTCAGCTCGCGCACCTCCAGCATTCCCGGCTCCGGCATATGCGGGTACATGATCGACTTCATGTTTTTCGCATTGATCGCCATCTCCACTTTATGAAGCAGGCTGCGTTCATCGGTAATGCGCGCAATCTTTTGCTCAAAGTCGCATTTCAGCACGAAAATGAACGGCTCGTCGAAAAGCTCGGGCAGCCGCAAGCGGGCGACGAACAGCGCTCCGCCCCGAATGGCGCTTGCGTCCATATACGCCTGGGCCATCGCCTCCGCTTCCGCCGCAAATTCGTCGATCGTCTCCGCGACCCGCAGCCGGGCGAACAGATTGTAATTCGGGTTCGAGTCCAGATCGTAGCCCGGCTCGACAGTAAAGCGGCCGATCTTCGTCGGCACCTGCTCCGCCTTCGGATGCAGCTCGGCCTTGCGCTTTACAATCTTCGGGAACTCCCCATGCAAAAACGGCTGCAGCTCGCTCGCCTCGTAATCGTCCGCATCCATCGTCTGATAATGCTTGAGCCGCTTCCCGCCCTGCCCCTCCTCCCCGTCCACCTGGATCACGAAAAAGGAAATGTAGTCCATGTCAAATCTCATCCGTCGCCTCTCCCCTGCCATTATGAAAATGAAAAGACGTCCTATATGACCATCCGACAGCACGTAGCCGAAACAGCAAGAAGAAAAAAACCACCCTAAAAGGCTGACGCCCCCCAAGGTGGGTCCAAATCATCGTATCACAGCTTGCTCGCTGCCGGCAACCGGACGATGCTTCCGTTCGCGCTGGAAGCAGCGCAAACGCCGGCGGCGTCCAGGCCCGCCCCCGCCCCCCGCAAAGCCCGCAGGCGGGAGGCTGAACCCGCTCGGCATGCCGGACGCTTTAGCGGATCACGCCGCAGGCGATGCGGGCGCCGGAATTGCCGGACGGGTCCGTCTTGTAATCGTCCGCTTGCTCGTGAATGACGAGCGCGGTTCCTTCGCTCTTGAGCAGCGAGTTCGGCTTGCCCTTCTCCAGCGTCAGCAGCTTCGCCGTCACGTCAGCCTTCGCCCTGCCATCTGCTCCGACAGTCACGTTCGGCAAATCCCCGGCATGGGGGCCTTCCGGATTCTCCAATCCGTGATGCTTCATGTGCGGATTGAAGTGATCCCCGGCGCTTTTAAAATCAGGCGGCTCGCATACGCCCACCTGATGAACGTGGAAGCCGTGCTCGCCCGGCGGCAATGGGCCCGCCTCCAGCTGGATGCGAACGCCTTCCTTCGTCTGGGATAGCAGCGCCTGGCCGATCTCCTGTCCGCTGCCGTTGATCATCCGGACCGTAACGTGTCGGGGCGCGTTCGGCTCGCTCCCGGCAGCCGAAGCGGATGCAGCTTCGCCCGCCTGATCCGTTCCCGGAGCAGGCAAGCTCGCCGCCGGCGCCTGCTCGCGGTTGATCCGGAAGCCGAGCCAATCGGCGCTGACGCCCTGGCACCCGCTCACCAGCAGCGTCAGAGCCGCGGCCGGCACCCATCGTCGAATCGATTTCACGTGTTTACCTCCTGTGTCACACTCATTCGCGGGAATCGTCGTCCCATGAAATCAGTGTAACCTTGCAGCCAGGACGATAAACGTGCACCTTCAGTCGGCCGGCCGGCAATTCATCCGCCGAGACGGCCTGTACCCTACCGTCCGTTCGCGCTTAAGTGGGCGAACGGATTGCGCCATTCCATAAGCATGGCATAGCCGCGGGATTCCTCGTCCTCCAGATAGCCGGGAATAAGCTTCACCGGCGTGCGGCCGCAGCGCAGCAGGAACGTCATAACCGGGTCCTTCAGCCGGCCGGCCATAACCGCTTCGACATAGTCCTCAGCGGACATGCTGTCGGCATGCCGATGATATCCGGGGATGCGTCCTCCGCCGAGCAGTCGCTTCAGCCCGAGTTGCACGACAACCTCGTACATCGACAGCATGAGCCATTTGCCAAGCCCAAGCTTCCGGTATGCGGGCCGGACGCAAATATCGACGATATACAGCGTCTCCCCTTCCGGATCGTGGTTGCGAATGTAGCCGGAATCCGTTATTTCTTCCCACGTATGCTCGGCATGCTGCGGATCGAAGCGGACCCGCAGCCCGGTCATGGAGGCGGCAAGCTCTCCCTCGACCTCGACGCACAGCGCTCCTTCCGGGAATCTCGTTACGTGGTTTAACAATTGCTCCTCGTTCCACCACAGCTCAGCTGGAAACGGCGGAGGGAAGCTCTCCTGCTGTATGCGGATCAATCCGGCAAAATCGGCCTCGCGATATGTCCGGATGACGGCCTTCACCGGCCGGTCTCCATCGAATACGTATAGTTCTTTCCGATACGACATCCCGCAACCTCCTTCACGTCTCGCCTGCAGGAGGCAAGCCCGCCCTCTCCCGCGCGGGCGAGCGGCCTCATCCTGCAGCTTCTTCTCGTCGGCGCGCGCCAGACGACCGGGCCGCTCGGCTACCTTATCGGCCACGGTAGCGCGGCGAGCGCTCGAACTGGCGCCCTGATCGCTTCGGCGAGCTGCCGCGCCTTATTACTGCCAATCCGTATACAGATCGGTGCGGCGGTCGCGCCATGTCGTCACCGAGCCTTTGTCCCTGACCTGCTGCAGCAAAGACAGGTCCAGATCGCCCGTGATTACCATGTCGTCGTTAATTTCCCCGGCCGTCATCATGCCCCCTGGCGGGAACGGAACATCGTTCGGCGTAATGATCGCCGCCTGTCCGTAATTGCCGCGCATGAAATCGACGGTCGGCAGCGAGCCGACCGTGCCGGTCGTCACGACGTATACCTGGTTCTCGATCGTGCGGGCGTGACAGCAGTAGCGCACCCGGTGAAACCCGTGCCGGTCGTCGGTGCACGACGGGCAGAAAATGACGTCTGCGCCGCGTGCCCTGGCCATCCGCACGATCTCCGGAAATTCGATATCGTAGCAGATCAGAATCGCGATCCGGCCTTTATCCGTATCGAAGACCTGCAGCGCATCGCCTGCAGCCATATCCCATTCCTTCACTTCCGTCGGCGTAATATGCAGCTTCCGCTGCGTGCCGATCCGCCCGTCGGGGTAGAACAAGTAAGCCGTGTTGTATAGCCGGTCCCCATCGCGGATAATATGGGTTCCGCCGATCAGATGCATGCCTGTGTCCGTGGCAAGCTTCCGGAACAATGCCTCGTATTGTTCCGTGAACGAGGGAAGCTCCCCAATCGGCAGCGCCTCGCCGCTACCGCCGCCGCGTCCGATGGACAGCAATTGCGTCGTGAACAGCTCCGGAAACAGCACAAAATCGGCCTCGAACTCGGCGGCCGTCTTCACGTAATGCGTCACCTGCCGGGCGAAATCGTCGAATCCGGCAATCGTATGTAAATGATACTGCACAGCGGATACTCTCATCTTCATCTAATTTACAGCTCCTTCAATACTCCAGTTTCGGCAAATCCGCCGCGATCGGCTCGAAAAACAAGATGCGCGGCTTTTTGAGGCAGCAGGTCGTCATCGCCCGCCGGTCTCCGACCAGCACCGTCTTGACCGGCTCGAGCCACTGCCCGTGCAGCTTCTCCGCCATGCGGCCGAGCAGCTCGTCGTCCGCCAGGAATAGCTCCGTCCCGTCCGGCAGCAGATGGCGCTGCGTGCCCGGGATTGGCCGGATCCGCCGCTCCATGCCGACCTTCGACGCCATGCGCACGAACAGGAAGCCGTCATGCTTCAGCACGCGCCACAATTCGCCGGCCATCTGCAGAAAATGCGCCTCGTCCGCGGCGAAATGCAGCACCGCGTTGCAGATGACGACATCGAAATAATCGTTCGCGAAGCTGAGCTTCTCGATTGGCTCCACGCGAAATCGCTCTTCTCCGGAACCGGCCAACCCGCCGGGAAGCGCCGTATCGGCCTCCAGCTCCAGCGCAAGGTCCCGGACGGCGGCAATCGCTTCCTCCGAACGGTCCACGCCATATATATCGTAGCCCTCGCGCATGAAATAGACAAGATTCCGCCCTTGCCCGCAACCGGCATCCAATATTCTCATGCCGGGTCCGATCCGCCCTTTCAGCAGCTGATCGAACAAATAAATATCGATATCGCCGAACATCTCCCGCACGTTCATTCCGATTAACGCCCGCTTTCTTTCATGAGACGAAGGTTGTGCTGTACATTATACCATCAGCCGCAGGATAAAACTACGCTGTCAGCGCTTCCTCGCGAAAATTCGGCGCCGAACATTCGGCCTGACGCTGAAGCCAGCAGCGCCAAATCCGCGCGGCGAAGTCCTGGCGCAGGCGGCGAAGTCCTCTCAGCAGCGCCGAAGCCCTCTCTGTGGCACCGAAATCCTGCCTCCGGCACCGAAGCCTTGGCACAGGCAGCGAAGTTCTCTCAGCAGCGCCAAATCCGCGCGGCGAAGTCCTGGCGCAGGCAGCGAAGTCCTCTCAGCAGCGCCGAAGTCCTGTCTGCGGCACCGAAGTCCTGCCTCTGGCACGAAGTTCTCTCTCCGGCACCGAAGCCGGTGCAACCAACGCGCTCGCCGCCTCGATCCCGCTTATTTAAAGGGGACGAAGGGCGGATTGTTTTCCGCATCTTTTTTGTAGCGGTACGGGCTCGTGCCCGTCTCCGCTTTGAACAGCTGGCAAAAATATGACTCGTTCGTCAGGCCGACCGCCTCGCCCACCTCCCCTACCGAAAGATCGCTCGTCTTCAGCAGCCAGCAAGCTTGGCGGATGCGCACCTTTTTCAAATAATCCGTAATGCTGGAGCCGACCTGTTTTTTGAACAAATAAGAGACGTAAGCCGGCGACAAATGAACCGCCTGCGCGAGCTTTTTCAATTCGAAGGGCTCCATATAGTGAAGATCGATCCAGCGGATCATTTGCTCGACCGGAGACAGCGGAGACGTCGCCGTGTCCCAGGCCGTTTTAAGCATGCACAGCATGGAGATCAGAAGCATCGCCTGGTGCTCCATCACATCCGCGGAGTTCATCGGCCGAAAGCCGCCCTGATACAGCTGAAAAAGCGCATCGAGGCTGCTCGGATCCAGTTCCCCGAACACCATCGGCGCCGTCCGTTCGTGCAGCATGGAGAAGAGCAGCCTGCGCAGCGACGGAAACGCGGTCAGGAACTTCTCCAGCGCAGCCGGCTCGAACAGCAGCAGCGTGCGCACATACGGCTGGCGGGAGCTCGTAAACATCTGCACCTGATGCAGCTGATACGGCTTAAAAATGAACAGCGTGCCCGGCCTTACGATGAACGACTGCCGGTCGATCGATACCCGCCCGAAGCCTTCGTGCACGTACAGCATCTCGACGCCCTGATGCGCGTGGCGCACGCTGATAAACTGCTGCGTCCGGTCCTCCCGCAAACGGAAGAAAAAAGGATATTCGTTTAAATGCATATAATTCGTCATTCGCACGTCCATCACCCCCTGCCCGCGCGGACGCGGCGGACATTATCGTAATCCAGCAACAAATCTGCTAAACCCGGCAACAGACTTTCCGGCGTTTCATTCGCTATCATGGAGCATGAATCCGCTGGGATGACAGCGTATTCAGAGAGCGGCAGCCACATTTTAGAAAGGGGACAAAAACAGATGACAAGAACACAGCGTACCTGCGCCGTTTTGGCGCTGACGGCGGCGATGGCGCTTTCCGCCTGCTCGCGGCAGGACATCGCGTCGGAACCGGAGCCGGGAGGAGCGCTCGCCGAGCCGGTCGAGCTCTCTTTTTATCATAACGCAGGAATTCCCGAGGAACAGTTCATGTCGCAGTTCGGCAATTATATTCGGGAAAAGCTGCCGAACGTAACCGTCAAATTCATACCGAAGGACAAAACCGTATCGTTCCCGGAGATGGTCGCCAGCGGATCGATGAAGATCGACATATTTATCGATTCCATCGGCCAGATCGGCCTCAAGGGCTCGCTGCTCGATGTCGGGCTGCACGAGGACATGACGGAGCTGGTGAAGAAGCACAACGTCGATTTGAACCGTTTTGACCCGGGCGCGATCGAGGCGATCAACGTGATGGGCGGGCTGTACGGGCTTCCCATCAGCAACAGCACGATGCTCATTATGTACAACAAGGACATCTTCGACCGGTTCGGCGTGCCCTATCCTCAGGACGGCATGACCTGGGACGAATTGACCGAGCTGTCCAAGAAGCTCACGAGAAGCGACGGCGGAGTCCATTACGTCGGCTATTCCACCTCGATCAACCATTATCTGCGGATGAATCCGCTTTCGCTGGTCAATGTCGATCCGAAGACGAACCGGGCGTCGCTGAACAACGAGGATTGGAAAAAGCTGCTTCAGGAATCGATGCTTAATCCGATGCAATCCGACGTGTACAAACAGGTGGCAGCCGAGCTGAAAAGCAAATGGTACAAAATCCCTTATTTAGACGAGTTTTCCAAAACGCAAAATACGGCGATGTTCAGCTTTATGTACGGAGAGTACGAATGGTTAAAAGGGATGAACTACGACGTTGTCTCGCTCCCGAGCTTCAAGGACAACCCGAAGGTCGGCAGCCAGTCGTATCCGACGTACATGTTCATTACATCTACCAGCGAGCATAAAGATGCCGCGATGGAAGTGGTGAAGCTGTTTATATCGGACGACTACCAGACCCGGATGTCCAAATCCGGAGGCATCACCACGCTGAACAACGATGCCATCAAGCAGGTGTTCGGCGAAGAGACGGAGATGAAGGACAAAAACATCAAAAACGCCGTCTTCTTCAACCGTCCCGCCCCGGCCGTTGCCAAAACGCGGTACGATACCTTTGTCGAGGAAGCCATCCGCAAGCAGTATACGCCGCTGCTGACGGGCGAAACCGATCTGAACACGGCCCTTAGAACCGCCGAGGAAGAAGTGAACCAGAAAATCGAGGCAGAGCAGAAATAACTATCGCCAAGCTGCGCCAAGACCGGCTTCATAACGGCCAGGCCACAGCGGCATTCTCCCTGGCAATCGGCAGTTTGGCTGACGGCAATCTCCCTGGCAGGAAGCTTCCGGTAGGCGGCATTCTGGCAGGCGATATCGGCCGCTCTGGGCAATTGAACGGTTCTCCGCCGCCGACATGTCCGCGGTCCGAATGCGGCAACCGAGCGCGAAGCAATCGCGGACGGCTATGACGAGCGATTTCTCGCGCAGCACCATCAGATGATGAAAATGGACCGCGGACCCCGGACTATTTTCACGAGAGCCCGCAAATGTTGTATTTTGTACAACAAAAACGGGGGGATACACCCTATTTACGGCTCAATGTTGTATTTTGTGTATTTTGTGCAACATTTCAGGCGATGTTTCCGGGTTTGAAGCCCATCGCCCCTAAATTGTTGTATAAAATGCAACATTCCCCTTTCTCTTGCACAATAAATGCCGAAAATGTTGTATTTTTTGCAGGATTTGTCGCCTCATGTGCTGAGGGATGGGCATGCAACCCTGATGATCAGGGAGCGAATTTGCAACCGGTTACATCTGGTATTATACGCATCCAGACGGCAGCAAGTCAATTCATCAGAAAGCGCTTCCAAACAGCGCATAAAGCTGCGCACAAGAGCGGGAATCGCCCCGCTCTTTGCCTTTTTCGGCCTTCCCCCCGGCTTATCGCAGCGAACCGCGCTGCGGGTTGTTACACGCATGACCTTTCTTGATCGCCGTGTCGTCGAATCCCGACATCTGCCCTTCTTGATCCTGGGAAGTGACACAAGGTCTGGCGCAGCGTTGGCGCTGTTGCGCTAACTCCGCCACGCTAACGCTGGCCACAAAGCTTATTTCGCTAGAAATAACCGTTATCGGATTGTAACGCTCGCCAGCCACCTAATTGTACCTTCGGAGCGATCGAAAGCGAGTTTTTAGGCAAAATAGCGCTGCTCGGTTTCCTTATATTTTTAATAAGGCTATATTCATGGAAATAGCGCTTCTCAGCAGCGTTAGCGTTCGCAGCGAACCTGAAGGCGTCTCGTCCAGGCCTGGGTTAGTTGGTCAAGCGCTGATCCCGGAATCGCTACAAAAAACAAGCAGAACTTTCGGAGTTGCGCGTATAATCTAGATGACAGCCGCCTACGGCAGACGAATGCTCCGGGAGGGATCGATTTGAACAATCATGAAATCAAAATTTTTGCGGGCAGCTCGGGAAAGGCGTTTGCCGAGAAAATGTGCCGATATATTGGCGCAAACCTGGGACAGTCCGAAACGATAACCTTTTCGGAAGGCAATATCTTCGTTCGCATCGGCGAAACGGTGCGGGACAAGGACGTCTATCTCGTTCAATCGATCGGTCTCAGGCCAAACGACGAATTCGTGGAAATTCTTTTTTGGGCTGACGCCTTCAAGAGAGCCAGCGCCAACTCCGTAACGGTCATTCTCCCCTATTTCAGCTATGCCAAAGGCGACAAAAAAGACGAGCCGCGCGTCTCTATCCGGGCAAGGGTATGCGCGGAGTCAATGGAGCTGGCCGGAGTAGACCGCATCGTCGCCATGGATTTGCACAGCCAGCAAATTCAAGGCTTTTTCAAGAAGCCGGTGGATCACCTGTTCGCTTTGCCTGTCCTGTGCGAGGCGGTCAAGCGGCTACAGCCCGCCGACCCGGTCGTCGTCTCGCCGGACGCGGGCTTTGCCAAGCAAGCCCGCAAATTCGCGGAGCATCTCGGCGCTTCCATCGCTATCGGAGACAAAACGAGGCGCAGCCATAACGAGCGGGCCGAGCTGCTTGAGCTGATCGGCGACGTCGCCGGCAAAACGGCCGTTATTGTCGACGACTTCTCCATTTCCGGCGGAACGCTGACGGAGATAGCCCAGCTGCTGAAGCAGCGGGGAGCTGTAAGCATTATCGCCTGCCTGTCCCATCTCGTCCTGAGCGAAGCCGCAGTCAAAAAGCTGGACGCCAGCCCCATCGAGCGCATCATTGGAACCGATTCCGTAGACAATCCCCACCTGATCCATTCCGCTAAAATAATGCAGGTATCCGCGGCGCCGCTGTTCGGCGAAGCCGTCAGCCGCATTCACCGCAAGGAATCGCTCAGCCCGCTGTTCGACAACGTCCCCGAGCAGGTCATCGACAGTTCGCTGGGCTGACCGGCGCGGAGCAGCGCAGATTAAGCTGCAAGTCTCGCGGGCATGCCCCTTGGCGATTGAGCGGCAAGGCAGCATGCGGATGCCGACTGACGCGCGGCGCGCGGCGCCCCTCAAACGGCTCGCAATGCGACCGCGGCTTGTTGCTAATCGCGATTCATCGTCGCACTAACGCTTGATCGCGGTGTAGCGCAGTTTCACCCTCGGCTGAGATTCACCGCCGATTTACCCTCGGCCCGCGATTCACCGTCGCACTAACGCTTGATCGCAATGTAGCAGCGTCCCGCCCCCGTGTCCTTTTTTCCGCTAGCTTTTGTACGTCACATTGATTTTATAGGTTTGCTGCAAAAAGCCGGAGATTTTATCTTTATCGTCGGTAAGTCTGGCAGCGATCGACGGACCGCGCAGATGATCGACCGCCTCCTCTCGCAAAGACTCGTATTTTGCCTTCTGCTTATCGTACTTCTTCGAATAATAATTCATCAAATAAAATAAAAACGCCGCCAGGAAGACAAGCAGCACATTTGCGGAGCTTCCCGCCAGTGCCCCCAGCATGCGCATGATGTTGCCGCCGGAAGGAATCAGAATCGCCTTGTAAAAATAGACGACCGTCGCCGTCGAGCCAAGCAGCGCGAGGTAAGCCAGCAGCGCGCGCAGCTTGGCATAGCGATCCAGCTTTTTCTTCCTGGCGACGAGCTCGTTCAGCAGCTTCTTGGTATCCTCGGAAACGTCCATCTCGGTCCAAATCATGCGCATTCCCTCCCCTTATACAAGGAGTGTATGCGCATGTCCGGGGCACTTTGCAAGCCTGCCGCAGATTTATTTTTGACATGCGAAGGCCGCCGCACCGCCCGAGTCTGCCAGGCATTTTACCGTCCGGCCTGGCTTGCTCCCGGTTCGGCCCCTGCCTAGCCGGAGCAGCGGACTGCTCGCAACACCGCAAGACAGCTCTAGGCGCGATGGCGAGCGGTCCGCGGCACGCTGTCGGCCGGCCATACGCACGCCCTTCTTCCGCCCGAGGCAGGCAACGCCGCTTTCGGACAGCTGCCCTCGGCCCTGCCCACCCAGGCTCCCTCTATGCCCTCCGCTTCGTCTGCGGCTCCGTACTCTGCGTCCACCTGTGGTCCGCTCTTCGTCCGCAGCCTCGTGCTCCTGCGGGCCCTGAATGCCCGCGTTTCGTCTGCGGCTCCGTACTCTGCGTCCATCTGTGGTC
>NZ_KB905555.1:0-9097 GCF_000380965.1 Paenibacillus ginsengihumi DSM 21568 | reverse complement strand
CCTGCGGGCCCTGAATGCCCGCGTTTCGTCTGCGGCTCCGTACTCTGCGTCCATCTGTGGTCCGCTCTTCGTCCGCGGCCTCGTGCTCCTGCGGCCTTCTATGCTCGCGCTTTGTTCGCGGCTCCGTGCGCCCGTGGCCCATCTATGTTCGCGCTTCGTCCGCGATTCGCGTGCCTGCGGTCCTTTATGTCCGCGGCTTTGCGCGGTTCGTCGGGGTTGCCTCGAGCGGATCGTCCGGCCAATAATGCTTCGGGTAACGCCCCTTCAAATCTTTCTTCACCTCGAAATAAGCGTCGCGCCAAAAGCTGGCCAAATCGCGGGTTACCTGCACGGGGCGGTGCGCCGGCGACAGCAGGTGAAGCGTAAGCGGCACGCGGCCCCGCCCGATGCGGGGCGTCTCCCGCATGCCGAACAGCTCCTGCAGCCGCACCGCCAAGACCGGGGCGGCCGGGTCGTCGTAGCTTACGGGAATGCGCGAGCCGCTGGGCACCGTCATATGAGCCGGCGCCTCGGAATCCAAAGCGCTCCGCTGCTCCCAGGTGAGCATGCCCAGCAGCAGCTCGCGGACGTCCAGCCGCTGCAGGTCGCTGCGGCTGCGCATGCCGTACGCATGCGGGCCGAGCCATTCGGCAGCCGAAGCCAGCAGCGCTTCGTCGGACACGTCCGGCCAATCCGGCTCGAGCCGGCGCATGAACTGCAGCCGCTGGCGCAATTGCCGGGCCTGGCTCGTCCACGGCAGCATCCCGAGCCCCTCGGCGGCGAGTCCGTCCAGCAGCGCGGCGAGCACCGCCTCCGGGTCCGGATCCGGCAGCGGCCCGTCGGACAAGGCGAGCGCGCCGAGCCGCAGCCGCCGCCGGGCGCGGACGGCCTGGGCGTCCCGATCCCAGGCGACCGTCTCCTCGGCCGCGGTCGCATCCGCGAAGCGGCTGCGCAGCTCCGCTTCGTCCACCGGCGCCGCCAGCCAGATGCGGCTCTCGGCTCCGGCGTCGTCCAGCTCCGCGGCGACGATATACGGCGCTGCCGACAGCGGATCGCCGGCCGCGACAAAGGCGCCCCGCCCGCCGCTGAGCAGGAAGCGGCCGCCGCCCCGCGCCTGGCCGATGCGGTCCGGGTAGGCGAACGCCAGCAGCAGGCCTGCCGCGTTCGCCGCCGCCGCCGGGCCGCCGATTGCGCCACCTGCGCCGAGCGCGCGCTTCCAGCCGGCCGCCTCGGCGAGGATGCGCCGGGCCGCCGCCTTGTCGACGCTCGCGCCGCGCCCGCTCTCCGCGCCGCCCGCGAGCGCCTCCAAGCGCAGCCGGATGTCGGCGCCCGGCCCGCCGGCGGGACCGCCGCCGCGCACGATATCGCGCTCGCCGAGCAGCGCGGCCAGCTCGCAGGCGGCGCCGCCGAGCCCGAGCTCCGCGGCCCGCAGCATCATGTGCGCGAGCCGCGGGTGCGCGCCGAGCTCGGCCATTCGCCGGCCGTGCGGCGTGATCGCCCCGCGGCCGTCCAGCGCGCCGAGGCTGCGCAGCAGCTCGCAGGCCTGGCTGTACGCCGCTGCCGGAGGCGGATCGAGCCACGCCAGCTCGGCCGGGTCGGCGCCCCAGGCGGCCAGCTCAAGCGCCAGCGGCGCCAGGTCCGCCTCCAGCAGCTCCGGCACGCGGTGCGCCGGCAGCAGGCGGTCGTCGGCTTCCGGCCACAGCCGCCAGCAGACGCCGGGCGCGAGCCGGCCGGCACGGCCGCGGCGCTGGTCGGCCGACGCCCGCGAGACCGGCACCGTCTCGAGGCGCGTCATCCCGGTGCGCGGCGAAAAGCGCGGCACGCGGGCCAGCCCGCTGTCGATCACGATGCGAACGCCTTCGACGGTCAGGCTCGACTCGGCGATCGAGGTCGCGAGCACGACCTTGCGCTCGCCGGGGCGCGGCGGCGCGATGGCGCGGTCCTGCGCCTCCTGCGGCAGGCTGCCGTGCAGCGGCGCCACCGTAATGTGCGGGCCGAGCTTTGCCTCCGCGAGCAGCGCCTCGACGCGCCGAATTTCGCCCGCTCCGGGCAGGAAGACGAGCACGCTGCCGTCTTCGCGGGCAAGCGCCTGCTGTACGGCTGCGGCCACCGCAGACTCGATGCGCCCCTCTGGCCGCCGCGCCATATAATGCGTCTCCACGGGAAACGCCCTGCCGCGGCTTAAGATGACCGGCGCATCCCCGAGCAGCCGGGCGACCGGCTCGGCATCAAGCGTTGCCGACATGACGAGCAGCCGCAGATCGCCGCGCAGCACCGTCTGCGACTGCAAGCATAGCGCCAGGCCCAGATCGGCCTGCAGACTGCGCTCATGAAATTCGTCGAAGATGACGCACGCTGCCCGCTCGAGGGCAGGGTCCTCCTGCAGCATGCGAGTCAGCACGCCCTCGGTCACGACCTCGATGCGCGTGCGCGGGCCGACCTTCGTATCCAGGCGAACGCGGTAACCGACGGTCTCCCCGACCTCTTCCCCAAGCAGCGCAGCCATATGCCGGGCGGCCGAACGAGCGGCCAGCCGGCGCGGCTCAAGCATCAGGATGCGCCTGCCTTCCAGCCACGGCTCGTCCAGCAGCGCCAGCGGCACGCGCGTCGTTTTGCCCGCCCCGGGATCGGCGACGAGCACCGCTGCCGTCCGCTCGCGCAGCGCGGCGGTCAGCTCGGGCAGGACTTCATTAATCGGCAGCGCGCTCACGATGCGCTCACCGCTGTCTGCTCCGTTCTCCTTGCGCTGCCGTACTGTTCGCCTCGCGAATGCGGCCAGTCTATGAAACTACACTTGCGAACGCTTCGCAATGCTGTCCAGCTTTTGTACAATATCGGCACGCCTCCGCGTTGCGTTCGCCGGCCGCCGTGCGGGGGCCGCTGCCTCCCGTTCATTGCCCCAGTCTCGTTCGTTGAACAGGCTGTGCTCGCCGAACCGGCATGGTTCCCGATACCCTGCCGGATTCTTATCCTCCGCCAAGCCTTAAGCCGGGATCGCTTCCTTGCCTCCCTATCTCCATGTGCCAATCCTGCAACGTTGGCAGGTTTTGCCGTTTCGTTTATATGCAAAACGATGACGCCCTCCTCTTAAACAATGACGCGCCGCTTCCCGTTCGTTTAAAACTTAGAACCTGTGAGGAAACAGCTTCGCCGTCCTTATCTTATAGTACGATCTCCTGCTAATCAAGGTCATGCGGAGCAAATGGAGCAGCCCCAAAAAACGGCTTGCCGCCAAGGACAGAGCCGGTTTGGCCTATAGTGTGAAGCGAGCTGGACAAGCTGGATGAGCCTGCCGTAATGGCGCCTGAGTAAACCATCTATCGACGTATTCGAGGATGAGCGGACCGCGGTCCAGCGGTCGTTTTTCTTGGTACAGAAAGTCGCACTTCGCTTTATCGCTTTAGCGAAGTTAAACTTTCTGTAACGTTCAAAAAAACCGCTGCCCTCAGGAAACGGCTTGCGCTTCCCAGGGCAGCGGCTGCGCTGCAGGCGTATTGCGGGTTCGATGAACGCCGTTTTCGTATTAGCGGTGGTACGACGGGTCCTCCAGCCAGCGCACTTCCTCCGCGGTCAGGCGAATGTCCGCCCCCTGACAGCAAGAAGCGAGCTCCGCGGCGTTCCGGGCGCCGACGAGCGCGGCAGTCGGAAACGGCTGGTTCAGCACATAGGCGAGAGCGATCTGAATCGCCGTTACGCCTTTTTCCTTGCCGAGCGCTTCCGCGCGGCGCAGACGTTCCCAGTTGTCGTCGCTGTAATAGACGCGGACCATCTCCTTGTCTTCCAGCCGATCCGGCGCAAACCGCCCGGTGAAAAATCCGCCGGCCTGCGAGGACCAGGACAGCAGCGGCATCCGGGTGCGGCCGTGCCATTCCTGCGCGGCGCTGTCGGTCGATACGCAGCCCGCCCAGCGCGGCTCATTGGCTTTGGCCAGGCTCAAATTCGGGCTGCTGAACGTAAAGCCGACGAGCCCGTTCGCGGCGGCGTAATCGTTCGCCTCCTGCAGCCGGGCGTGCGTCCAGTTCGATCCCCCGATCGCCCGTATGCGCCCGGCGCGAATATGCTCGTTAAGCGCGTCGACAATGACGCTGACCGGCACGGCCGGATCGTCGCGGTGCAGCGCATACAAATCGATGTAATCGGTGCCGAGCCGCTCCAGGCTGGTCAGCAGATCGTGCTCGATCGCCTGCGGATTGACGCGCGGACCGGTCCTGTCATGATGCGCGCCTTTGGTCAAAATAACGACCTGCTCCCGGTTCCCCCGCTCGCGCATCCAGCGCCCGATCGTCGTCTCGCTCTCCCCTCCGCAGTAAATATGCGCGGTGTCGATCGCATTTCCCCCGGCTGCGAAAAAATCGTCCAGCACGCGGCATACCATGTCGTATTCGTTTTCTCTGAAAAAGTCCCCGCCTTGAATCAGCCTGGAAACCGGTTTGTCCAAACCTTCAATGCGAATCGTTTGCATACGGAATTCCTCCCATCCAGCGTTTGTTCAGTTTGCTCCAGCCTGCCCGAATGGGCCGATGCCGGCGTTTAGGATAGCGCGACCCGCACCCTTTCCCGGGCGGACTTCAGGCAGGCGTCGAGGACGCGCATATTGCTTACGGCGTCGGACGCCGGGAACTTCAGAGGCTCGCCGTGCAGCGCGCTTCTGGCGATCGCGTCGGCCTGCAGCGCGTACTGGTTCAGATGCGGCACCGCAACCTCCCTGCGTCCCCCTTGGGACGTGATGAAAAAATGGTCCGACTCATCGCCGCGGGCGACGAACGCCGACGGAATCTCGATGCGCCCGTCCGTGCCGACGATCTCCAGCGTATTGCGGCCGCTCGCCCACATGCCGCAGTCGAACGAAAGCGCAACGCCGCCGGCAAATTCGACCAGGCCGCTCAGCATCATGTCCACATCGTCGTGCTCCGGAGAGAAGAAGGCGTGTGCCGTCGCCGCTTCCGGCTCCTGTTCCAGAATAAGCCTGGCCGCGCTGATCGGATAACAGCCGACGTCGTACAGCGAGCCGCCGCCCCATTCCTTGCGGTAGCGGACATTGCCCGCATCCTTCGCGTTATTGAACGTGAATGTGCCGTGAATGCCGCGGATATCCCCGATCTCGCCGGAGCGGATCGCGTCCTTCACCATCTCGTAGCGCGGATGATAGCGGTACATGAAGGCCTCGGCCAGCAGCACCCCCGCCTGCGCGCACGCCTCAGCCATCTCCTTCGCCTCTTCGGCGTTGAGCGCGATCGGCTTTTCGCAGAGCACATGTTTGCCCGCCGCCGCAGCGCGAATCGTCCATTCCTTGTGCAGATGATTCGGCAGCGGGATGTAGACGGCGTCGATCTCCTTGTCCGCCAGCAGCTCCTCGTAGCTTGCGTACGCTTTCTCGATGCCGAATTGCCCGGCTGTCTCCGTCGCCTTATCGATTCCCCGGCTCGCCACTGCGGCGACGATGCCGCTCTGCGATTGCTGAATGCCCGGGATGACCGCCCGCTTGGCAATGCCCGCACAGCCGAGAACGCCCCAGCGCAGCTTTTTTTCACTCATCGGATCGAACCTCCATCAGCCTGATACAGAATTTGAATTAATACGATATTGCCATTATATTTGAGCACAATTAAAATGAAAATATAATCTTTTTGCGCATGATTAACACTATATTGTTCTAATGATGGTGCCACTCGCAAGCGGGCGCGGGGCCATCTCGAGAAGGAGCGGCGATATGAAGCGGCAAAGGTTACTTCCTACGATTAGCGACCATCCGTATCTCGTGCTGCCGGAATCCGTCGGCTGGTATTGGGACGAGCCGGATCACAGCGTATACCGGCCGGAGCATTCCCTGAACAATTTCAATATCCACTATGTCGTCAGCGGCCGCGGTTATGTGGAATACGAGCAAAAAATATTCGAGCTCAAGGAGGGGGACGCCGTCTTGTACTTCCCTCTCCAGGAGCAGCGCTACTACAGCAGCGCGGACGATCCATGGAGCGTGCGGTGGGTGCATTTCTACGGCAAGGCGCTCCACGAATATATGCTGGAGCGAGGGTTCAGCCGCTCCCCGCTGTGGACGCTGCGCCAGCGCAAGCCGTTCGAACAGGCTATGGAGCGGCTGCTCGCCGAGACGGAGGCGAACGGGCTGCTGAACCTTCCGGTGCTGTCCACCTTGACTTACGCCGTGCTCGCCGAGTTTACGGCGCACGCGGTTCCGCTCACCGTGACCAAAAATACCGATGCCGTCAACCGCATTTTGCAGCTGCTGCAGTCGATGCAGCGCGAGGCATGCGAGCCGTTCGACCTGTCGCGGTGGGCGGCGGAGGCGGGAGTCAGCAGCCATTATTTTTGCAAGCTGTTCAAAAAGACGACGCAAATGTCGCCGATGACGTTCATCACCCTTTGCCGCATGCAGCGGGCCAAGCAGTGGCTGCTGGAGGAAAAGGAGCTGACCGTGCGGGAAATTGCCGGCAAGGCGGGGTATCCGAACGTCAGCTACTTCAACAAGCGGTTTTTGGAGCAGGAAGGCATGACGCCGACCGAGTACCGGCAGCTGTACGGAAGAGAGTAGCTTTTTTTCGTCCTGACGGTTGGCAATGGGGCGAATGCAAATGATACAATGCTCGTTGTTGGACTTCGCCGCCGCCCTTGGACGCAGAAGCAGCATGAGAGGGTCGGCGGCAGGCGCGCGGGCGCGTGCTTTACGGCCTCGCCTTTAGCCGGGCGCCTTAAGCGCGAATCGTACCGGCGCTGAACAACTACAGTGGAGGAACTGCAATGAAATCGTTGATTTTAGCCGAAAAACCGAGCGTCGCCCGGGAGATCGCGCGCGTGCTCGGCTGCCAGCAGAAGCACAAGCATTATATGGAGGGCCCGAAATATGTCGTTACTTGGGCGCTCGGTCATCTGGTCGAGCTGTCCGAGCCGGAGGACTACGACCCGAAATACCGCCAGTGGTCTCTGGATGATCTCCCCCTCGCGCCCGAACGAATGAAGCTGAAGCCGATCCGCGAGACGTCGCATCAGCTCAAGGCGATCTCGCAGCTGGCGAAGCGCGCCGATCTGGAGCGGCTCGTCATTGCGACCGACGCCGGGCGCGAGGGAGAGCTCGTCGCCCGCTGGATTATGGAGCTCATTCATTGGAAAAAGCCGTTCGACCGCCTCTGGATCTCCTCGCAGACCGACAAGGCGATTCGCGAAGGCTTCGCTGCCTTAAAGCCCGGGAGGGCTTACGATAACCTGTACCGGTCGGCGGTATGCCGCGCCGAAGCGGACTGGCTGATCGGTCTGAACGTAACCCGCGCGCTGACGTGCAAGCACGGCGCCTCGCTCTCCGCCGGACGGGTCCAGACGCCGACGCTGGCCATGCTGATCGAGCGCGAGCGCGAGATTCGGGCGTTTCAATCCCGCGATTACTGGATGCTGAAGGCCGAGCTGGGCCCGTTCCAGGCCGTATGGCGCAGCAGCCGCCGCCCGGACGGACGGCTGTTCGACAAGCAGGAAGCCGACGAACTGCTGCAGAAGCTGAGCCGCGCGCGCTCGGCCAAAGTGGCGCAGCTCAAACAAACGGAGCGCAGCGAGCCGCATCCGCTGGCCTACGATCTGACCGAGCTGCAGCGCGATGCGAACCGCAAATACCAGTTCACGGCCAAGCAGACGTCGAACGTGCTGCAGCGGCTGTACGAGCAGCATAAGCTGGTCACTTACCCGCGGACGGACTCCCGCTATTTGTCGTCGGATATGGCGGCGACGCTTCCGGCCCGCCTCGCGGCGCTTCAGGTGCCGGCGTACGCCTCCATCGTGAAGCCGCTTGGCCGCAAGCTCCCGCCCTTGTCCAAACGGGTCGTGGACGACAGCAAGGTGTCCGACCACCACGCGATCATTCCGACGGAGGAAACGCCGAATTTGGCGGCTTTAAGCGCCGATGAGCGCAAGCTGTACGACCTGATCGTCAAAAGGTTCGTCGCGCTGTTTTATCCGCCCTGCCGCTACGACGATACGGCCGTGACGCTCGATATCGGCGGCGAGACGTTTCATGCCAAAGGCCGCGTGCTCCGCGACCCCGGCTGGCGGGCCGTGTACGGGCAGGATGCCGAATTTGGCGGCGCCGACGACGAGGACGGCGACGGGCGGCAGGACGAGGACGGCTTCGGCGGCCCGGCCGGCTTGCAAGCTTTGCCGCCGCTCAGCGTCGGCGCAGAGCTTGACGTCCCCCGCCTGAAGCTGCACAAGCAGGCGACGAAGCCGCCGGGGCGGTATACGGAAGCGAGTCTCTTGACCGCCATGGAGAAGCACAACCTGGGCACGCCGGCGACCCGGGCGGACATTATCGAGAAGCTGCTCTCCTCCGATACGATCGAACGGCGCATGAACACGCTGCAGCCGACGGGCAAAGGAGCCCAGCTGATCGAGCTCGTCTCGCCGGAGCTGCGCACGCCGGAGCTCACGGCCGTATGGGAGCAGGAGCTGGAGCGGATTGCCAAGGGCAAGGGCGACGCCAAGGCGTTCATGCGCGGCATCCGCGAGCAGACGGTCAAGCTGGTGAGCGAGGTCAAAGCGAGCGAAGCGGAATACAAGCCGCACAACTTGACCCATTCCCGCTGTCCCGAATGCAGCAAGCCGCTGGCGGAAGTGAAGACGAAGCGGGGCAAGCGGCTCGTGTGCAGCAATAAGGAATGCAGCTATTCCCGCGCGGCCGAGGCGCCGCTGTCGAACAAGCGCTGCCCGCAATGCCGCAAGAAGATGGAGATTCATACCGGCAAAGCGGGAAAATACGCCCAGTGCCGGCCATGCAACGTCATCGAGATGCTGAGCGACGACAAGAAGGGCCGCGGCGGCAGGCGCGAGCAGACGAAGCTGATCCAGCAGTACAGCGACAACGTGCAGCTCGGCTCAAGCCTGGGCGAGGCGCTCAAGGCCGCGCTGCAGCGGCAGCAAAGCGGGCCGGACAGCGACGGCGGCGAGTAAGCGCTAGCGGCTGCGACCACAGCGGCTGCGCGGCCATGCCGGCATCGCTGCACTCCGACTGCCGCAGCATGCCGGCTCCGCCGCATACTGCCCGCCGCGGCGACTACGGCGGCTGCGCGGCCATGCCGGCACCGCCGCATACTGCCCGCCGCGGCGACTACGGCGGCTGCGC